>NZ_JAMPJY010000009.1:0-202668 GCF_039961875.1 Trichocoleus sp. ST-U2 | reverse complement strand
AAACAAAGGAATCGAGAAATTTCAAGCCAACGAGTAGAAATCGAGCATCAGCTTGGGGGCATCAAGCGATGCAAGATTGTGGTGGACAAGTTTAGGAATCGGGTTGCTCATTATGTTGATGATGTGATGGAAACGGCTTGTGGATTGCACAACTTCCGTCTCAGCTATCGCTAGCTGGTGACAGCTTAGGGTGAAAGGAATAGAAACGATCCCACTTTTCTCTACAACCTCTTATTTCCGATTAAGTTTAATGAATCAACTAGAGGTAAAAACCAACGCCTCTATCTCGTCTTCCACTTCGCTAATCAGATCCTGCAATTGCCACCAATCATAAGATTCCCTTGGTATCTGCTTTTGTTGTTCCAAAAGCTCAGAAAGCTGTGCGTTTAGCCGCTTGAATTCAGCAGCAATCCATTGAATCTTCATTTGACGGGCATCGGTCATAACTCTGAATTCCCTTTACTGTGATTCTTCTTACAGGTTTGGATCGGTTAAACGGGAAAAATTACTCTAGCAACTACACTATCCAAACAAGTCCACCCAAAATTGCTAATTTTCTTGATTTAAGGCAGACGCTAATCCTTTTCGGATAAGGTACGAACTTGCATAAACTCCCTTGAAAAAGGGAGAACATATCCTTGTTTTTAAAAAGGGTGGTGAGAATCCTGATTTCTCCCCGATACTTCTTGCAAAGAGAAAAAATAGCTTCTTTTTTCAAACGATCGGATAGGCGTATGCACTCAGTCATCCCTGTGCGATGCGATCGCGCCCTTGGCAGAGTTTGGGGGTATCTGTATGTGTAGCCTCACCAAAGTGGAAGGGGATTCGTTAAAAAACAGCCAATATCGGTTTCCATTTTCCGAACTAAAACCCTTGGTCTATATGGATTTTAGAACTTATGGGAAAGCATAGACTTTCTAGCGCTTCGGGAAACAGAGTAATTTGAAGTGAAGATACCTGTTACTTACCTATTCCTGACCCAAAAGCGTAGTTATCAAGAATGCACTCACTCAATTTTGGAAAAAACTCAAACATGAAAAAGTTGACAAAGACGATTGCATTCACTATTTGCTCCGTCTGGCTTGTGAGTTGTGGTAACTCCGTTCCCAATGCTTCTCAGGAAAATCAACCAAATAACGCCCCGGAAACGAAGGCGGATTCTTCTAATAAAGTTCAAACAGATACCGAGGTTAAAGCTAATTCTTCTAATAAACCTCAAGCAAATACAGAAGCTAGCACTAATAAATCTAAAACAGATACCGAAATTAGCGATAATTCTTCTAACAAAGTTCAAACGAATACGGAAGTTAAAGGTGGCAGAAATAAGCAAGTTCCAGCTAAGCAGCCAACCATTGGTACCGTCACAAGCATGGTACAAGGTGACCTCAAATGCTACGTCACCCTAGTGGATGAAAACAGAATCGAGAGGAATGTTGGCGCATCATTTGAAGTCTGCGAACAAGAAAAAACTTTCTTGAATAAGAAAGTTCGTAACTCTTATGAAATCCTCTCCGTTAATGATTGTGAAAGCATCGAACCTTGCGGCAAAAGCAAACAAGAATCTCTCATCACCAAAATGGAGATTATCGATGATGGAAACTCTCAAGCTCCAACTGACTCACAAACTCTCAGTAATGGTGAGTGGACAATAACGGTTGGTAATGCAAAATCTTGGTCAGGAGTCAATGGAACGGGAAATCTTAGCTACCGTGGTTGTGATGCTAATGGAAAATGCATCAATTTAACTGGAGGTAAAATCACTTGCCGGGATGGAAGTTGCACAACAGGGTGGGCGAATGGGGATTATTTTTACATTCTAGAGACACCAATCAGCAATCCCGATCAGCCTGAAGGAGCTGACTCTTCAACAACCTTAACCGTAAAGAAAGGAGCTGAGGTAATCCTAACAGCTAAAGGATTGAAAGCCGTATCTCCCTAACAATTCTCCCAACACAAAGTTGAGTTATAAACTGTTATTTCTAGCTTGAGTTTTAGGGAAAAGAACGCAAGGAGAAAGCGCTAGTATGCCAAAGATTTACCAAGGGCATTGGCATACTAGCAAGCCTTGCAGAAGGAAAGGCTTGTGGGAGCAATTATTAAATAATCGCGCTGATGATGAGCGCTACTGCAAGTGCGTAACAAAAAATAGCTGTAGCGCGATCGCCAATTCTATGTCTGATTCGGAGTGTCTTACGAGTTTGCCAAAACCAACTAGGTTTTGTGTAGGTGACAAAAACGAGAAAAATGGCTGTAACTAAGTAAATTGGGTTCATCTCAAGCCACACTCCCTTAGTCGTGACATATAGACGCGATCGCTCTTTAAAAAAAACCATCTCAAAGACTTCAACCGTAAAATCCCAAATTCCGGAGTTCTTGTGCAATCAACCAGAAACCGCGTTCAGCCTTCAATAGCGTGTAGTCGCAATCCTAGCATTTGAGTAGTGAGCTAACCCTTCAGATACCCGACTCCGTAAGAGTTTTCGGGTATCTCGCCTTCAGGAATCATTTAGGGGCGCTAGAGTACAAATAAATTGTTGTTAGTGGCTACTGGCAAGGATGCGAACTGACAAGTCAGCCCTAGGCTAACGCCTCGCTTTGCTGTTTTCATGCCCAAAGGGCTGTACGCGATCGCTGCCAGTCTTCTACCATCCAAAATTTGAAATCTAAAATCTAAAATGGTATAAGCAGGCTGAGTTTTAACAAAAATGTAGTTTATTGGGACAACAATTTGCTACACTCCAACTTCTGAAGTTCAAATAAACACAGATTGAGCGAATGCGGAAGGGGGTCGTGAAGTGGCTGATGATGAACGCACACTAAACGCAGAACAGATTCATCTGAGGGACTTTTCCTGGTCTTTCTGGTTTACTTTGCCTCTCTATCCTTTTGGCAGTCGGCGGACTATTCGCAAAGAAGTTGTTCAGGATACAGTCTGGACTTTTGACCAGCTTCAGGGCATCTTCTACGTTGTCGTGCCGATTCGCATGACAGTCGTTAAGCTAGATGAAGGGGGTTTGCTCGTCTATGCGCCTGTTGCGCCGACTCCTGAGTGTATCCGGCTTGTCAAAGAATTGGTAGCAGAACACGGAGATGTCAAGTACATCATCCTACCCACGATTTCTGGACTAGAACACAAAGTCTTCGTGGGTCCCTTTGCTAGATGTTTTCCGCTTGCACAGGTTTTTGTGGCTCCTTCTCAGTGGAGTTTCCCCCTCAATCTCCCCCTCAGTTGGCTGGGTTTGCCTTCCAAACGCACTCAGGTACTTCCACAAGACAGCAGCACCACCCCCTTTGCCAACCAGTTTGACTACGCGATACTAGGTCCCATCTACCTGGGACCGGGTAAGTTTGCGGAAGTTGCATTTTTTCATGCGCGATCGCGCACGCTACTTGTAACCGATTCGGTAATTTCCATACCAGAAGATCCGCCTGCAATTGTCCAATTAGACCCCTATCCTTTGCTGTTCCATGCCAAGGAGCAAGCGTCTGATATCGTTGCCAACACTCAGGCAAATCGCCGGAAGGGATGGCAGCGCATCTCCCTATTTACTTTGTATTTCCAACCAGGCGTGCTAGAAGTACCGAAATGGGGTGATGTGTTTCGCAATGCTCTCAAAGCGCCGGAACGTTCCAAAAAAGCTTATTTCGGTTTGTTTCCCTTCAGATGGAAGCCGGATTGGAAACGGTCGTTCGATGCGCTGCGAGGAGATGGTCGTCTGTTTGTGGCACCAATTCTACAAACTTTGATTCTCAACCGCGCACCGAAAGAAACTATCGAATGGGCAGATAAGGTAGCAAGTTGGGACTTTCAGCGAATTATTCCCTGCCATTTTGACTCGCCAATTCAAGCAGAACCGCATCAGTTTCGACAAGCATTCTCCTTCCTAGAAAAGCGCCCTTCTCAAAGTGCAGGATTGTTCAGCAATAGCACTTATCCCTTACCAGAGGAAGATTTTCATTTACTAAAGGTACTGGATAAAGGTTTGAATAAGCTTGGCATCGTACCACCAGCAAAGGAAAAGGTATAGGAAAAAGAGCAATGCGTAAAGTTATCCTGTTCATTGCATCCAGTTTAGACGGTTATATTGCGCGGCAGTCTGGCGACATTGACTGGTTATTTACAGACCAAGATTACGGCTATTCAGAATTCTTCGCTAGTGTTGATACTCTTCTGATGGGTAGGAAAACTTACGAGCAAGTGCTGACTTTCGGTGAGTATCCTTACAAAGGTGTAAAAAGCTATGTGTTTACAAAAAATCCTCTCTTTCCAGCAGATAGCAATGCTGAAGTTATCAGGGAAGACATCACGGAATTTGTAGAGCAATTGCGTCAGGTAGATGGAAAGAATATCTGGTTAGTTGGCGGATCTCAACTGACTCATGCCTTGATGAGTCAGAACCTAGTAGATGAGCTAATTCTTTCAATACATCCAACGATATTGGGTGAAGGAATTCCATTATTTGATAATGGAACAATTTCTCAATCTTTGAATCTTACTAAATGTCAAACTTATGATTCTGGTCTGGTGCAACTGTCTTATGATGTAGTGCATTGAAGTTAAATAACGCAGGAAAGCTAACCTCTCATCATTATTCGCTGCTCACCATCTAATTTAACCCTGCTATTTGCATCCCATTACTTTGATTAATCACTATTTTGGGATGCTAGACCGCTTCCTGTAAAACATCATGACGAATCAGTGTGTTAAACCACTAGGAATGGTTGAATAAATATTAGACCGCTATATTTACGGGTATTTCTGCGAAACGAGTGTTAGCTATACTCAGCAGCACGGATACTTTGATTAGGCAGCTAGGTCGTTATGAGAATTGGAATAAACGCACGCCTAAAGGCTGATTTCTAGTTGATATGGACATAAGGTTACTTTAGGGAACTTACTATGCATAAAGGTAAGCTAACAGTATGGAAGGACGATAAGGGTTTTGGTTTTATAAAACCAGAAAAGGGAGGTCAAGAGGTTTTTATTCATATCACTGCGCTAAAGAATTCTAATCAACGTCCAAAAGTAGGTGAGACGATATACTATCAAATAGCAGTTGAAAAGAATGGAAAATTACGAGCTAAAAGTGCATTAATTGAAGGAGATATATCTCAACCTAAATCATCTGGATTTTTTTGGCTTTGAAAGCTTTTTTGCTGTATATATTACCTCTTTTAGGACTTATTAAATTTACCTTCATAATTTTCAATGCATCACCTTTAATCGTTAATACAGTGATGAGGTTCATCCTTTATCCAGTGATGGGTTTCATTACGTTTGTAATTTACGCCGAAGATAAATCTCGTGCAAGAAAGGGGCAATGGAGAATACCAGAAGTTACTCTGCATCTGTGTGAATTAGCAGGTGGATGGCTAGGTGCATTTATAGCCCAACAGAAACTACGCCATAAGAGTAGCAAAGCTTCTTACCAAGGAGTGTTTTGGCTAATCGTTATTTTACACATGGGATTTTGGATGGATTGGCCTTTTTTAGATGGGAATTTGATGAAACTAATCTTGACTCAATATTAATACTACAAATAACCTCTGCCTGGTCTTCCAATTGAAAAGATAGCTAAAATGCGCTGTTTCAGTTCTTGCTGCAATGCAAATTGGCACAGGTTTTATCAACGCTTGATTCCTTTAAATCGTTCTTGCGCTGTTTTAAACGCTTCTTGCATCACAGATTGAATTTTCTGCGGATCGGGTTTTTTACCTCCCATTAAGTCACCGAAATAGACGCAGGCACCTTCGCCCAATGACCAGGTGTAGGCAGCTGCCCAGGAAGCAGCGATCGCGCTCCCAAAACCCGGTAAGAATTTAATTAACTCCCGTCCGATTGCCCGTGCTAGGAAACCACTCGCGATCGCGCTAACGACACCCCCCGCCTGCGATGGACTCAGAGTTTGCCCGTACAATTTTCCTAACAAACCGACCATTGAGACTTGCAAGGCAGTTAGGACAGGCATGGTGGCAAATGGCAACGGTACCGCCTCGATCGCGGCTGCCATGATGGAAAATGCCAACATATAACGGCGTCCAACATCTCGGTAGAGGTTGCCAATTTGTTCGCTAGCGCCCTTATCTAATAATTGATAAATCGCCCGCGCTTCCGCTTCTGGCAGGAGGTCTGCCAAGGTATCTCGCAGCGCCTCTAAGCCATAAAATACCGGCGTGTAACCATCTTCTTCCAGGGTGAAGTCAATCATAACGGAGCGATCGCACACTCCGACAAACGCTTGTTGAATTGCACCGAAGGCTCGGTTAACCTCCTCATAGTCAGGTAGATAAGCGGGATGATCGTCAGTACCGGGAGGATAAACCTCATGCAAACAGGTGACAGCTAGCAGACAAGGAATATCTGGATACTGCTGACGCAGCTGAGTCGTAATCTGTCGCAGTGTGTCGGTTGCAAAATCATTAATTTTGACCGTCAGAATCAGAATTCTGGCAGAACGGCTCTCCTGTTGCAAATCGCCAACCAACTCCTTAACGATCGCCTGAGTGTCCTGATTTACATCTCCCAGCCCGACCGTATCTGTAAAAATGAGCAAGGGCACGTCGCTAGAAGGATAAGCATACCGTTCCGTGTGTTGCGTGTGAGGACGAAATCCCTGACCGACAATCTCAGCAGAAACGCCCGTCAGCCCCCGCACAATCGAACTTTTCCCTGCTTGAGGTTTCCCAATCAAAAGGGCTTCTGTCGTGGGGAGTTCAGCTCGAACCGTCTCCAAAATCTCTGCAACCCGGTCTTCGCTGACACTAAACCACCCAACAGTCTTTTGTGCCACTTGTTCTACAGGTAGCAGTTGCCTCAAGCGTGCGGTTGCGTCGTTCCAAACACCCGCAATGCGGTTTTTGGGAGAATCATTGACCGACTCAGTCGTCACAGCATCCTTTGGTTCGCTAGGTTGCTGAGAATCTATTGACGACGAATCAGCATCACGTTGCTCAGTCATAGAGATTAAAACGGCGGATAGATTCAGATTACATCGTGTCTATCTTCTAGACTACAAGCAAGCTACTCGTCGCTCTCGCCGATCGGAAAACTAATATAAACCGATAGAAGCCTTCTGCGGACGCAGGCAGGTACAATCAGCATGCAGTGGGACGAGCAACGAGGGCACAGAGAAATCTGGGAGTAAAGCAGCTATGCAATTTGTATCCGATCCACCGATCTCGGTCAAAATCCGTAAGATGAACGAACGAGTGCGATGGCTTGCACCGAGTCTTGTGGAACGAGGAATCGATCAAACCCGGATGGTTTTAGACGATGGCGCTTCTGACACTCCGGAGTTCTCATTTTTAGTTGTGGGGGATAGTGGCTCCGGCTCCTATCGAGGATACAACCCCCAACGACAAATCGCAGAACTCATGCTTGCCCACCGCGAACAGAGCCGTTTCGTGTTGCACACCGGCGACGTGATCTATCTGGTTGGCTCCAGCGAATACTACCTAAAAAACTTTATTTCTCCCTACCGAGAGTTTTTGGTAGGAGGCGATCGCCCGGAACGCATTGCCTACGATCAAATGGTCTTCAATATGCCGTTCTTGCCGGTGCCAGGGAACCACGATTACTATGACTTACCCTTTATCTATGGTTTAATCGCCCAGGCTTCGCTGCCCTTACGCCGCCTGCTGCGCTCCCAGTTAGATTTGGACATTGGCTGGCACGGTTCGGGTCAAGGGAATGCCTATGCACGAGCGTTTCTTGACTACCTCAAAGCGTTCAATAGTGAGAGTGAACTGGCTCGTCATCTAGATCGTCATTACACTGCCAAGACGGATACAGGTCGCTGTCTTTCTTATCAACCGGGACGCTTCACCCGCTTACCTAACCGCTATTACACGTTTCGCAGCGGTGGAATTGATTTCTTTGCACTCGATTCAAATACTTTCAATGCGCCAATCCCCCTGCCAACGACTCAAGAGGGGGACGACTACCGTAGCGAATTAGAAAATCGTCGGTCTGACTTGGAACGGCAGAAACTTCAAATCATGGAAGCCTCAGCTCTACTGAGTTCCGGGCGACCCGAAGAGGCTGAACAGCTGGATGACAATCAAGCCAAACTAGAGCAAATCGACGAACTTTTGATTGACATCAACAAGCAACTGGCAGCCGACGAAACGACAGTCACTGACGTTGAGCAGCTGGACTGGCTGCGGCAAAGGCTGATCGAATCTTGGAATACCGCTGAGGTGCGCGGGCGGGTCATTTATTTCCATCATCCCCCCTACGTCACGGAGGCGACGAAGTGGCACCAGGCGCAAACTTTAGCGGTTCGCCAGCGTCTCCGCCGGGTGTTAGATGCGGTGAAGCAAGCAGTAGGAAAGCAAGCGGAGGGGCGTCCGCTAGTCGATCTGATTCTGAACGGTCACGCTCACTGCCTGGAATATCTGCAAACTGGCGATACCGGATACGGTGACTCCAATATCAATTGGATCGTTTGTGGTGGCAGCGGTCACAGTCTCCGCCGTCAGCGGTCTGAGGGAGCGGAATTGACGGAGAATTTTGGGGGTATCAAGGGCGATGACACCCGCTTGGTAGCAAAATCGCTGCTTTTTGTCGGTCGTCATGGTCAGGGGTTGCAGAAGCGACGACCTTACTCTTTTTTGCGAATTGATGTCTTTGACGGTCGCCCTCCGAAGTTCAAAGTCCGACCGTTTATCGCTGAGCGATCGCGGCGAGAGTGGAGTAATAGCGAGATTGAAGCGTTTTCAATCTAAGTTTTTGTAGGATAAGCGATCGCTCTAGGGTCAGTGACCCTCCTTTTGTCTTGCGTCAGTGCCATCCGCCAGAGGACCATCCGCCAGGGGATGAGCGATCGCACATCCCATACTACAGCATGCAATTCCTTATATATATAGATACACTTGGCAAGATGTCAGGCATAAAACTTAAGCTCAGTCAGGAGTTTGGGTAGGTTTCCTGCATCTTTCCAAAATTCCCAAAATATTTTTCCCCAACCCCTTGACACTTTTTGTAGTATTTATGTAGTATAAATATATTGAAAGAGGGGAAGAGACAAAAACCTCTAACCCAAAAAAGTCATGATGTTACTTTACATCCAACGAATCAATAAAGGCTGGCATCCGCCAGAATCCTTTGAGGTGCAGCATCAGCCTACTTCCCAAAAATCTGAAGTAGATACTGAACAAGCGGATAATACACACCTCACTCAAACCAAAACTGCTGAATCTAGGCGTAATACCCAACAGGTTTATTACCTAGAAAGGCGATTATTTCTGTAAATATTTTCCATCTTTTTCTGAACCTTGAAAACTGAATAAGAAATCACCTATTTAACGATTGATACTGTGCATTTTTAATTAAGCACAGACATCTCAAGTGGGGGGATAGCCTAGCAAGCAATGCCCCCCACAGCCCGGAGATGTAACACGTTTGTAGCAAGATTGCTGAATTGATGAGGCTGTAACTCAGTTGCGTAGAGTGCTTGTCTGTCGAACAAGATGTCGCGGGTTCAAGTCCCGTCAGCCTCGTTCAGCAAATAGAGATAAAAATTCTTAATCTCATCTCGCTACAAGGTCCCATCGTCTAAGCGGCTAGGACACAGTGCTTTCAATACTGGAATACGGGTTCAAACCCCGTTGGGACTATGGGGCGATTTAGTATCTGTTTCTTTCAGATTGTAAATTGCCCAAATCGCCGAGGTCGAGTCGCCAAGAGGCTTAAGGCGTCTCTCTGCAAAAGAGAAATTCGTGGGTTCAAATCCCACCTCGACCTCTCAAAGGGAGTATAGCTCAATTGGCAGAGCAGGCGGCTCTTAACCGTATGGTTGCAGGTTCGAGTCCTGCTACTCCCACTGCCCTCAAGACTGCAATCGAGGGAGTATAGCTCAGGTGGTAGAGCAGCCTTCTCATAAGAGGCTCGTCGTAGGTACCCTTCGGGAACGCTTCGCGAACAAGTCCTACTACTCCTACTCAAGCTCAAAGCCTCATCGTTTAGCGGTTTAGGACATCGCCCCCTCAAGGCAAGTACAAGGGTACCCTTCGAGAAGGCTTCGCCTACAAATCCCTTTGGGGCTATCTGGAGAGGTGGCTGAATGGTAAAAGCGCTTTTCTGCTAAAGAAGTTTGGGGCAACCCATTGCAGGTTCGAGTCCTGTCCTCTCCGCCTTTTTCATTTGGGTCGGCTCGCCTATTAGCGTGGGCAGTGGTCTGTAAAACCGCCGCTTTTATGCATTGCAGGTGCGAATCCTGCCCGACTCATTGGACTTTAGATTCAAAGTTCAAATCGTATGTGGGGATGGTGTAATTGGCAACATCTCGGTCTCCAAAACCGATGATCTGAGTTCAAATCTCAGTCCCCTCGCCTTTCATAGTGCTGTAGGCAAATGGCTTAAGCCACTTGAATTTCAATCAAGCGAATTGCGGGTTCAAATCTCGTCAGCACTACTTAATGAGAGCGTAGTTTAACTGGATAAAACCTCGGTCTACGAAACCGATGACGTGGGGGTTCGATTCCCTCCGCTCTCGTCAACTTGGAGAGGTGGTCGAGTGGCTTAAGGCGCAGACTTGGAAAGTCTGATTAGGTTTTACCTAACGCAGGTTCAAATCCTGTCCTCTCCGTTGAAACTTCCCCCGGTAGCTCAGTTGGTAGTTAGCGCCTGTTTGAAGCACAGGAGGTCGTCAGTTCGATTCTGACCTGGGGGGCTGTCATTGCCTTGTAGCTCAGTGGAAGAGCAGTCGCCTGTTAAGCGAACGGTCGTAGGTTCAATCCCTACCAGGGCAGCCTTTCATTGCCGAGTGGACGAATAGCAAGTCGCATAACTCTGAATTATGAAGTTGTAGGTGCGAATCCTACCTCGGCATTTATTGGGGAGTCGCCTAATGGTATGGCACCGCTCTTTGAAAGCGGAAAAATGCAGGTTCAAGCCCTGCCTCCCCAGTTCTGTCCCTAAGAGGGCAGCTTTCATCACGCTCCTGTAGCCCAATTGGAAGTAGGCGGCTGTCTCAAAAACAGTCTATGTGTGAGTTCGAGTCTCACCGGGAGCATCAAAACTCGCTCCTGTAGCCCAATTGGAAGTAGGCGGCTGTCTTAAAAACAGTCTATGTGTGGGTTCAAATCCCACCAGGAGCATTAACGGGGTGTGGCGCAGCTTGGCTAGCGCGGCAGCTTTGGGAGCTGAAGGTCGCAGGTTCAAATCCTGCCACCCCGATTTACCCCTGTGATGCAACAGGTAGACATACTTTGTTGAGTGCAAAGTTTATGCTGGTTCGATCCCAGCCAGGGGTATTGGGTGTTAAAGCCCGAATACGAATAGACCAATCATTTTGCCCCTGTAGCCCAATTGGCACGAGGCGCTTCGCTTAGAACGAAGAGGTTGCTGGTTCAAGTCCAGTCAGGGGCATTGGTGCGATGCGGGTGAAGTAGCCAGGGTAGGCTTGGAGGTCTCATAAGCCTCTTATCAGCAGGTTCAACTCCTGCCCCCGCCACCAAATTGCAGGCGTGGTGCAATGGCAAGCATAGAAGTTTCGTAATCTTCTGATGCGAGTTCGACTCTCGCCGCCTGCTTCAAGCAGATGTGGCGTAACCGGAAACATAAGGGCATGGTAAGCCCTTGATGTGTGTACCCTAGCCTTCGGTAACGGCTAACGCCGAACGGGAACGCTGACGCGAACAACCCCCGCCGTCTGCTTTCTGATTGCAGGTGTGGTGTTAATGGCAACACAGCAGCCTTGTAAACTGCCTATGCGAGTTCGAGTCTCGCCATCTGCTTGGGTGTGGCTATGCTAACAGTCTATTTTTTGAGTTTAAAGAGGAGGGAAATATGACAACGATGACGGTTAGAGATGCTTTAGCTCACTTCTTCTCTATATCTTGTTGAACTGAATGGCATGGCTAAAATGCAGAGGCTAATCGTCTGTTAATTTTGTGCTAACGAATTAGAGCAGAAATCATGAGGCGGATTGCGATCGCTCAAGACACGCTAGAAATTCTCGAAGCAGGCTACTACTTCTGTCCTGAAGGTAAACAGGTCAATATTGGTCAAGAACTGGTATCATGTCTCGCTCAGACAAAATACTACGAACCCGATACCCTCTCAACTATCAAACAAGACGTTCTCTCTAGCTCTCCTCAATTCTCAAATATAGAATTTGAGGTTAGGAATGAGACAACTCTTATGGGAGCAGAACGCATAACGCGATCGCAAAACTTTCAAAAAATTGCCGTTCTCAATTTTGCTTCTGCCAAAAACCCTGGAGGTGGGTTTCTCAAAGGCGCTCAAGCCCAAGAAGAGAGTCTGGCGCGTAGTTCGGCACTTTATAAAAGCCTGTCAAAATGCCCCGAATACTACGATTTCCATCGTTCTCAGCGATCGCTCCTATACTCCGATCGCATCATCTACTCACCCGGTTGTCCAATCTTCCGAAAAGATGATGGAACGCTTTTAGAGAAACCTTTTCTGGTTGATTTCATAACAAGTCCAGCTCCTAATGCTGGTGCCATTTGGAGAAACCAACCCAAGGATGCTGAAAAAATACCCGAAGTTCTGTATAGTCGCGGTGCAAAATTGTTAAGTTTAGCTGTCTATCATGATTGCGATGCACTGGTTCTAGGTGCTTGGGGATGTGGCGTATTCAAAAATGACCCGTCAATGGTTGCCCAAATGTTTGCAGATTTCTTATTACCCAAGGGTCAATTTTGGGGGAGATTCAGAAGCGTCCTATTTTCTGTACTCGACTCTTCTAAAGAAAGCAGAATATTTGGAGAATTCCAAAGTCGATTTTCATCAGAAAAATAGGATTCCCTCACAACTAGAATCAACGCCTCAAGCAGTTTCAGATTTTAGATATGCGGATATGGTGCAATGGCTAGCACATTAGCCTTCCAAGCTTATGATACGGGTTCGAGTCCCGTTGTCCGCTCTGTTAAATATGCGGGTGTGATGTAGCGGCTAGCATCTGAGTGCGCCACACTCAGCGCATGGGTTCAAATCCCATCACTCGCTTTCGTAGTCCTGTAGCTCAATGGTGGAGCGTTTGCCTTACAAGCAAGGGGTTGCGGGTTCAAATCCTGCCAGGACTACCAATTTAGATTGCCTCCATAGCTCAGGGGAAAGAGCAGCACTCTTCTAAAGTGATTGTCCTAGGTTCAAATCCTAGTGGAGGCGCTGGTTTAACGCTTCTTAATTTAAGGAGGTGAATTAAGTTGGTTTGTTGATATTTTGCAATAACGGCGATCGCATCTTACGTGACCCAATTTTTAGAGCCTACATACTTTAGTACGAGAGGAAAAGTAACGCTGTTCAAACACAGCGGGCGTTTGAGAACGAGGAGTGCGAAGAACCCGGCAGGTTTGCTTCAAGGTAGCCATCCTTTAAAGAGTGTGTAACAACTCATCGGCGGAGTCCCTCTAGTAACTGAGAAAACGCAAAATGCTCTGATAACTTGCACGCGAGAATGCGATCGCATTCAACAACACAAAACACGGGTCTGTAGCTCAATTGGTAGAGCGTCTACCTTGCAAGTAGAAAGATGCCAGTACTGCTACGCAGAAGCAAGCTACAAATCTGACCAGTATCCACCAAATTTAGGGGTCATAGCTCAATTGGTAGAGCGCTTGTTTTGCACGCAAGAGGTCAGGAGTTCGATTCTCCTTGACTCCATCATGGTGTCTGAAGCCAAAGCGGTAGCGGCGCTGGTTTGTGGAACCAGTCATAGCGGGTTCGATTCCCGTCAGACACCCCTGAATGGAAGCTGCTGCCGAGAGGACGGCAACCTGTCTCGAACACAGGAGTGCAGTGAATAACTGTAGGGGTTCGACTCCTCCAGCTTCCGTTATTCAACTCGGAAGATGCCGCCGAATGGACGGCAAGCGGCCTTGAAAACCGTGGTACGGCAGTGATGTCGTAGGGGTTCGATTCCTCCATCTTCCTTTATCCACTGGAGGCTGAAAAGTGAAGCACCGTGCTGATAACGCGGCTATAGAAGGGGCAGTACCTTCCCAGTGGATTGCTCGCAAGTAGACCGTTCTATTAGGTTAATTGCCCTTGCATTTCTGTTTAAAATTATCCCTATCACAATTTCTACTGCTATAGTTGCTATGAGTTTTTCAGAGACTGAACGAGAGGTAATTTTTCTAAAAGCCGTTAAGGAGCTTATTGATGAAATGGTCAATTATGAGGTCTTTGATTTGAATGGAAGTGACCCTGAATCACAAATAATGTTTCATTCGATTACACATCAAAGATTCTTCAATATTATCCTAGTTGATTTTTTGTCATGCTCTGATAAGAAGGTAATTGGAGAGCAGCAATCATATCTAAGTGCTATTCGGTCAATCTGTCAGAGTCCAAGTTTCAATGAAGGTGAATCCATAAATAACCTTGTACTAGCAACCGATAGGTTTATCGATTGGCTTGAACAGGAAGTACAAGTAGAAACTTGGTTGCCTTCTATAGAAACAAATGCAGTATTGTCGATCAAAAGAATAGAGTTTTTAAAAATATGCGGAAATATCTCAAAGCACAATTTTTCAAGGTTGTCTGGTGCAGTAAATGAACTGATTAAAATCTTTAAAAGAAATAATGTAGATATAGATTTAGAAAAGTCTCTTCTTGTTCTCAATGAATTCTACGAAAGATTTCATACTGATATTCTGAACTATCACAGTAGTACTATTGCTGAGTTTCTCAACAATATAAGATGGGGTATTTACGAGTATCTTCAACCAGAGTTTTGTCGCTCTATAGTGTGGGAGAGTAAAAATCCACCCATTTATAAATATACATATCCCTTGGATATAAAGAACGAGTTTGCTAAAAGCTGCTATTGGGAGCTGATGAATGAAATGCGTAGTGTTCCATACATCAGGAGGTTTCAAGTAACTAAGTGGTTGAAATTAAGGTATTAGCTAGAGAGTTAAAAGTGATTAATGGCAGAGAACTGCTCGGTACACGCTTGTTAACCGGCTAAACAATTCTTTGCAAATTTGCACAGATTAAGCCTTCCCTTGCCTGCGGGATGCAGACCTAGCTCTCCGAAGGCTGGTGACCAAGTTCGACTCTTGGGCGAGGGGTTATTCCGGGATAGCGCAAGCGGTAGAGTTTGTAGCTGTTAACTACGGCGTTGTAGGTACTCTCCCTTGAAGGCTGCGCCTACAAGTCCTACTCCCGGAGCCAATTTTTACCCGTGTCCTGACAGACAAAGCATACACACTCGGCTCTCTACCGACAAAACCAAATGCTTTTTCGGCTTGCACGGGGTAAAACTTCCCTTGCCTGCGGGATGCAGACCTATTCCTCCTAAGAATGGTAGCCAAGTACTCCTTCGGAGAACGCTTCGCGAACGACTCTTGGGTAAGGGGTTAATGCCAGATAGCTCAATGGCGGAGCATCCGACTGTTAATCGGAGGGTTGTGGGTTCGACCCCCACTCTGGCAGTTTCGTTTGTGCGGGTGGTTGGCATAGCGGCTGTGCAGCTGGCTTTTAACCAGCACCAGATAGGTTCAACTCCTATACCACCCATTATTTCCACTGGAGACCGAAAAGCGAGGTGCAATGCTTACAACATTGCTGTAGGAGGGGCAGTACCTTCCCGGTGGACTAACTGATATAGAAGATTTTGGTGTTGAGTTTTAGGTTCAAGACGGCTGACACAAGTTTCTCAGAGCTGCTGATTATTCATTAGCTACTCTAGCCAGAGTATCCTTTTGGGATGACAACCAAGATGATACTCAGCATCAAGCTAGACCTTGAAGTAAAAAAGCAACGGTCGGAGATAGCTAAACAGCAAAACACCAGTCTCGATAGGCTGGTGCTGAGGTACATATACTAACGATGGGAATTTGTCTGTTTCATTCCAGTCGATTCATTGGATGATGAACAACCATAGATGATGAATGACAAAACGTTTTTACACCTTGCAATTGAAGCACTTCGTAACTATGGTTTAGAAAATGCTCAGCTAACGCGCTTAGGCGGAGCAAGTAACACTAACTTTAAAGTAGATGCTGACGATAAATCCTATGTACTACGTCTGCACACATCTGCATATCATGACCGAGTTGCTATATCTTCAGAACTAGCTTGGTTAAGCAGTTTGCAAAGCGAAACGACCTTGGTACTCCCTAAACCTATTGTTAATTTAAACGGAGAGCTAGTCACAGGCGTACCTGCTGATAGCAAGCTAGAAACGCTGTGTACGCTCATGTCCTGGGTAGAAGGGCAAATTTCACCTACTGTGGACATTTTGACCGATGATCAGCTTGCAAAAGTAGGCTCTCTGATGGCACAACTTCACATACACTCGCAACAGTTTGAACTGTCCGAAGGCTTCAAACGCCAAACGTTTGATGAAGCCCATTTTAGTGGGCGTTTAGAGGTGTTGTATACGGCTTTAAGCAACACCAAATTAGATAAAAGTGACCTGAACAGTTTGAAGGTCAATGCCAGTCACATAATCACTTATTTTGCTCATTTCGAACGCAAGCAAGACAGTTTTGGTGTTATTCATGCCGACTTTCATTCTGGTAACTACTTACTCTGCGACGAAAAGGTTTGCATCATTGACTTTGACCGTTGTGGTTTCGGCTTTTACCTTTATGACCTTGCTTTAGCGCTTATGGAACTTGACGAGCAACAACGAAAAGTCTTTTTACAGGGTTACGAAACCGTCAAACCATTGCCTTCTGATTACATAAACCTCAAGCAGGTGTTCCTGTGCTTGGCTTACCTCGATAATCTCGGCTTTCTTGTTGCCAATCCTGAGGAGCTAGCGTTTGTCGTGGGAGAATTGCCGTTTGCCGTTGAAGCATTCCGTAATGCAGTCGAGACAGTGCCTTAACAACATATTGGAGCAGATTGATAAAAGATCCTGGTGTAATGCGATCGCTCATCGCCATAGCTTGAGTTAATGCAAGGAAACCCAACATATACTTCTGCTTTGCATATAGGTCAATACGAGTTTAGCTGTTAGCATTCCAAGGATGCGATCGCTATCAGCTTGTCGATGTGGGATGGAAAGATGGCAGTAATCGTATTTATGGATGTGTGCTGAGGACGGTACTTCATTACATTAAGCACCGGAAGCCGAGAAGCAAGGCACTGTGCTGATAACGAAGAGGTAGGAGGGGCAGTATCTCTCCAGTGGCTTGCTTATAATTAGAGATTGCCTGCTAGCATTTAAAGACTTTGTAACTGATGCCAACTCTGATTTTGACTCCTCGCTACACTGAAGATTCTCAAGCTTTATGGCGTGCAGCTAATCGTCTGGGTTGGCGAGTCGAGCGATTAATGAACTGGAGGCTACCTGAGGAATTAAAACTTGTACCCGAACCAGTCTTGTATGTGGAAGCGTTGATGACAGAGATGATAGCGGAGCAACTTGGACTTCGCTTACTTGACGCACCAGATGATTGGCTACCCAATTTACCTGAAGAATATCGGAAGCGTTGGGTTTATCTCAGTACGCTGGGTGAAGCACGGAGTATGGAAAAAGCAGCTTTTATCAAACCGCCAAACGACAAAAGTTTCCCTGCTCGCGTTTATCAAGGTGAGGAATTGCCAAGCGACTATCCCGATAAGATGCCAGTGCTAATTGCGGAAATTGTCGAGTGGGAAAAGGAGTTTCGTTGCTTTATTTTGAATCGCTCCCTAAAAACATTCTCAGTCTATCTCCGCGATGGAGAGTTACAGCGAGAGAAGGATTTTGCAC
Source organism: Trichocoleus sp. ST-U2 (assembly GCF_039961875.1). Lineage (NCBI taxonomy): Bacteria > Bacillati > Cyanobacteriota > Cyanophyceae > Leptolyngbyales > Trichocoleusaceae > Trichocoleus > Trichocoleus sp. ST-U2. The sequence goes on along the minus strand of NZ_JAMPJY010000009.1, from coordinate 184,990 downwards.
ATACAGAAGAGGAAGAGTGCGAGGTTCGGGAGTTCATCGAAACTCTACTATCAGATGAACGGGTAAAGATTCTTCAGGCAACAGTAATTGACGTAGGTGTGATTCAAGGAAGAGGATGGGCAGTTGTTGAGAAAAATGCAGCCTGGGGAGCAGGTTTGTATGGTTGCGATCCCATTGAGGTGTTAGAAGTGCTGCGGTACGCTGTTGTTGCCGCATAATCTATAGTCAGGCTGCAAGTATCACGGTATTTGTACGATGAACAGCCAGAAAATCAATGAATGAGTTTGGCAGCGGAGCAAAGGAAGGTTATATGTTTAGCCTTAAACATATATTTTCGTACAAGCCACTAATAGATAATAGAAAAAGTAGGGAATCTATAATGCCTAACGGTTACTGGTATTACTTTGTTGAACCAATGCTCAATGAATATACTGACAAAGGAGATAAAGAACCAATAGCATCAATTGATCTTGAATTTTCGGGCGATGTTTATCAACTTGCTTTATTCGGTACAAATCAAGTTTTGCATTTTATTCGTATAAAAGTTCCGCATATTTCTCCAGATATGCCTCATGAAATACCAGAGATTGTCGGAAGAAGAATACAGATAGCAAAAGAACATACAGTTTCTACCTTGAGACTTATTTACGACAATAAAGTTGCCCTATGTCCATTTTCTTGTTTCAATTTTATAGAGGAAGATATGCCTCCCAACCTGAACATAGTTACTAATGAAACTCTAAACAATCAATGGAAATTTCCTAATGAGTTGTTTGTTGCTGGTTTTCAGAATACAATCAACTGTAGAAATGAAGTTAAGCTGCTTGCAGACAGTCTTGATGAAAGAATTCCTCTACAATACCGATATTTATCTCTATTTAAGATTTTTGAAATTATGCTTTTTGATGGTACTAAGCCTCGAAAAGAACTGGATGTTTTCTTGGCGAAATACGAATCGCAGTTTGCAAGTAAATTTCAAAAAAAGATGCTTTTGAAAAGTTACCTCATTGACTTGAGAGCAAGGTGCGCTCATATCAAATCTAATAAGAATTTAATGGGTGTGACAATGCTTAACAACAAAGATGCTGGTGAAGTCGAAGCTTTCCTCCCATTTGCATTTCAGATAGCTAAGGAATTAGTGAATACTCATCCCGAAAACAATGGTTTACACATTGGATAATGTGTACGAGCTTGTCAGTGCGATCGCCCATCGCCATAGATTGGGTTGACGCTCTTGAAATCCAACATCTATTTTTGCTCTGCATTTATGCCAATATAAGCGATCGCGCCCACATGATTCGACTTTACGATGACTGTTCTTTGACACCTCGGCAGCGTTACAGTCTGGACACTTCATTTCGGAAAAGGGGTGGACACGTTAATTGTTCCATTGTGCCTGGAAAAGCATTCCTCTTTGAGCAACGTCTATAATCAATTATGAGTAAAAAAATGATGTTGCAGCCTTTTGTAAGTTTTCTAAAACTGAGTCTTGTCTGCTTAGTTACCTCCGCTATCTTAGAGCCAGGACAATCCTACGCCCAGTCAGCAGGTTCACTGTCAACCCCTGATGCTACTTTTAAAGGTGTTTTGCAGCAATCAGATGCAGTCCCTTCACAAACAAATGCACCGCTGAAAGCTCAGGTCAATCCCGAACCAGAATCTCGTCCCCGGCGCAGCTATATTGGTCTTGGAGGTGCTATCGGACTAGCGGGTGATACGACTGCCCTAGGAACGGGAGGTCTAGCGATTCTGACCAAGGTCGGATTTACGGACAACCTGTCTTTGCACGATGCCACAATCATATTTGGCGATCGCACTGCAACTTCGATGATTGCCCTGACTGGTGAGTTTCCCATTCGCGGTGCATCTGGACAAACTATTATCTCCCCTTTCCTGGGTGGAGGAGTCATGCTCAGGATTGCCGATGGTCTGAATATCAGTCCACTTATTTCTGGCGGCGTTGATGTTCCGTTATCAAGAGACTTAACGGGCACGGTACGGGCAAATGCAGGCTTCCCCACTAATCGCAATGCTGATGTCGGACTTTTAATTGGAGTTGGTTATAATTTTTGAGTAACTGGCGTTAATTAGAATGAATTGATTAATTGGTGTTGAATAATTTTAGAATAAAAGATATTTGTTTCTATTAACAAATCTTCGTCATTTTAAAAGTTACAGGCAGTAACCATTACCTATTGAAATGACATCTTTTTAAAGCTAAAATAATAAGTCGCTGTATGGGACGATCTGAAAAGGATGATGAGCTAAATCCAAGTTGGGATTCTACAAGCTTTCAAGCTTTTTAGTCCGAGTGACAAGAAGTTTGTCGAGCGCAACAAATAATTTTTTATCCAACATCAACCGACCGCGCAAATGTCACAATCCGCTCTACTTCCGCCTCCTATGTATCCGGGACTAAAATTAACGGCGCTTGCTCCCATGCAGGATGTGACGGATCTGCTGTTCATGAGCGCGATCGCTAACTATGGCAGTCCTGATTATTTCTTTACTGAGTATTTTCGCGTCCACACGAGTTCGGGTTTAGATAAAAACATCCTCAGATCAATTACAGAGAACTCCACCGGACGCCCCGTCTTTGCTCAGCTCATTGGTGAGAGCGTTTCCGATCTTGTACGCATTGCGAAAGAACTAAGTCGCTATCCAGTCGCGGGTATCGACCTGAATATGGGATGTCCTGCACCAAGAATTTATCGCAAAAACGTGGGTGGAGGACTGTTACGCGATCCTGAAAAGATTAGCCAGATCCTTGGTGAGTTGAGGGGGGCAGTCGATGGGCTTTTGACGGTCAAAATGCGAATTGGCTTTGAAGATACCGCTAATTTCGATCGTATCCTCGACTTGATTAATTTGCACAAAATTGATTTGCTGAGCTTGCACGGTCGTACTGTCAAAGAAATGTATTATGGCAACGTGCATTACGATCTGATTGCCCATGCCGTACAACGGGTGAATTGCCCAGTTTTAGCCAACGGGAACGTGACATCTGCCGCAACAGCAGCAACGGTTCTAGACACGACAGGAGCAGCCGGGGTAATGGTTGGTCGCGCTGCGATCCGAAATCCTTGGATTTTTAAGCAAATTCGCCAATACCTGAGTGGTCAACCTGTTTCGATCGTAACGCTGGGTGAAGTTCGCGGTTACATTGAGCTACTGCGTCGAACGATGACAGCATGGACGGTACCGGAGAAAGCGCGGGTTAGTTATATGAAGATGTATCTAAATTACATCGGTCAGAGTGTGGATGCCGCTGGAGCTTTCTTAAAAAATATGCGCCTATCCCAGACTGAAGCAGAACTATTTGGGGTTTGCGATCGCTATTTATTAAGCAACCCCGACCAAGAATTTGCGTCGGAGCCGTATCCTAGACTTCTGGCTCGTCCTAGCTGCGAGACTGCCCGCGAATTGATCGCAAACTGAAAATAGAGAATCCAGTGCGATCGCAATCCTAAATGATTCGTGAAGGCGAAATACCCGACAACTCTTACGAAGTCGGGTATCTGAAGGGTTGCCTCACAACTAAAATTGGATTGCTATTGTTGTAGCGTGTTTATTTTGCTGGCACAGCAGCAGTGCAACCAGTAAGAAGTGACGCAGGAACGGGTACATCAGAATTCGCCAAACCTCGTAATTGCTGTCGATAGGCTACTAACTGACTTTGAGTGTTTGGATCGCGGACAACTTTTCTCATTCGATCGATTACTTTGATCGCTTGCGTCCAATTTTGAGTGCAGACTGCCTTTTGTAAAGAGGCATTGAGGTTTTCCTTGGGGCCGTTTCGGGCTGCCGATGGATTTTTAGTAAGTTTGAAAGAAGTCAAAAAACCATCAATACTTTTAACTAAGTCTTGTTCTTTATCTGTTACTACGAAGACCTGATAAAATCGTCTCCGATCTACCAAATAAAATCTACTTTTCACGATTACTCCTTGAGAGAGTTGCAGTTTAAATTCTCTTCCAGGGTAACTTCCTAAATTAATATTTCGTTGGCTTAAAAGCTTCCCTTTTGAACTATTTGCAAATCCAGTAATTGCCCCAGCCAAGAAACTGTTAACATCACTAGGAGTCTTGATCAGATTAGCCGGGAGGTCGGAATAACCAACGACATAACCGGCTTGATTCGGTCGGAAACTCTGGAAGAGTTGGACTTTAATTGGCCCACCTTTAGTCTGAATCGTTTCCTGACTTTGGTTCGGTGCACCGGGCATCAACACGGTGAAGCCGCCTGCGCGTGAAGCGAAGGGCTTCCATACCGACTGAGCGAGTAGAATCGGTTGCTCAGCTTGCACTGCATTAATGATAGGAGCGCCACCCGCTAGGAAGGTGGTTAGGAAAAGAGAACAAATAAGTGGATTTTTCATTTCAGGTAGAGTGCAATCAAGCGATCGCAATGAGATATCGAGCGAAAATGGATCTGTAGCTTCTTCTAATCTAGCCTTGAGCCATCCTCAATTATCCCAAACCAATGCCACTGCTGGGGGTCACACATCCTCTGCACGCAGCACTCTGCAAGAAACTCACTTCAATCGCGCTCGCGCCAGTCTGCGGCAAGCGCTGTCTTGGTATTCCCACTCTCGCAGCCAACGGCACCCTTCAAAATTAGAAGCAACCGCAGCGCTGCAAACTGAACTGGATTTTTTGAAGTCTACGCTGGATAAGTTAGACCAGGGTGTGATTCGGATAGCCGCTTTTGGTTTGGTCAGTCGCGGCAAATCAGCGGTGTTAAATGCTTTAGTAGGGCAGAAAATTCTACAAACGGGGCCGCTGAATGGGGTGACGCAGTGGCCCCGTTCCGTGCGCTGGACGCCTAACGCGGCTGGTAAGGTGCAGGTGGAATTGATTGATACGCCCGGATTGGATGAAATTCAGGGGCAAGCGCGAGCAGAAATGGCGCGGGAAGTGGCACGTCAATCTGACTTGATTTTGTTTGTGGTGGCGGGTGATATCACGCGAACGGAGTATCAGGCACTGTGCGAATTGCGCCTGAGCCAGAAGCCTTTGATTTTAGTATTTAACAAAATTGACCTATATCCGGAGCAAGACCGACAAGCAATTTATCAACAGTTGCAAATTCTGGGTGCTGGTAGTCGGGAGACGCGATCGCTTCCGTCTTTACAAGAGGATGAAATTGTGATGGTGGCGGCGGAACCTGCACCCTTGGAGGTGCGAGTAGAGTGGCCCGATGGTCGCGTCACGCAGGAATGGGAGACGCCGCCGCCGCAGGTGGATGAGTTGAAGCAGAAGATTTTGGGGATTCTGAATCGAGAAGGGCGATCGCTTTTAGCGCTCAATGCCTTAGTTCAGGCGCGAGAAGCTGAAGAAAGCATTGCTCAGAAAGTGGTGGCGGCTCGTGAAACTGAGGCGGAGCAGCTAATTTGGAGCTATGTGAGATACAAAGCGATCGCAGTTGCGCTCAATCCGATTGCTGTTTTGGATGTCTTGGCAGGAACGGTGGCGGATTTAGCGCTGATTCGCTCCTTGTCGCGGCTGTATGGGTTGCCGATGACTGGTTATGAAGTTGGAAAGCTTTGGAAAACCATTGTGTTTAGTTCGGGCGGCTTGCTGCTGGGTGAATTCGGCAGTAGTTTAGTTTTCGGTTTGGGCAAGAGTGCGGCAGCGATTGGGGCTGGGGAGAGTCCAACCAATATTACGGCTTATGGCGGTGCAGCGATCGCCCAAGCTGGTATCGCCGGATATGGAGCTTATGCAGTCGGTCGGGCGGCGCAGGTGTATCTAGAACAAGGCTGCACCTGGGGACAGTTGGGAGCGAATACCGTCATTCAAGAGATTCTCAATCAGGTAGAACCGAATACAATTCTTTATCGCTTGCGGCAGGAATTGTTGCAATTCGGCGGAACATCTCAAAGCAATCAAAGCAAATAGATGAACGCAAAACCTAACCCCCAACCCCTTCCCTCACAGGTAAGGGGTGCAAGAGAAGTTCTCAGTCTGATTCGACTTTTAAATTCAGATCAAGATTGTACTTGGGAAGAATCAGCAGCACGATCGGCAGCGCCTAATTCTGATTCTGCACGGCTTCGCATAGACTCTTGTAAGTGTTCGTCGTGGTGACGGTGCTGCGACATCAATTCCCGTGCCTGTTCTTGGGTATGGGCGTCAGCAGGGTGGGTTTGATGTACCTCAGCCTCTGCACGGCTTCGCATAGACTCGTGTAAGTGTTCGTCGTGGTGACGGTGCTGTGCCATCAATTCCCGTGCTTGGTCTTGGGTACTCATGCTTTGACCCTCTACTTTTAAGGCTTGCTTCTGTCTCAATTTGACCTGAATAGAGCTAAACGGTATCAAAACTGACAGAAAAATTTACGATTTAAGATTATCCCGAAAGTGAGATGCAGCGGCTTCGGTAATCTGTTTAATGGCTTGCAAACTTGGCGCTGGTGTGGCGCTATCCATATCCAACCACAACAGATACTCGATATTACCAGCAGGCCCGGTCACTGGCGACCAACTTAAGCCACGATATTGCCATCCCAACGGTTGCGCGGCTTGTAACACTTGGAAAATAGCATCTGCCTGATCGTCAGGATCTCGTACCACACCTTTTTTACCAACACGCGATCGCCCGACTTCAAACTGCGGCTTTACTAGCAACACCGCTTCTCTGGGAGGCTGTGTTAATTTCCACAAAGCATCAAGAATTTTAGTTAGGGAAATAAACGAAACATCTACAACTGTTAAATCTGCTGGCTGTTCATCACCGTACAATTCCTCTGGTGTGAGATAGCGCAGATTCGTCCGTTCTTTCAACACTACCCGCGTATCATTGCGTAATTTCCAGTCAGCTTGTCCATAACCGACATCAACGCCATAAACTTTTTTTGCCCCAGCTTGCAGCAAACAATCGGTGAATCCGCCAGTAGAAATGCCGCCATCTAAGCAAATTCGATCTTGTACGGAAATGCCAAATTCTTCAAGTGCTTTGGAGAGTTTTTCACCGCCTCTAGAAACAAAACGCGATCGCTCTTTAATTTTAATTTGCGCCTCGGTTTCTACCTCAGTTCCCGGCTTATCAATGACTTGCTGATTGACCATTACTTCCCCAGCCCGAATTAGCCGTTGTGCTAACTGCCGGGAGGTGCATAAATCAAGTTCTACTAATAAGGTGTCAAGTCGTTGTTTCGCCATTAATTATATATATTAGGGATTGCTTGCGTGCAAGTTAATAGAGCAAAGCGATCGCAATCGAAAAGGAACTCCGCTGGTTAGTTATTACACACTATTTAAAGGATAGCTACTTAATCGCTTACCTCCCAGGTTCTTCGCCCCTTCCTCCCACGTTCGCTGCTTCGATCGAGTCGAAGCCACGGATACTTATCCTCTCGTAAACAGTATGTATGCTCTAAAAGTTAGGGCACGCAAGCATTACCTAGACAATTAATGCATCTAAAAAACCACGCTTTCCAAGTCGTGCGATCGCAGATGCAACTTGCAGTCTTGGACAAGCGAGAGTTTCAGCAGTAGCGCTGACATCTAGAGAACCAAGACGCTGTACCGTATCTAATACTTTACCGTCAAATTCCAAGTTACGGAATTCGCTAGTTAGCATAGCTACCATCTGACTGATCACATCTTTAGCATCGCGGACAGAGGCACATTGTCCACTCGTGCCAGTTGCGATCGCGGTAAACGACTGCAACGTAGCGCGATCGCTTCCCATGCACAGCGCATGAACCGTTACCCGCTGATTTTCCGCCGCCGCCGTTACCGACTGCACCGTTAAACCATTAGGATATCGCGCCGGATCGGTATGCGTGAAGCCCTCAGCGTCACGATCTGCGTGGAAACCGTGTGGCGGTGCATCACCCACCAACAGAATAAAGCGACAACTGTTGCGTCTCCACTTCATCTGGTTAGCCGCATCCTGAACACCATCATAAACAGCTTCCGGATGATCTCCACCCCCATTCGCTTCTAGTTGGTTGATGTTCTTCTGCATCTCCTGCAACTTTGCAGTCAGCGGATAGATACGAGTTACAAAAGTCGTGTCTTGTGGAGGGTGATCGCGGTATTCTACTAAACCGACTTGCAAATCGATATCACTGTCAGCTGACAACAGACGAATTGTATCCAACAATTGCTGTTTTGCTTCTTGGATGAAACCACCCATACTGCCAGTTGTATCAATTACAAAGCACAAGTCAACATGATTGAGAGCTTTTGTCATAATTAGTCTTACCTTTCTTAATTGAAGAATATCTGGCGAATGGAATTCGCGGCTAGACAAACGAAGTCCGCCTGCGCGGACTAAATGCGATAATCGTGGTTGAAAAATTTGCATATTTAGGTTGAGAAGAGATGAGGTCGAATTTCACGCAGTTGTATCTCCATTGTGTTTGGGCAACGTGGGATAGATTGCCTCTTATTACACCTGATATTCAGAAGGTAATTTATGCAGCCATAATTAGGCAGTGCGAACAACTCGGATGCACAGCGATCGCTGTTGGCGGTATTGAAGATCATGTCCATCTTTTAACTGGTTTTCCCTCTACTCTGGCTGTATCTGATTTAGTTAAACAAGTTAAAGGTAGTTCTTCTCATCTAATTACTCACGAAATTAAACCTAGTGAATTCTTTAAATGGCAAGGCAGCTACGGGGCTTTTACTGTGAGCCATGATGCTATCGATAAAGTGGCTGATTACATCCGAAACCAGGCGATTCACCACCGACAGAAATCAACTATTTCTACTTGGGAATTGACTCCTAAATAATTAATTTTGGTCTGGGCGGTTGAAACCGCGGTTGATTGGGCAGTTGAAACTAAACCTGCCTCCGCGGGTTTCAATTTTCCGATAGTCCGCGCCGGCGGACTTGGTTTGTGTAGCCGCGAATTCTATTCGCCAAGGCTAGTTGAGTGGGCGGGTTTTAATATCTCAATTTTCCGATAATTGAGTGGGCGGTTGAAACCGCAGCTACACAGACTAAACCCGCCTTCGCGGGTTTCAATATCTCAATTTTCCGATAGTCTGCGCCGGCGGACTTGGTTTGTGTAGCCGCGAATTCTATTTGCCAAGGCTGGGTGGTTGAAACCACAGCTACACAGAATTAACCGCGAATTCTATTCACTAAGGTTGGCAGACTCAAAAATAATCAATATACCCATGCGTTTGAGTTTCCCAGTTGTCTTTCAGTGCTTTATAAATCTGGTTAACCCAATCTTCGTCTTTTGCAGCCTCTAAGCCAACATAACCTGTTCCCGCTGAAAGAGTTTCAAATCTAAATAGTAGTCTTTCTATCTCTTTATTTCCTGTAATATAGGATAAATACGCAATCCCGTCTTTTGTTACTCTAATTTGTGAATGCCGAGATTGATGCCCTGATTTAATTAATAATCGAACGCTTTCAATATTAAAATCTTTTGAATCATTCAAGTTTATTTCCATAATATGAAACCCAATTTATGAACATTGCATTCTAATTATATTCTGATTCGGCAAGCAAGAAAAAAACTACGAATAGCAGACTGTCTTACGCTGGCTTATCTTACGAAAATTCCCCATCAAATTTATAAGCAAATAGAGTGGGCGGTTGAAACCGCAGCTACACAGGCTAAACCCGCCTTCGCGGGTTTCAATATTCTCAATTTTCCGATAGTCCGCGCAGGCGGACTTTGTTTGTGTAGCCGCGAATTCTATTCGCCAAGCCTTTATTCCCTGCCGCCCATTTGTGCAGCGACTTCTTCGGCAAAGTTGCTTTCAGGCTTTTCAATGCCTTCACTTAACTCAAAGCGGACAAAACGACGCACTTGGATATTTTCACGCAGTTGAGCTACGCTTTGCTTCACCAGTTCTTCCACCACGATACTTTGGTCGCGAATGTAAGGCTGATCCATCAAAGACATTTCTTTCAGGCGTTTTCCAATTCGTCCTTGAAGAATTTTTTCTTTGATGTTTGCTGGTTTGCGAGCCAAGTCATCGCGTCCCCTTTCGATTTCTGTTTCTTTCGCAACAATTTCAGCCGGAATGTCTGCTACCTTTACATACTCCACATTCGGACAAGCGGCAATTTGCATGGCGATGTTCCGCACCAGGGTTTGAAATACTTCACTGCGACTTACGAAATCAGTTTCGCAGTTTACTTCTACTAGCACGCCAACTTTACCGCCAGTATGAATGTAGCTGTCAATAATTCCTTCTGCGGAAATACGATGGCTTCCGCCGCATGTTCTACTCATACTTTTTTGGCGCAACCATGCGATCGCTTTGGTCATATCACCATTGGTTTCATCCAGCGCCTTCTTACAATTCATCATGCCTGCACCTGTTTGTACGCGCAGTTCTTTGACGGTTTTTGCAGTTATTTCCACCATGTTAGATTCCTCGTTGACTAATAATTTTGTTGACCTCTCTCCAACCCCTCTCCTCGCAGGAGAGGGGCTTTTTTCTTCCCCTTTCTTACAAAAGGAGGGGGTTAGGGGTTAGGCTTTCTATGCTTCGATTGAGCCACAAGTGAGCCTATCTAGTTATCAACTCGCACTGGTAACGGTGTCTCTAGAATTTCCATCAACAATTCAAGTCGAGATGGACGAGACAATAATGGCACCAAGTTTGGCAGTGAGTAGTAATCACCTGCGAAGGTGAATGTCTCCAGCGATACTTGAGACTGTTGCAACTGCTTCTCTAAGTGGTTGCTATAGTTACCGACTTTGACAATAATTACATTCGGCACTACCTTCAATTCTTCGCAGTATCGGGGATAAACTGTGTTGAAGTAAGGAGCGTTGTTTTCGCCTTCATCGGTAACGATGATGATTTGTTCTGCCGACTGTTTGTTTTGCCGCATCTTTTCCAGTGATGCACCAATGCTAGTGCAACCATCCGGAAACAATTTCTGGAAAGCTTTCTCCCAATCTGACAGCGCTTTACCTTGTGCTTTTACTTCAACAGCTTTGGTGTCGAAGGCATAAACAAATAAGTTACCTTCGCTGATGCCAGAAATCAAAGCTGCAATTTGCTTTCCGACTTCCAGCGCTTCAGTCATGCTGCTGCTTTTGTCTACAAACAAGGCAGTAGACTTGGTAATCTTACCCCGCTTTTTCACCTGTTCGTTGACAACTTGCTCTAGCTGCGCCACAGTTGCATCATCGACATTGGCAACACCCGCCGCTTTCATCGCCTTGAATGCAGAGACGCGATCGCTTGTTGCAGCTTCTGTCAGTTTTGCATCAATCAACACCTTCACCTCAGCGTTTTCCATCGCACCTCGCGCTTGGAGTGACTTGAGGTTGTTAATTACCTCCTGCGGTGACATGGCGTTAACTAGCGCCATCAGCACTTCTGGCGTCACTTCCTTCACCGCACCAATAGCGACAGTGTAGGGAATTTTGTGTTCTGCAATCAGTTGTGCTTGTGCTTGTGGTGTCTCTGCTTTTGCAAGCTGCTTGAGTGCAAACGCAAGACTATCTTCAGGCGGTGCATCTTTGAATAGTACGGCGTTAGCGCGATCGCTTGGCTTAATGTGCAAACTTGCATACAGATGCTTCATCGCCTTGCGTCCCCGCACCGCAGCGCGATCGAAAAATGCAGCATTCTTTTCCCGTTCCTGCAAATATCGCCGTACCGCAGTCCGCGCCGAACGCGGTAACTTTTGCTGATGCTGCTTCATAAAGTCTACAATTCGCGCCACCTGGTAAGGCGGAAACTCTTGTAACATCATGAAACCCGCACCCCGATGTTCGTTCAAGCTGCTAGTCAGCAAATTACCAACAAAAACTTCCTTGTGGTCGCGGACATCCCCGTGACGCTGATACCATACAGCCAGGTGTCCGTAAAAGATGGGGTCAAGTTCGACCATCATCTTATGCACTTCTGCTACCTTACCGAGTTCCCGGTGTGGCGTAGTCAGCAGACTATTGAGAATTTCTAAACGCAAGTCGAGTTCTAGCGTATTCATTGCAACTACCTCCATTGCATCTTGAAGTGTTGAGGAGGCAGATGTCGCACGCAAGTAATTTGGTGCCGCGCAAGTCGAGAAAGCTGTTTTTTTACCTTAAAAGGGTATGTAAGCTTTTTCTGTTGGGGCGCGGCGACAACTGCCATTATAATTTGCCAAGCAAGAGACTGTCATCCCTGCTAATCTAAAGGTTTCAAATCCGGTTCAAGCCAAGTTATTCGAGCTTGCCAAGACATTAAGCGATCGCGGTTGTAGTATGTCAGAGGAAGATTTTTATCTGCGTAACTATCGATAAGTTCGTTGGCAAGATATACGATAGAGCGAGTTCGATCTGCAACCGATAGATAGTGACTAACAATCCGAATCCAAAACAGTGTCATCGTTTCGTGATAGCCACTGTTTTTAGTAGTTTTAATCCCATTAGTCAAGTTGTAACGCTGGATGCGATCGCGTATGCAATTCGTCGCTTCTGCCTTCGAGTAACGAGTGAGATACCATAGTGCAACTGTTAAATGTGCGCGATGATTCCACTCGTCTCGTGGCAAGGTGCAATTCTCGAATGCCGCAATTAGACTTTCTATCTCACTGAGTGACTGATATTTCACAACTGCGAGAGTGCAAACTACTTGAGAGAAACTTTAGCGCCTGCTGCTTCTAGCTGTTGCTTGATTTCTTCTGCGTCGGAGAGTGCGATCGCTTCTTTCACCACTTTCGGCGCTGACTCAACAAAATCTTTTGCTGACTTCAGATCCAAATTAGTCAAAGTCCGTACAACTTTGAGGATTGCAATCTTCTTATCAGCAGGAACTTCCTCCAGAACTACATCAAACTCAGTTTGTACAGAAAGCTCTTCACCTTTTTCCTCGATTATTTCAATAATACTTGTCCGCTGGCGAGGCGAAGCATCAACTCGAAAAGTATCTTCAACTTGCTTAACTAATTCTGCCGCTTCGGTTAGTGTTAAAGATTTTAATTGCTCTAAAATCTCAATTGTTTTTACAGACATCTTTATACTCCTCCTCATAATAAAAAATGAAATATTATCATTCCACGCAAGTCGAGAAAGCTGTTGTTTCATACGCAGGGGTTGAACCTGCATAATCTTGAGCTTAAATCAAGCGCCTGTACCAATTCGGCTAGTATGTAAGCTTTTTCTATCAGGGCGCGGAATGAGAAGTTTAACTATTTGCAAGCTGCTGCATAATGAACTTTATTTCCTTCTTGTTACACTGACGTTTATCGACAGCGTAACTTTTTCTGTAGATTCTTCTACCTTGCTTCTCCCGTACACTCCAACCGTCAGCAATTTCTTTTAAGACAATATCTGTTACTGGCTTTGCTGGTGGTGTATTTTGAAGCTTTATTGCATACCACAAATTGTTAATTTTATGATATTCTAGGCAGTCATTAACAACTACTAGATTGTCTGGCTTTTCGGGAGGTTTATTGGGTGCTTTCTTAGCTAGGCAGAGAACTTTAGTATCGGGATGTATATAAAGTTGCTCTCTCCAATAATTCAGCGGGTTTCTGGGTAAATACTTGCACGATTTAGTAGAATAAGGAACTCCATCAATTAGTTCAACATCCTTTTCCACAAAACCCCATACATGGGAGAGAATATGTTGTCCTGATAACGTTCTCGTTTCAAGCTGCTGGCATAATTCGCTGTAAACATTATCCCAAGATTCGCCCACTTTAGAACGCAACCAGCGACGTAATGGACCTAGATGGTCTGAAAAGTACTTTGTGCGTTTTCTTGTCTTGATTAAATAAGGACTCAGTAACCCATCTTTACTTGCCTCATTAGTAATCTTTTGCAGAGCTTTTTTATAGCCTTTAAGCTTTTTTACACTTATCCTCATGCCTCCACGAGGACGTTCAATGACAATTTCTCCCAAACGGTGTTCGCTCATTACTTAGTATCGTCCCTAAATATCTATTAATTTTGATGAATTGCCATTCAGTTATGGCTAGGTTTGTTGTAATTAGGGAAGAACTGCATAACATTGGAAAACCCTCCAGTAAATATCAAAAATAACGATAAATTTATTCGTATTTAGATTGCTCCGCGCAAGTCGAAAAAGCTGTTTGAATATACACGGGAATTGAACCCGTCACGGCTTGATTATGAGTCAAGTGCTCTAACCAACTGAGCTAGTATGTAAGCTTTATCTATTAGGGCGCGAAGCGATTATTGCAGTCTCGAAAGTATTGGGTGTTCCGCGCAAGTTAAAAAAGCTATTCACTGGAGAGTTACCGTTACTCTACACTGCCAAATAATGGCAGCGGTAGGAATTGAACCTACATCTCCCGCTTATCAGGCGGATGTGTGTATGCTTTTCAGGTTAGGGCGCGGAACACAAAATTTAAAGCTGAGTATCCATAAAATGCACTATTTAGTTTGCAATCTGTTTTGGAAAAAATTGTCACTTCGTACAAGTTAAGAAAGCTATAGTTAACGGGAGTTTAACCCGACCTATCGATTAATAGTCGATTGCTCTATCACAGAGCTAGTATGTAAGCTTTTTAAGTTTGGGTACGAAGTGGAAGCTTTATTTTTTATTTCCAGTTGGGATAAAGAGTACTAGCTACGCGCAAGTTTAAAAAGCTTTTTTGACACCTCTCCATGCAGCGGAGAGGGTAGGAATCGAACCTACAATTCGGTTTCCCGAACGTTACCAGTTTGTATGCTTCTTACATCGGGGCGCGTGCCATTGTTTTCAGATTAAATCAACAAGAAAATTGATTTTTATCCCGCGCAAGTCAGCAAAGCTGTTATCACTTGGCGCTCTATCCGTTGAGCTACGACTGCATTAAGAAGCAGTCGGTGGGAGTCGAACCCACTACCTCCCCGACCGAAGCGGGAATGTGTGTAAGCTTCACAAATTAGGGCGCGGGAAAAAGCTTTGAAGGTGACCCCGTGCAAGTTGAAAAAGCTTTATTACAATTTACGACCGTTCTTACTAAGCAATGCTTAGCAGTGGACGCGCAAACCGTATCTGACGAGAGATTTAGAATGCTTCGCTAGTTCGGTCGCCCGAACTTCACTACCTTAGGATCGTTATCAATAGTGTGTATGCTTTTTCTGTCGGGGCGCGGGGCTTGAATAATTTTGAATTTTAGGTGTTGAATTTAATTTTATAATTCTACATTCAAAATTATTTAGCCGTAAACTGCTTCTGGACGTACAATTAAATCCCCACTGGGACGGCGATCGACAACGTAGGATTGGAAGCGATCGCTTCTAACATCAAAATGCTGTGCAAGGCGTTCCTTAACGGATTTGTCGTTCATGCCATCCGTTACACCTAGTTGCTTTTCTTCAATGTCGTAAGAACGACCTTCAAAACGAATGTGAACCATTTTGAACACCTCCTTAAAGTTGGAAGCAAGATGATGTGTGAACTTGTGGTTCTCTTGCTTCACTAAATTTATACTACATAAATACTACAAAACTTGTCAAGAGTTCGGCAGCAAGATTTTTTAGCAAGAGTCCAACTACACATCCTTGACGTAGAAAATGCGGGTGTGAAGTGTGGCATACCCAACAGATTCGTAGAGTCGCAGCGCACCTGAAGGATTTTGAGCATCGACGCCAAGCTTGGCTGTCTCTACGCCAGCAGCCTTCAAACGATGCATCCCGCTTAGTAACATAGCTCGTCCCAGCCCAATCTTACGGAAGCCGCGCCGCGTTCCTAGTACAGCAATCCAGCCTTCCTTGCGATCGCTGCGTGCATTTTCCTCTGTATAGATCCTGCTGTGGCAAAAAGCAGCAAAAGTCCCATCAGGAGCGATCGCAATCAAGTTTAATTCCGGCTTGTAATCCCGGTCGCTTAGATAATACTTAAGCATCTCCACAGTTAAAGGGTGATGATTCCAATGGTCGATAAACGATTGGTTAAACATCTCCACCCACGCTTCTGCGTCTTGTTCAACTTCTACTTGGCGAATGGTGAAACCTGCTGGAAACTGCGGTTGTGGTATTGGTTCATCCAGCGATCGCCTCATGGTGAAAAAGTACCGATCGGCAGTGAAACCGCAACTTTCTAAGAAAGCAATGCGTTCGGCTTGGTCTTCGCGAGCGCCAGAGCGCAGCTTAACACTCATGCAGCGTTCTTTGCTAACTTCGCGCATCCGTTCCTCACCCCAGGCGACGATCTGTTTTTCCAGATAACCGCCTCGATCGCTTGGGTGGACGTGGAAACCAATGTAGCCTTCGATGATTTCGCCATCAGGGGGAATCCACATTCGTCCGAAGCCAATCAGCTTACCGTCAGAGTTTTCCCAGAGGCAAAGATCGCGTGCTTTGTCTAATGAAGGTGCTTTAAATTCCTGTCGCAGTTCAGAGACAGATATGCCTTCGTCAAGTTTATCGACCGCTTCGCAGGAATTGATCAGGTGAGCGATCGCTTCTAAATCCGCTTCCCCTGCATAAGGACGCATTGTTAAAGTAATCATAAAATTAGCTGAGATGCCTACGTTGCCGTAATTCCGGAAATTTAAGTTGCGCTTCACTACAGGCATACTACAAAAACTTGCGGAAAGAACACCTCACCCGATTGGGTGACAAGCAGACATTGCAGATCGTAGTTTGCGATCGCGATGAATTTCTGCACTGCTTAAAGCGATCGTAATTTTTCAAAGTAAAGAAGAGGATGCTCGTTGACGACTTCCCGTCCCGTTTGCCTCATCCCTAGCTTCTCAAGCACCCGCACAGACGCAATGTTTGGTTCGTCCACATCCGCCCTCACCTTGGGAAGGGAAAGCGTGTCCAGAGCATAACCCAATACAGCGCTAGCTGCTTCTGTTGCGTAACCATATCCCCAGCGATCGGGATGAACTCCGTAGATTAAACTGGGAGTCCCTTCCTCTGAAGGCAAGAAGCCAGCAAAGCCAACAAGATATTCAAGGTCGCGCATAAAGATTAGCCAGAGTCCGTACCCATGCTGTTCAAAGTTCGCGATGCTGTCCTCAACGAAAGATTCTGCCTCGTCAGACGAGATTACCCGGTTGTCGAATAAGAAAGACCGGACGCGATCGCTCGTCCAAAGCGTGTGAATGAGTTGAATATCCTCGATCTGGCAGGGTCGAAGCTGTAATCTACTTGTTTCGAGTACGCAACTCATCGTTATTCGGTGTCTAATGATCCAAACGGTTTAGCATCTTCTAAGTCAAAGATTTCAATAGCATCTTCACGGCGAAACATGCGTTTTCCAAGATGCGGAAAATCGGCAATTTCTATATCGATGTTTTCTCCTCCCATTAGGTAAACTAAGTCTTCATCGCCTGCATTCCTCAGATGATGAGCGACTGAAGGAGTTGGGAATGCCATGAAGTCTCCTGCACTAACCTCAAATTCTTCCCCGTCAATTTCCGCAATTCCGCAGCCCGATAGAATGTAAATCCATTCTTCCTCGCGGTAGTGGGAATGATAGACAAAGGATTCCTTTCCGGGAGGGACTTTTGCAAAGTTGACTCCGGTGCGCTTTAGTCCGAGCAAACGCCCCATTTGTGTCCCTGAAATTTCGGATTTCGGATTCCAGGGGTGTGAGAATGTTTGCATATTGTCTTCTATTTGTTGACGCCGCAAAATCAAAGATTTCTTCTCTGTCATGTTCGTAACTCTCTGATGGTTTACTGGATACCTAACAGCTAAATTCAGCGATCGCAATATGGGATTTCATAGAGGTTTCTCCTCGCGAACAAAATATAAGCCTGGATAGGGACACTGTTACTCATTTACTGAAGACACACGCCACCCTGCTGCTTTTCGGTCAATGGTTTTGATAAAGTCGTCTTTCCCCTCCATATATCCCTCTATATCATCGGGATACATCTCGGCTAATTTCCGCTTAAGGTTACTGTATTGCTGTGCATCGTCAGGATGAGCAATCATGTAATCTCGAAATGCTAAGTGACGCTTTACCTGTGCTGAACCAATCTCGAATGTGTGAATGTGATGTGTTCTGATACCTGCTTGGCTATTCTTAAGGAAGAATCGCCGACCGGGAATTCCATATTCACCCATCACTTCATAACCCAGTGACTCCATTGCTGCACTCTGCTCATCTACACGAGAAATATCTTTCACTTCAACCAACAGATCAATAATGGGCTTTGCGTAAATATTAGGAATTGCCGTGCTACCAATATGATGTATTGCAACCATATTTTCACCCATTGCATCGGCAACTTGCTGCGACTCAGCCTGAACGCATCTCGCCACTGTAGATTGTGTGGAACTACTTCAACTTTGAACGGCATGACTGGCACCTGTAGTAATGCAAGATTCTGGGAATGAGGAGCAATTCTTGGCTATAGTCGTAGATTCTCCAATTGCGAAATTCTTGATTAGTAGATAAGTGCTGTCTGAGGTCATTAATCTTGTGTCAGTTTGAGAGGGTCTGGCATTTCGGTGTATTCAGTTGGGGAACCGCTAGTTTTAAGCCAGAGGAATTTGGAAGCAACAAAGAGGCAGATATCGCGATCGCAATTAACCTGGATTTTGTGCAACTTTACTGGCAAATCGACAGGCTTTGTGTTTGCAGATAGTCCCGCATCCAGGCACAGTTTAGAACCAGTAGGGCATCCAGATCCAAATTCCATAAAATAATTGTGCGATCGCTACTAGCTGAAGCGATTGTTTGACCATCTGGGCTAAAACTTATCCCCAAAACGCTATCAGTATGCCCACGTAAGGTTTTGAGCAATTTCCCACTCAGGCTCCAGAGTTTCACCGTTCCGTCAGAACTGGCAGAAGCTAGAGTTTGACCATTCGGGCTGAAGCTGATGCTATTGACTCGATTGGTATGCCCAGTTAAGGTTTTGAGCAACTGACCGTTGCTCCAAAGTTTTACGATTCCATCAGCACTGGCAGAAGCTAAGGTACTACCATTGGGACTGAAGCTGACATCTAAGATACCAGCACTATGTCCCGGTAGAGTGCTGAGCAAACTTCCGTTATGCCAAAGCTTCACCGTTTCGTCAGCACTCACAGAAGCTAAAGTCTGTCCATCCGGGCTGAAACTCACGCTTGTTACCGATTCCTGATGTCCGATTAAGGTATCCAGCAGAGTTCCATCCCGATTCCAGAGTTTCACAGTTCTGTCAGCACTCGCTGAGGCTAAAGTCTGACCATCTGGACTGAAACGAACACTCAAGACACTAGCAGTATGTCCCTGGAAGGTCTTCAGAAGCGTGCCGTCTTTGTGCCACAATTTTATCGTTTTGTCAGCACTCGCTGAAGCAAACGTCTGTCCATCTGGGCTAAAACTGATGCTGGAAATCTCCCCATTGTGTCCTTTGAGAGTTTTTAGCAGCTTCCCGTCTTGATGCCAAAGCTTCACTGTTTTGTCGGCGCTGGCAGAAACCAAAGTCTGACCATCTGGGCTAAAACTTACACCCCGCACCTCAGAATCATGCTTCTGCAAAGTGGGAAGTTTCTCAGCGTTAGGGTGCCAAAGTTTAACTGTAGTATCGGCGCTGGCAGAAGCCAAACTCTGACCATCGGGGCTGAAACTCACACTGTAAATCGAAGCGCTGTGTCCTTTGAGAGTAGAAACAAGCGTGCCATCCAGACGCCAAAGTTGCACCGTTTTGTCCGCACCGGCAGAAGCCAAAGTTTGACCGTCTGGGCTAAAATTAACCGCCCAAACGAGATCCTTGTGTTCGGTGAAAGTTCTGTAGGGACGAGTTTCAAAACCTCCCAGACTCCGATTCTGACGCCAGAGTTTCACTGTAGTATCTGCACTAGCAGAAGCCAAAGTCTGACCGTCGGGGCTGAAACTGACGCTATTGACTGAAGCGGTGTGCCCTTTTAAAATCCCTAGCAATTTACCATTGCGGTGCCACAGTCTAATTGTTTTGTCGGTGCTAGCTGTCGCTAAGGTTTGGCTATCTGGGCTGAAGTGAATACTTGTTACCCAAGAGCGATGACCCTTTAAGGTGACAATTAGGCTGCCGTTCCGCCGCCAAAGTTTCACCGTTTTATCCGCACTGGCAGAGGCGAGAAACTGACCATCTGGGCTAAAAGCAACGCTATTGACTTTGCCAGCGTGCCCTTTGAGAGTAGTTATGAGTGTACCGTCCCGGTGCCAGAGTTTCACCGTTTTGTCATAACTTGCAGAAGCCACCATTTGGCTGTCTGGACTGAAGCTGACGCTTTTTACCTTGTCTCGATGTCCTTCCAGCGTCGTCAACAGCCTGCCATCCCGTTGCCAAAGTTTAACTGTACCGTCATCACTGGCAGACGCGATGGTTTGACCATCCGGGCTAAAACTGAGGCTAATGACCGTTCTTTGATGTCCCTCCAGACGGTTATACTCTCTGACGCCATAGACTGCTTGCTGTAGAACCGTTACCACTCGAATGCGGGTATCGGGTTTGGCTTCGATAGATTGTTGTAGCTGTCTACCTGCCTTTAAACTTTCCAGCAATGCTTCTAGTTCTTTATTTGAGGCTAGGAGTTCATCTGAGGAGGCACTTAAAGCATTGAGTTGGGCATCGATTTCACCCGTTTCGGCTCGCTGCCATTGCTTTGTGGCAATTCCCACTAGCAATCCTAGTCCTATCAAACCGCTCGTGAGTCCCAGGATAACTTGTCTTCGTTGGCGATCGCGTACTCTCTGCTCTCGTGCTTGCAGAGCCAAACTTGCCTGTATAAAAGTTTGCTCCGTTGAACTCAGATCCGCTGAACGTTCGGCGTACCAATGTTGAGCTTCTAATAACGGCGCACCTCGCCACAGTACCCCCTCATCTTGCTGGCTATCCCATTGTCGCAAAGCTATCCGCAATCGCTCCTGCCAAGTCCGGAAGCTGCGGTTATCTTCTAGCCACTGGCGCAAGCGTTGCCACTCTCGAATTAGTGCTTCATGGACGATTTCGACGGTTTCAACCCTGGTTGCCTCATCTTGTGTGCTAACAACCAAACGTGCATCTGCTAGGCGCGTAACTAAGTTCCAATTGTCTTGTCCTACGTCGGTGCGGGTGGCGATGCGACGAGTATCGGCGGTGCCTTCACCGGGATGCACTAATTGGAGAAAGATACGCTTTGCCTGTTGCTGTTCTTCCGGTTTGAGTGCTGCATACACCTGTTCGGCATAACTGGCGAGTGCTTGTTCGACACCGCCAATGGCATCATAGGCAGCATGAGTGAGGATACCATTGCGTTGTTGTTCCCACAGCAAGGTTAGGGCAAACTCCAGCAAGGGCAGTTGACCGGGTTCGCAACTAACGGCATCTAAAATGCGCGATCGCAATCCTTCCTCGATCTGTACACCTAAATTTTGGGCTGGTTTTGCGATCGCTGCTTGCAGTTCTAAGCGGCTCATTTGCCCTAAAAATTCTGGAGGGAAGCGCTGCAATGCAGAGGCAAAGGGATGGTAAGAAAGGGCGTATTCGCAGAAATCCGCTCGTAAAGTGAGAATTAGGGTAAAACTGGGTATCTGGTTGACAGCAGTTAACAATTCATCTTGAAAGCGTTGACGGATTTCAGCTTCCTGACAAAGCGCGTACAATTCCTCAAACTGATCGGCAAATAAAAGCAGATGGTCAGTTGTGGGAGTTTTATCTAGAATTCGCTCTAACACAGCGATTAATGGCAAGTCACCCTGCTGAATTGCTGTTGCTAGTTTGTTGATTTCAACCAAACGATCTGTTTCACGCAACTGCGGTTCTAATAGGGGAATTAGCTGTTCTGCCAGTTTTAAAAAAGGACGATTCCCCGGACGAAAGCTAACAATTAGCCAGTTTTCTATCTGACGCAGACGTGGAATTAAGCCTGCAAATACTGCGGAAGATTTGCCGCTACCGGAAGGACCAATCGCAGCGACGAGTGGCTGATTATATACCGCTTTCAACAGTTTCTCAGTGAAAGCTTCTCTACCGAAGAAAAACGGTGCATCGGCTTCTTGAAATGCAGACAAACCCCGATAGGGACAGGGAACTTGCCCAGTTTGTACGGGCACAACACTGCCGTGCTCGTACCCGTCAAGAGACCCTTTTCCTCTATCATGTAATCCTTGCCAAATGATGGGCACCGCCGTGGGATTTTGGCATATTACTGGCAACCAACTGGCGCAGGGACATCGATCCTCTAAAGCTTGCAGATGTTCTCGCGCTTCTCGCACAGATGTATAAAAAGACTCGCCCCTAGAAAAAGCAGTGAGAAAAGACTTGAGAAATTCCTGAGCAACCAAGTCAGGGACTGGTTCCCGCATAACAACGATTTGGGGAATATGGAGGCTTTCAAGGGAACGTGCTAAGCCTAGTCCATCGCAGGAATTGAAAACTGCCAGTTGTAAGCCGCGTTCTATTGCTCTTCTCAGAGCATAGGTTAACTCGGTGATGGATAAGCGATCGCTACCATTAATTTCAATCTCGCCCGTTTCGCCACAAGCAAGGCTAGAACTATGTCCAGCAAAAAATAAAATATCCCACCCATCTGAGTCCCAAAGTTGTTGATATAACTGGCGGCGTTGCGGTTCGACTAAAAAGACAATTTCTGCATCACAAAGAAAACTTGAAAGCAACTGTCGGTCTGCTTCAATATCAATACCGTTACCGTTGCCCAAAATCGCTAAAATTCTAGGCTTTTCCCGAAATTGCCCTAAATTTTCCACCCGTTCGTAAGCTGTTGCCCCCAGCGCTACTTCTGCCTTGGGGTAACGCTCAAAAAAATCCCATAAATGCCAGGGGAGTCGTCGCAGTTGGTTGTCTTCTATTTGCAGAATCAACCGCACTGTATCGGTTGGTAATAATTTTTCGAGTAATTTTTCTCGAATCGGGCGAAAAGACTCAGCTTTGAGCCAGATTGTCAAACTATCTGCTAAGGTCTGAGCAGACTCGCGGCAAGCGTCAAGTAAATCTTTTGGAGAACCCTGAGTAATTTGTCCCCCTCTTTCTTCCAAGCGAAACAGGAACGACAAACTGCGATAGAGAGACTGCCAGTGTTCGTATTGTTCCAGGAACTGAGTTGCTGGGGGCAATTTACCTTTGGCACGGGTGGTAACAGCATGGTTGCCTTCTCCCCGAATTTCCAGCGTTGCTATTGCTCCCTGATGCAAGTCACCATCGATATCCAAGATGACTAACTTTTCCATTGCTGCCTGCTAGATGACAAAGGCTTCTGTGATGCTAATATCTCCTAACGCTACTTTGATACTAAATTGTTCCCCCACTTGTCCGCTGAACTCATATTGCATAAAGGTATCAGTCCTGCTAGCAATAATTTCTCGGAACACTTCCCCAGATTCTGTAAGTACCATCAATTTCAGTTGAGGTGGCAGCGCCATTTGTGGATTGACAGAACGAAGTTGCAGATGAATGCCCAACCTTTCCTGGTTTTCTGGCTGGATGGTGACAATTAAAACAACTGTTTTTGTTTGTAACTCAATTTGCTTTGCCCGTCTTACAGTCGATCTGCGTAATGCTAAAAGGGGCGTTTGTGGCGTCAAGACTTGCTCAACTGTCTGCCAACCAGACTCGAAGAGATTTTGTAACCAGTTGTTTAGCTGCGATCGCGTCTTGTCGGGTGCATCTGACAGCGCCGATTCGAGTTGATCTAGATACTCCATCAGTGCATCCAAAGATTGCAAGTCAGCCAGTTGCAGTTCCTCTGGCGGATCGATAGTAGCAACAGCGGGAGCAAATCCAATCAGCTGTGCTTCCTGCAAGTAGACTGGTTCTGTGGGAGTAGAACGCGATCCAAACTGAACTGCCACATAGCCAACTCGATCTTGCATCACTTCTGGCGGTAGCATAACAGATGTCTCCCCAGGCAGGACGGGACGGCACTCTAATCTACCTAAGTTAGGCAACACCAGATCCGCCACATCAAACATGGCTCGCATACCAGGATGCCAGCTGTCGCTTGAGGTGAGATCCGGCTCGTATCTCAGCCATTTTAGATAGCGGTGAACCGCCCACACAGCCAGGGTATTGAGATATACCCGTACCCCTTTTTCAGGAGTCGCTTGCTCTTGTGCAAATTGTCGCGCCAGCTGATGGGCGGTGTCGCTGAGGGGAACGTTAAGAGAAACAGGTGCGGTGCTATTCATAAGTCTTCTTCTACATTTGGTTGATAGCCCAAACTTCTAGCGATCGCTTGGAGAAGCGGGACTCCCTTGTTTTTCCAATGCCAGTTCAGGGTG
Source organism: Trichocoleus sp. ST-U2 (assembly GCF_039961875.1). Classification (NCBI taxonomy): domain Bacteria; kingdom Bacillati; phylum Cyanobacteriota; class Cyanophyceae; order Leptolyngbyales; family Trichocoleusaceae; genus Trichocoleus; species Trichocoleus sp. ST-U2. Next base: position 160,914 of record NZ_JAMPJY010000009.1, on the reverse strand, counting down.
TTGTAATTAATGTTGAGATCCCGTGCTACAAGAGCGAGTTTGTCGGGTGGATACTTTAAGAGCAAGCGCTGGCTGAGGATTTGGCAGTTACACTCTGGATAAGCTTGGGGATGGCAACGCCGAAGTTTGCCTTCCGGATCTCGGTCAATATATTGCTTTAGCTGAACCCCAATTCTTTGATTTTTCCGCTGTTCCTGTTCTCGCCGGGTTTGTGCTTCTATTTCTAAAAGCGTACAGGGAACTGAAGCCGCCAAGCGATCGCCAAAAGTTTCGCTCCCCTCATCCCCCAAGGGCACATCAAGCGAGAGGGGTGGTTTCCTCAGTTGTTCTTGAAATTCCGCTTGAGGATTCTTGGGATTTTTGGCGCGAGTCTGCTGGGAGGAATGCAAGTCGCGCACTTCATATTTCAGGCGTAATTTCAGGTTAATCCAAGCCACCAAACTCTTCTCTAAAGAAGGCTGTCTGGGTTCAAATTCGTGTATTTCATCAGCCAATTTCAGCAATGTATCATCCAAAGCTTCCAAGTAATCCGGGTGAGCGGATCTCGCCAATCCTGGCAATTGCTGAATTTCTATCAACAGCTGATTCATCGCTTTTCGCCAGCTAAGGCTCCCAGATGGATGCTGACGGACTGCTTCAATTAGTTTGCCTAGCCGCTCATCCCGTTCGTTCATAGCAGGGAATTAAGTAAGATTCTCTCCTCTTGCTGTCGGGTCAGCCTATCCAAACCATCTTCGCTCTTCACGGTTTTTGTAAAGTTTTGTAACAAATTTTGGGTATATCCCCACAACTTTGAGGCAGGTGCCTGAGAGATCCGTAGAGCGATACCTGAATTGATAGGAGAAGATGTCATGAATCACTTCGCAATCCTAATGTACTTTTTGCGCGATCGCCAGGAATTTCTGGAAGAGATTAGTAAAGGGATAAGAATTGAAACCAAAATTGTTTCCTTGTTAATTAGTAGTTCAGTCTTTTTTGCACTTTATGGAGCAATCATCGGCTCGTTTAGTGGCGGATTGCAAATGGTTGCTTCAGCCATTAAGCTACCAGCCTTATATTTAATCACTCTAGCTGTTTGTTTACCTAATTTATATTTCTTTGATGTAATTTCAGGCTCTAGGCGCAGCTTTGGACAATACCTGGTTTTACTATTAGCTTCAATGTCAATCATTGGGGTAATGCTTTTCAGTTTTGCACCAATCACCCTGTTTTTTCGTCTTTCCATTAACGATTATCAATTTTTTAAACTCTTGAATGTACTGGTCTTTACCATTACAGGTTTGATTGGGATTAATGTTTTTTATCGAAGCCTGATATATATCAACGAGAAAGATTCTGACAAGCCAAGTAACCGCACGGCGATGATTCGAGGCTGGTTAGTGTTATATGGCTTTGTCGGAAGCCAACTAGGATGGACGCTCAGACCCTTTTTTGGCAATCCTGGTAGCCCCTTCGAGCTATTTCGCCCTCTAGAAAGTAACTTTTACTTTCATCTTTTGAAAATAGTTTCTGACGCACTAGGTCTTCGTTAAGCACGTAACAGGAACCAACTGATATGCAAGCTGACTTAGAAAATTTACAGATGACAAAAGAAGATCTGGAGACTTTGGTTGATTTAGATCCTAGCACTGCTCTAGCCATTGATGCTTATAGAGGGTTTATCCTCAAAAATCCCAAGCAGATGCTATCAGTTCTCCTGACGGAACTATTTATACTCATGCTGGTCTTAATTTTTGTTATGCCAGTAAGTCTAATTTTACTTCGCAACGCTGGAAGTTTACCGGGAAATACAGATGGTGTTACCAGATTATTAATCATCATTTCTAGTATTTCTCTGTTGGGTGTCTTGATTTGGAATGCTTATTTTTGGCAACAAGTTAAACAAGTCAAATCTTTATCGAGGTTACTAGATAAAGTCGATAAGTACAATCGCGTAATTCAAGCGATCGCTCTCATCGATGAACTAGAATCAGCAAGTCGTTCACCCTCTCGCTGTAATAACCTCAGCACTAGAAAAGAAGTCATCCAAGCTTTGAGCATTACTAAAGAAACCTTGAGCAGCGCTTTACAAGCGGAAATGCTCATGAGGAAACATCGTCAATTTCTGAGCAATCATTATGAATTATTTGCAAACCTTGAAGAAAATCTCACTTCCTTGCTGTCCTTTAGCCTGAGCGATCGCGTAGATGAATATAGTTGTTTACTCAATGAATCTTTGCAAATTGGGATTAGCGTACATAAGGAATTGAAGAATTAACGAACCACATTAGCAAAGCATGGGCGTTAGCGCTTTAGGGCGCTAAAAAAATAAAACGAAGAGAGGTTTACGAAATATTCAGAATCGCTGTTGAAGAAATCAGGGCTAATGAGAATTTAATTTCGGGTTGATTGACAACCAAAATTATCAATGGTTTATTCAATCGTTTTCTAAATAATCGAAAATTTGTTTCTAGGTATACATGCATTATGAAGAATCTGCTTCATGCCACATATCACGGCATATTTTGGTTCTGTAATATTACATTTTTGGTGGTTGTCTGCGCTGGGTATTGGCCTGCTTATACAAGTGAAATCGTTAAGGCTGCGTCGAATAGTCCGATCGAAAGAGAATTTTTCATCACCCTTGCAGTTTTGATTGTGATATCGATTATCTGTACGGTGCTGGGACTGCGGCGTTTCCGTAAGCAACCTTTACAGCTGATGCGTTTGTTTTATGGCGTGGAAGCACCCCTGTTTCTCCTGTGCCTACTATTGTTTTTCCTCAGACAGGGACTCCGCCTCCGGCTTGCGGAACTCACCCCCGCTAGCGCTTTGATTTTGGGCACAGTGGGCGTTTGTATGGTTGCTTTTTACCTCGAAGTGCTATACGGCTATGCAGAACGTCATCGAGCGATCGCATGGTTGCAAATGATGGCTCACAGTCTGATGCCGGGGGTTGGTGTGTACCTAGGGTTGCTGCTGCTATTTTATGCCGCACCCGCAGCCGCCTTTCTCGTGTACAACTTCTTCCAATTTCAGTGGATAAGGGACTTTGGGTATATATGGGCTTCCGGAAACTGGTGGATGCCCGTCTCTTTTATGCTCTTTTGCGTAAGCGTTATCCTATCCCTGTTCATGCCTTGGATATTGGCAAGCTACTACATTCAATCTGGGCAGCGAATCTTACGTGCTTTTGCGGCTCAGCATGGGCGAAACCGCACTGTTATTGGTTCGGGGACGGTGGTGACTGCTTGGATGATTCTGTGCCTCTCATTCAATGCCCAGCCTCAGATTCAGGCATTTAAACTGTTAGAGAACCCAGCACCATTAGACAGCGAAAAGGCAGCACTTGTAGCCAAGTCCGACTTGATTCGGGATGGACTCCTGAACGCTTACTTTTCTTCTTATCGGTATCTTGGCACTTCAGAAGAAAACAATCATATCCGCGTTATGTATGAGAGCGTTTTTGGCTTACCAGAGCTGCTTTCCCAGTTCTTCCAAGACAGCTACAATCACTTGATGTCGCCGTTCTTATACAACGGTTCCCTAAGAGATATGGAAAAAGCTGGAAAGCTGTACGCCCAGTTTTTTGACAAGCCAATTCAAAAAGCAGAACGACAAGCAATTCAACACGCTTTGCAATCTAGTGGAAATTTGGACGATGCAAAGGCAGGGTTGCTGAATATTAACCAGGAAAAGGTGTGGTTGCGATCGCAAAAAGTCACCGTTAAACCACAGGGCGATTGGGCAGATGTGGAACTCTACGAAGTATATGCCAACAAAACCACTGATGTTGAGGAAATTTTCTATTCCTTTTCTTTGCCAGAAAGCGCTGCAATTACAGGAGTTTGGCTGGGCGACAGCGAGAACTTAGCCAAGCGCTTCCCCTTTAAGGTTTCGCCACGCGGTGCCGCTCAGAAAGTTTATACTTCACAGGTAAGGCGCTGGCGTCCCGTCGATCCAGCTTTACTTGAGCAAGTTGGGCCACTTCAATATCGCTTGCGAGCCTTTCCCATTCCTCCCCGTTTATCACCGCAGGAACAAGCGGAGTCAGAAGATCGACCAACCGAAATGCATCTGTGGCTGACTTATAAAGTCATGCGACAACAGAAGGGGTGGGCGTTACCTCAGCTAGGCGAGAAGCGTAACATTTTTTGGAATCAGGACACCCAGCGTATCCGCAATGGAGAAGTTTTAGCACGGGTTGGTGATGAATGGTTGGAACCTTTTTTACCAGCAACTGGGCAATATCAGCCAAGTCTGCATCAGGTTAACTTGCCAGATGGCTACCAAATCTTAGCCAAGCCGTTAGCTGCAAAAAATTACTTGATGCCCCAAGGGAAGCGGTTTGCAGTCATTGTCGATGCTTCCCGGAGTATGGCAGTACACACCAAAGAACTGACGGAAACATTGAGCTGGTTGGAACAACACGGCTTTGCTGACAACATCTTCGCGAATAATGATGCTGATTTGTACATCAGTGCGTCCCCTGGTGCAAAACCGCAGCGCATCGATGATATCAGTCGCTTCAATGCCAGGAAGATGACATTCTACGGCAGCATACAACCCAAGGAAATGCTGCGGCAGTTTACGCAACTGCGAGGGAATACGTCTTACGACGGCATCTTATTGGTGACGGATGAAAGCGGTTACGAGTTATCAGACAATCGTAAAGATGTGCCAGTAATGCCTGCACCGTTGTGGATGGTGCATCTAGGATCGCTGCCACCTGCTTACGACGATGCAACTCTTAAAGCCATTCAAGACAGTGGTGGCGGTGTGTGTACTAAAATTTCCGAAGTTTTGCAGCGACAGGCAACGAAGGCAGCGTTAGGGTCATCTGTCGTCAGCGTAGTGGATGGCTATGCTTGGGTTCTGGAAAAAGCCCCGGAGAACAGTCAGAGTGCTGATACAACTCAAAAGCCCGACAGTAAAGGTTTTGAAGCTCTGGCGGCGCGGCAAATGGTTTTGGGGCTGAGCAAACAGATAAAGGGAAAGCAGATTGCTCAACTGGATGCCATTCATGCGATCGCTAAAACTTACAAAATTGTCACGCCTTACTCGTCCATGATTGTACTGGTCAATGACGAGCAACGACAGGCTCTTAAAATTGCGGAAGCTCAGAAAGACCGTTTTAACCGTTCGGTTGAAGATGGAAAAGAGCAGCTGAGGCAACAGAACAATCGTTTTAACGCTAGTGTACCCGAACCGTCTGCGATTATCGGGTTGGTAGCGATCGCCTTGTTCCTGATTCGCACTCGTCAACGCAGCGTCAAACTACAATAGATGCACGTTTCGACTGCGAGAAACAGAAGGCTCAAAGGCTCACTACTATAGCCATTCAAGGGTTGGGTGCGATACATCAGTAAGGGCTTTTTGAATGCCATGCTTCTACAATGACATTCAAAAAGCCGCTACTGAACGTTAGAACCGCAATCTATTCCACCCAACCGAGAAACGCTCTATGCTCTATCGTAATTTCTCAACGCAAGCCGAGCTGGATGCTGAATATAACGTAGAAAAGTCGGTGCCAGACTTCATGGTGTACGCAGATTTCTACGTGAAAACAAGCGCTAGCGTGCGCTCTGCGTTGTCCTGCAAACTCCAGGTTCCTTTTGGCCCCACTCTAGCCGAACATCTGGATATCTTTCCAGCAGCTCAACCGGATGCCCCCATCTTGGTGTTTATTCACGGTGGCTACTGGCGACTGCTCAGCAGCCAGGATTTTAGTTTAGTCGCCAAAGCACCTGTGGAAGCGGGAGTTACAGTAGTTGTCACCAACTATGCTTTGTGTCCTGCCGTAACAATGGATGAAATCGTGCGCCAGAGTCGAGCAGCGGTTGCCTGGATTTATCAAAATGCTTCTAGTTTTGGAGGCGATCGCGATCAAATTTATGTCTCCGGTCACTCGGCTGGCGGTCAATTAACAGCAATGCTGATGGCAACTGACTGGGAAGGAACCTACGGTTTACCCGCCGATATCATTAAAGGAGGCTGCGCGATTAGTGGTTTATTTGACCTGATGCCCTTTCCCTACACCTGGCTGCAACCCGCTTTACAATTAACTTGGGGAGAAGTTCTCCGCAACAGCCCCATCCTGCATATTCCCGACAAAGCCGGATCGCTGATTGTCACTTACGGCGGGGATGAATCCCAAGAATTTCAACGCCAGTCCGATGAGTTTCTAGCAGCCTGGAAAGCGAAAGGTTTAAAAGGGGAATATCTACCCCAACCTGGTAAAAACCACTTTACTGCCATTGATGGTTTTCTGGATGTCAATAGCGACCTGTGTACTGCTATCCTGCGACAGATTGGCGTAAAGGCGTAGCGCTAATTTAGGGTTGGGTTATGAGCCGATCTCCTCTGCAAACAAAAATGCCCTCTCTGGTGAGAGGGCAGCATTGCTTTTATGGATTGAGGAGTTTCATCGATACAAATAAAAGCGTAAGCCGTGGATGTGACGCGGGAGTGGCAATCAGATATCAATGTTGCGATCGCCTTCGAGTCTTGCCGAGGTTTCTGTTCTTTTATCCTGCGAAGGGAGTTTAGTTTGTAGAGATGCGATCGCCTTTGTCTCTCCGTCTGACGGATTTTCTTATTCAAGCGCGATCGCGTCTACCCAATCTTGATAATCGGGATCTCGATTTTCCGTAATCGCGATGAGTTTTTCTCGCAGTTTTGTAGTAATCGGTTTGCTCTCTGGTAATTGATAATTTTCAATTTTTTTGACTGGCGCAACCTTGGCAGCAGTCCCACTCAGAAAAACTTCGTCAGCGATAAAAAGCTCTGATTTATCAACGGGTCTTTCTATCGTTTTAATTCCTAGATTTCTGGCAATTGTTAGGATGCTATCTCTGGTAATTCCTTCTAAAATATCCTGTTCAAATCCAGGGGTAATCAGTTGCCCATTTCTCACTAAAAATATATTCATCCCAGAGGCTTCGCAAATTTTTCCCTGCGAATTCATCATAATTGCCTCATCAAAGCCTGACTCTACCGCCTCAGTTTTCGCTAAGGCAGAAGTAATATATGCGGCGCTGATTTTACCTCTCAGAGGCAAGCTGCGATCTTCTTGTCGATACCAGGAACTAATTCGACAGCTGACTCCTTCCGGAGATAAATAATCTGCTAGTTCAATTCCATAAACTAAAAAATCTTTCTCAACATTATGAAGCCTAGGAGCAATTCCTAACCCCGAAGTATATACGAGAGGGCGGATATAAAAAGACTTATTTGGTTGATTTTTTTTTATAAAATCAACGATAGTTTCTCGAATTTTAGAGGCTGGTATATCGTAGTGTAAATACTTAGCACTATCACTTAACCTTTGGCAATGACGGTCTAATCTAAATAGTAAAATTTGCTTATCATTTTGAGGATCGGGAATCCCTCTTAATCCCCCAATTGCGCCAGTTCCATAGTGCAAAGCTTGGGTAGCAATAGAAACTTTGGCTTCGTTAAAAGGGACAAATTTATTCTGAAAGTAAGCAATGGGTAAAAAATTATTCATAAGCTTAAAGAAGTTTTTCCAGATGTTTTTCGATTTGCCGATTGCGATTCTACACATTCGGCTTCCTGAACTTTCTTTCAAAATTCAAAAGGAATGTGTGTTCCGACTAAATTAGGAAATTCAAGAACGTTAGTGACTATTACTATATAATGATGTCTTGATTTCGAGCTAGTACAGATTTCGATATGAATAAAACATTTTAATAGTAGGGTGGGCATTGCTCACCCTACTGTTGGGCTAACCTACTACTTGGCTAACAACTAGCAATCTCGTTACCCGCGATCGCAGGCTGGGGTGATTCTGGCACCAGACGCGCCACAGCTTGCTTGACAAATCCTTGCAAGAAAGCAACTCGTTGATTTTGCTGAAACACTTTTTGCAGGGTTTCGCGCAACTGATCCAGATTTAAGGGACGCCCTTCGGATGTCGTAGCGGCTTCCTGCGCTTGGAAATATTCAATTAAGCTTAAACCCGCTAAGCGGGTTAGATAGGCAGCACTGACGCCCTGAACCGCTCCTCCGGCGACAAATGTGATGGCATTGCTCTTCAGAACCCCACCTACGGTTTGAGTCGTTAGTTCAACTAAACCTAGCTTGAGCATCAAGCTACCCATTGTCCCAGCGATCGCTTGCGCTTGTTGAAGAGAGAATTTTTGCTGATATAGATTACCGAGATCCATGACTAGCTGACCGTTAATGGCAGCAGTTGCCAGCAAATCCAAGGCAGGTACAGGGTTCGCAAAGGCGGTGGCGGCAGCAATCCACTGATATTGCTCGATAACGGGAAGGGCGCGATCGCGTCTCACTTCATTTAAGGCGGATTTCGCTTCGGCTTTCAGCGCATAAGCTGCCCTCCAAGCCGTTGTCCAAACCAGCTGTTGACTTTCTTGGGCTAAAATTTGGCTTAACCGACTTGCGATCGCACTCATCTCAGGCGCTGGGGTTTGCATCCACTCCCGCACCGAACCATCCGGTTGATGCTGACGTACTTTGATGGCGCTGGGGGAAGCCGCGATCGCCACAACGTCTTCTCCCTTCAGCGTTCCTTGCATTCGTTGCCGCAATTGCTGTAATACCGTGGCGCGTTCTTCAGGTAAATACCGATCTTGCTTGTTAAGCACTAGCACTGCACGCTGTTTAGATGCCGCTAGTTGCTGTAAGGTTTGATATTCCGGCTCGGTCAAATCTCCATTCGTGAGAAATAGCACCAAATCTGACCTCTCCCCGATTCGGGAAGGGGGCGGGGAGGTGGGGTCAATTGCAGTAAATAAAGCGGGTGTCTCCTGCAAGCCGAGTTTTTGCGGCTGTTGAGAAACCCAGTTAGACTCTAAAACTTGAATTAAGGTAGATTTACCGACTGACTTTCCGCCAGTGACAGCCAGATGCATCTCCCGGCGATCGATTTCAGTCGTAATTTTGGCGAGTTGTTCTCTTAGCGGGGCATTTGCCGGATGGTTTTCTGCCTCTGCCTCTAGCTGGCTAATCGTACCTTCGGTTTGAGCGATCGCTTTTTCTACCGTTTCCCTGTCCATCTGGCTGACATCTGGCAGATGAAGCTCTTTGGTTGTCTGTTTCTGGAATAACCAGAAACCAGCGCCGAGTGCGATCGCGCCAATTACACTAAACTCACCGACTGTCCCGGCTGAGTCATGAAAACTCTGCAACAGCCAAAGCGAGAATGACAGACCAATTCCCCCGACTAAAATCGGACGCCGCAAATTTACAGCCATAAATATTTAAATGTAACCCAATCGCTGCTAACCAGCCTACAACAAATCCCTGCAACCTTTTGGGATTGCAGGGATTGTTTACTTTTTTATTTGGTGGCGGGAAGTGGATTTGAACCACTGACCTTCGGGTTATGAGCCCGACGAGCTACCAGGCTGCTCTATCCCGCGTCGTCTTTGCCAACTTATTTACTATAACGCAAATTTAGGATTATGGCAACTACAACATCGAAAGTTCCCCAACTACATCTAGGCGCTTGAATTTGCTCAAGCTCATAAAGGTTTCCGATAGGGTTTCCGCCACCGTGGGACTAATCCAACCCATTTGCTTAAGTAAATGAATGGCAACGGCACACTTTGCCCGTCCTGCTCCATCTGCCACCTTAATTGCTAGTCCCATCCCTTCGCCAACGCGACCGATGCACTGAATCCCTTCAGCACCCCCTTTGCTGATGATTTCACCTTCGGTCAGACGCATGAGTTCTGTATCAAATAAACCTTCTCCTGCCACCATATTTGGGTGATGGGTCATGGCACGGACGATGCGCTCCATATCCAAATTATTCCCAGAGGCAAGCTGACCGTACAACGTACCCATTTGCCCCAGCTGCATGAAGTAAGTCGGAGCGCCACAATCATCGTGGGCACTGATGAACTCTACAGCGGGCATTCGCAGCAATTCAGCAACTTTGCCTAAAATTAGCTGCTGAACGGGGTGGTTGCGCTGCAAATAGGTATTCAGAGGCCAATGCCTTGCTTGGCAAACGGCAAGCATTCCAGCGTGTTTCCCGGAACAGTTATACTCCAGCGGACTCCGTTTACCTTCTGGAATTGGACACTGAAGTGCTGATGGGTCAACATCCGAGCGCCAAAGAACGTTAAAAGCCTGTCGGACTTGGGCAGTCGTACCTTGGTGGGAGCTACAGATAATGGCTAAGTCTCGATCCGTTAGCTTGTAGCGTTCTAGGGTGCCGGTAGTCGTAATTGCCAACGCCTGGAATGGCTTGAGGGCGGAACGAACAAAAGCAGCGGTTTCCGAACTGCCTGCCACGGATAGGACGCGCCCTCGGTTGTCACAGACGACTGCTTGGGCGCGATGCGTTGATTCAATAATGCCTTCTCGCAGCAACCGAACTTCCAGTTCTGCGGATTGATTTCTTTTTCCCCTTGTCATGGGTAAGACTTTATCACTTTTTGTTAGTTGTTCAGTAGCCTGCGATCGCTGGTTCTGAGGTCGTCGGTAGACTGTGCAGCCTTTCCTTACTATCCACTACCTCTCGCTCAATGACCTAATGCCTAATGGCTCATTACAGAAAATACCAGGTTAGACTACCTGCAAAGAAAAATAAGGCAAGCAAGACAAAGGTTCGCTGTAACCGCTGAAGGATTGGTTGAACTTGGTAAGTGACGATCAAGCGATCGCGTGTCAAAATTTCTTCTGGCTTTGTCCAGCACTGACCGTCGTACCAACCGGATTCTTCATAAAACACTTGTTGATTCTCTAGGCGCGATCGCACGTAAGACCAACCCAAGTACAGTCGCACCAGTGCCAACACCACTCCCAAGCTCGCTCCTGCTGCACCCATGAGGATAAACTTGCTCGGATACTTTCCTGGCGCAAAGCTTGCCGCTGCCATTGGACCTGCGACGAACCAGCCGAGACCCCAAATCCAAGCCAGCTTTTTGATGTATCCTCCCAGTTCCAGCGTCACCCAGCGAAAAGACCAAGAATCCTTCAACTCCTGGTACTCATTGAGCGGTTGTTGTTCGGCGGGAACTGGGCAAACTGAAACTGGAGTTTCCATCATGTTTTTACTCTCCCATCGGCTCACGATGCTGAGAAATCGATTTTTTCAGCATGACCCCAGAATGCTTCCAGATTATAGAATTCCCGCTCTGGAGGCAACAAGATGTGAATGATGACATCCCCGTAATCCAACAGTATCCAGCTACCTTCTGCCTTTCCTTCTACGCGCAGAGGCAGGCGTTGCCACTCCGTTTCTACTTTCTGTTCAATGGATTGGGCGATCGCTCTCACCTGGACTCTGGAGAAGCCGGTTGCGATCGCAAAGTAATCCGCCAGATAGGATACCTCTCCTACCTGTAGCAATACGATGTCAGCCGCTTTGCGGTCATCAGCAGCTCTGGCAGCCGTCAAAGCCAGCTCTTTGCTTGCTTTTTGTTTATCTGCATTGACAGCCAGTCGAGCAGAAGCATTCGCGTCGTCTCCGTTGGAGATGAATGCTTCGTTCCCAGTAGAGGAGGACTGTATCTTGAACTGTTCTGACATTAAATCCTGATTTCCTTGTTCAAAAACACCTATAAATTCCTTCAAAGTTGGTTCAACTTACAGCACTGTACTAGAGAGATGCTGAAGTTTCTATTTTAATTTTTGAAGTTTCGAGCCTCAGCTTTTTATGGCTTTTTTTAACTTTTCATTTCATTTATCCTTCATCCTTTCAGCTTCAGGTTGCTGCTTTTTGCTAGCGATTTGAAGTGCCCAATTACGGCTACGGATCGTTCGAGGGTGAATTAAGCACCGAGTTTCGAGGAGATATTTCAGGGAATAATCGCAAGTTAGCCAAACAGCTTTGTAGAGATTTTGCCAAGCAACTTGTCTTAAAGCTTCTAACTCAGGAGTGTTACCTCTGCCTGGTTCCAGAGTATCAGCCAAAAACACGATACAACTCAATTCACTCATTCCTGGTCTGCCTAAGGTGTGATCCTGGATTGCCTGCAAAATTTCTTCATCAAATATTCCAAATTTGTCTCTAGCAACAATTGCACTAACATCTGCGTGCAATAAATGCGGATTTTCTTCATCCACCGGGTCTAATTTCAATCCTTCTTCTCGTGCCATTTGTAACAGCAGCGAAGGCTTAAAGTATTTTGCGAGATCGTGCATCAACCCCGCGGTCGCTGCTTTTTTCTCGTCGAGTTGATAATGCAGCGCTAGCTCAATAGACATCTGCTCGACGCCTAATATATGTTTGATTCGAGCGGCAGGGACACGATCTGCTAACCAGGCTAAGACCTGTTCGCGCATTGGGCGAGGAACTCCATAGGGCTATCGGGACAGACGCAAAGGACAAAACCTAAGGCTTTGGGCGATCGCTAGTTCCCAGGATATAAACGCTAGGCATCGCGCGATCGCTACTTCAACCCGACAACCATTTTGCTTTCATTCTAGATCAATGAAGCCTAACCTCATCAAACAGCTTCTCATACTGCTCCAAGGCGTGCTTAAAGGAGTAATTTTCGATAGCATATTGTCTGCCTTGCTGACCCAGTCTTTCCGCTTTGTCAGGGTTTTTATATAAGTCTAAAATTGCTGCTGCCAGAGCCTCAGGATCTTCTGGGGGAACGACGACACCGCCGCCGCTATGCTGCACTGCTTTAGCTGCCGTACCACTAGCAGGAACAGAAGCCAAAATTGCCCGACCGCTGGCTAGCAGCACCTGAATTTTAGAAGGCATATTGAAGGAAATCACGTTTTCCTTTTGCATCACCAACCCTACATCCGCCGCTGCCAGTAGTTCCGGTAATTTTTCGCGGGGTTGAAATGGCAGTAGCAAAACGTTTGGCGCATCCACTTTTTGACAATAAAGCTCCAGGTCTTGTAAGGCTTTATCTTCTCCCACAATCACCACAGCAATGTCGGGAATATGTCGCAGGCAAGTCGCCGCATCGATCAGGGTCTTTAAGGGTTGGGTGCGACCAATGTTACCGGAATACAGAACCACAAATTTGCCGTCGAGTTGGTGAACGGCTCGAAAATAATTATTTTCTTTAGGCAAAGGTTGGATAAAGTTAACATCAACCCAGTTAGGAATCAACCTAATTTTACTTTTTGGGACTCCTTTACCAACTAAATTATCAACAAATCCATCAGCAATGACGCTAATCTTCGTCGCTGTTCGGTAAGCAAAATTTTCCAGCTTTTCAAAGATGGCAATCATCCGTTTGTTGGTGAGCAACCCCGTATGAACTGCGGCTTCCGGCAAAATATCCTGGAGGTTCAAGACTACCGGACAGCGGTGCAACCATCCCAGGAGCGCGGCTGGAACGGAAACTGGCAGGGGCGGTACGGTTAACAAAATTACGTCTGGTCGCCTGCCTTTGAGGGCATGGACTAAGCTGATCAGGACAAAGCTTGCATCCAATAGAATTCGATCTATTAAACCCGGTTTGGGGCGAATCCAGACATAATTGCGCTGAATGGCTACGCCATTTTCGAGTTCTGTTAGGTACAATTTCCCCTTATATTTCTCGTAGATGCGCCGTTGCGGATAGTTTGGCATGGCAGTGACAACTCGCACTTGATGACCTTGTGCTACCAAACCTTCCGCTAGTTCGGTCATCAAGGGGGCAATGCCGATTGGTTCGGGATGGTAGTTGTAGGAGTAAATCAATATCCGCATGATCTAGGTCTTACCAAATATTTAGCACCAAGCTTTTACCTAGTCTAATCGGGGGTTGCGGTATGTTGGTACAATCGCGCATCTTCTTTGAGGAATAATGTGGCTTTTTCTCGGTCTATTTCTCGGTCTATAAGTGGGATCGCGCTTGTAGATGAGATTTATTCCCAGTTGTCAGAAGCAGCAGCACATCTAGGAGAAAGCGAATACTCTCCAGTTTTAGCGAATTTTTCTTCGCATCAGCAAGCAATTTCGTTCGTCAGGCATCCGCGTGTAATCGAGTTCATCTGTGAATTGTTGCATAAATATCAACCCCCGACCTCCTTCATTCTCCAGGGGGTCAAAATCCTTTTGACCCACCACTTGCAGCTTCGATTGCAGCTTGGCTTGCAAGTTAAACGGTTTTCCGTAGTCCCAAATCCGCATTTCCAGATAGCTAATATAGACTTTCACCTCAATCTGTATTGGGGTGGTTGGGGGCAATGAAGAATGAGCGTGGCGAATGACGTTCGTAAACCCTTCAGTCAAGGCTACCTGAGACTGCCACCATAATTCATAGGGCAGTAGCGGTAGAGTAAGTTGCTCAAACCATTGCAAAACTTCTGTTAAAGCATTTAGATCCGTCTCCACCTGAAGGCGAGATTGTGCTATTGGTTGTTCCTTTGTCATTAACAGAAGTAATTGAGGTTTCCTAATAAGCACCACTGTTTTTGCGAAATAAAATTAGGATTGTTTTAACAATTAACTTGAGGTCGTAAATCAGGCTCCAGTTCTCCTGATAGCGCAAATCTAAGCGAATCACATCTTCAAAATTGCGTACTTGCGATCGCCCATTCACCTGCCACTCACCCGTCATTCCTGGTTTCACATCTAAACGCTGCCATTCCGGAACTTCGTATCGTTCTACTTCATCAGGTGTCGGGGGTCTCGTACCGACTAAACTCATCTCCCCTTTCAGAACATTCCAAAACTGCGGCAGTTCATCCAGGCTTGTCTTCCGTAAAATTCGACCCACCCGTGTTACTCGCGGATCGTTTTCATTCTTGAAAAAGGCACCGCTGGCTTGATTCTCGATTTTGTCTTTCAGTGCTTCCGCGTTTACGCACATCGAACGGAATTTCCACACCTGAAACCGTCTTCCCATCCAACCGCAACGGATTTGACTGAAAAAAATCGGGCCTGGATCGTCGAGCTTAATCACAATGACGATGGGAATAAACAAAATTGCCGTAATCCCTAAACCCACCAGCGATCCCACCACATCAATACCACGTTTAATCCACGAGCGGACGGAAGGATGAGTCGTTGGTAGCTGAATCTCTGATTTTTTCCCAGGGGTTGTGGTTGCGCTTTGGCTTGGCGGCTCGATCGTTAAAACTTGATCCAGCCCCGTCATCGCTAACACTGCCATCACTTGAGGATGGACACCCCGAAGTACTAATTCGACTTGTTTTTCCCGTGCTAGCTTTACATTACTGACCAGCGCACCAATACCACTGCTATCAATAAATGTGGTCTGACTCAAATCAAAAACTAATTGCTGGGTAACGGCACTCTCTTGTAAGAATTGCTGACAGCTTTTCTTAAAAGCCACGGCCTCAAGAACAGTAAGGCGAGGGGGTAGCTGGACTACAGGAGTGTCGTTGAAGAACGTAATCCGAAAATCTGCATCGGGGATCGGTCCAACCATGTAAACCTAGTGCTAAGGTGCCATCTTATATTTTGAAAAATATTTGAGATTAGTCAATTCAACTTCATTAAAAGTTTTTGTAAAGAATTATTTTATTGTTTTGATATAATTCTACCTAAATCAAATTCATCGAGTGTCCATAATAGCACTGAAATAGCGAATTGTACCAAGGATTTTTTAAACTGCTTCTAAGGGTACCAAAGAGCAAACAGCTTGGCGGTGGTTAAAAATTGTAGTTATCGTGAGTTATCCTCAGGGACCGACCGGAATCATCAATATTGACAGAATTATCAAGCGGTGAGAAGGCTGACTGGGGAACCCCCTGCTAAGAGCGATCGCCGTTGGCAGTTGTTGGCAGCACGCGCAGAGCCAAGCATCCTTCCCGCGTGGTTAATCTAGGAATTCAAGGCAGATAATGGGATTAGTAGAACCCTTAAAGTAAACCCAGTCCGGAGCGAACCAGTCGCATCTCAAGTCAGAGCAACAATGACCCCTAAAACTGCCGACTATCCCACTGCGCGGCTAATTGAAGTCTTCTCCGCCATTCAAGGGGAAGGACTGAATGTAGGCACCCGCCAAATATTTATCCGCTTTGCCATCTGCGACCTGCGCTGCCATTTTTGCGACAGTGCCCACACCTGGTTAGCTCCAGATAAATGTACTGTGGAGCAAACACCTGGTCAAAGAGACTTTGAAACCCACTCCAATCCAGTGTCTAGCTCGGTGTTACTAGAATGGATTGAACGGCAAAATCAACCCGGTTTGCACGACAGCATCAGCCTCACGGGTGGCGAACCGCTGCTTCATGCTCCCTTCCTAGCTAAATTTCTGCCTGTTTTGCGCCACTCCACAGGGTTGCCACTCTACCTAGAAACTGGCGGTCATCGTCCAGAACAACTAGCCCCGATTTTGCCCTTCCTGGACTCTGTAGGCATGGATATGAAGCTGCCTAGCGTCAGTGGAGAACAAAGGTGGGAAGCGCACAGGGAATTTCTCCAGCTTTGCCATGACTCACGGGTTGATAGTTTTGTCAAATTAATTATTTCTAGCCAAACTGAGCCATCTGAGCTGGAACAGGCATCTGAATTGGTGGCAGCAGTTAGCCCTGCTATCCCGGTGTTTTTACAGCCAGTAACACCCCTACAAATGCCCCATCATCTGCCAGTGTTTGCCCCAACCCCCGCGCAGGTTCTGGAGTGGCAGGCATTAATGAAGCGAAGTCTCAAACAAGTGCGAGTTGTGCCACAGACTCACAAAATGCTGGGTCAACTTTAGAATTGTTCATGGTTCATCAGGAATTCTCAGGAACTACGAATCCTGATTAGTAAATTTGTGTAGTTGAATAAAGAATTGATGAAGAACCGGAATACTTATGTGAAATTACTGTGTGGAAGACCGCTTTAAAGTTATCTTTAACCAGCTTTTAAAGTAACCGTCTGATGCTCGTGATAGTAAAAGTTCTGAGGCTAAGACATTATGAAAGCAAAGCATTGGCTTTGGACGGTTAGTTGCTCGCTGGCACTATCTACGCTCTCTATCACGGCAAATACCACCTCTACTTATGCTGCTTCCCTGGTTAATACTCTGGCGATTCCGGGGGAAAGTACGGATCTATTCCCGACTAATGGCGGCAATGGTGGTGCTAACATCAATCGCTTAGGTTTTTTCTCGGATCTATATTACGATCGCTACGAGAATGTGTACTACGGTTTGGGCGATCGCGGTCCAGGAGGCGGTGTACTTTCCTACGAAACCCGAGTTCAGAAATTTTCGCTGGATGTTGACCCAAACACGGGGACGATTAGCAACTTTAAGCTGCTGAAGACCATTTTATTTACTAAGGACGGTGAGAACTTCAACGGGTTGAACCCCCAGTTACTCAACGGCGATACCGGAATTCTGGGTCTTAGCTTCGATCCAGAAGGCTTTGCAGTTGCACCCAACGGCAACTTCTACGTTTCAGACGAGTATGGACCCTCTGTTTACGAGTTCACTTCGACTGGTTCGTTCATCCGGGCCTTTGCCACTCCAAGCAACATACTTCCTCTAGCTGGAAGTGTTCCCAACTATGTCGATGGTCGCCCAATCCTTACTAGCGGTCGCCAGGATAACCGAGGCTTTGAGGGAGTAACCCTTAGCCCAGACGGTAAAAAACTGTATGCGATGCTGCAAGACCCGCTCGTAACTGAGGGAAGTCCCGATGGACGACGCAGCCAGAACTTGAGAATTGTGGAGTTTGATACGGCAACAGGTGATAGCGTTGCCCAATATATTTACCAGCTAGAAAGTCTTGCCGCTATTAACGATCGCATTCCCGGAACTGATGACGATTTTGGGCAGAATTCTCAAGGTCGTAATATTGGCATTAGCGCCATTACCGCCCTTAATAACAATGAGTTCCTAGTACTGGAACGCGATAATCGCGGCGTGGGCGAAGCCGATCCTCTAAGTAAAGCCCCAGTCGCCAGTAAGCGGGTTTACAAAATTGATCTCACAGGTGCCACAGATGTCAGCAACATCAGCTTGATAGGTACAAATACTTTACCATCTGGCGTAATACCTGTTAGCAAGTCTCTGTTTTTAGATGTTGCAGCGCAGCTGAAGGCGAGTGGTCAAGTAATCCCTGAGAAGTTGGAAGGTTTGACAATCGGGCCTAAGCTAACGGATGGTTCCTACGCAATTATCCTTGGCACGGATAACGACTTTAGTGTGACTCAGGGGAATGCTGGTCAGCAGGATGTTTGCACAGATGGTACAGCCTTTACTCTCGTATCTATTGATAGCGGCTGTCCCGCCGGACAAAAATTACTTCCAGGCTACCTCTACTCGTTCAAAGCTAGTGCTACAGAGTTAGAGGGGTTTGTACCTCCGGAAAAAGTGCCAGAACCAGCGGCAACGGCTGGATTAATGCTACTGGGTTTTGGCGGTTTGTTGCTTAAGCGGCGGCAATAAAAAGGCAATGTAAACATTGCCCAAATTCGGGTGTAGCTTTGGTACACCCGAATTTGGGGAAAGACAGGCACTCATGTAAAACAGAAGAATTCCTCAATCTCGTTACTCAGCTTACGCCTGGTAACGAAGATTTGGATGCGATCGCATCCGAAGAGTCTTTATATTGAGTCCTCGCGTGCGCCTTTGACTTTAGCTTTGGCTTTGGCAGCACTACGCTTGAGGGCAGAAAGCCGCGTTTCGTATTTGCTCCGTTGCCTTTTGTTTGGGGTTAGCTCTAGCAAAGCTTTCAAAGCGCTACCCAAACTTTTGTAGGCGTTGGGGAGGGAGTAACCAAAGCGGGTGGCAAGCGCGATCGCTTTCTCATCCGCTTCAATCATCTCTTTTACCTGCTTCTCCCCACTATTTTTTTGATACAATCTCCAGCCTGAAACGCCACACAATGCCAAGGCTAATATCAACAGCAAGCCATCTTGTACCCACAGTTCGCCGACAGCACCGCCTAAACCAATTGCTAGCGCCGCCATTTCCCAGCCATCTCTAGGGATGGTGTCGTTTTGAATTCGGGCAACTTCGTGCCAAAACAGTAAATTCCGCTGATCGAGTGCTAGCTGATCCCATTTCACTAGATCAATTTGAACCTCAATTTGATCCTTGCCAATTTCTTCACAGCGGATCAGGGGTGGATTCACTTCAGTCGTTCCTTCGACTGTTACCCAGCTTTGCAATTCTGGCGGCAGTAAGGTTTTTAACCGCCGGAGTTCGCTCATCTCAGCTCTAGCAGAAGAGGTTGCATAGGATGTCATAGTCGTCCAGCCCCAGGAAATTCGCTTTTCAATCGTAAGGTTATTACTTTGGAGTATAGCGATCTTCGTGCCCGGATTCAGATTCACTCAGATGGGAATAGTCCCCGCTTCTTACGCGCTTCCATCGCTCTCTCCAACATTTGCAGTAATCCAGGAGCTTCTTCTTGAAGGGTAAGCAGTAGCCTTTCTCCCAATTCTCGATCGCCTGGGTCTTTGCCGGTTGCCATCACCTCTTTCAGTCGAGGCATCGCTACATTATCAATAATTTGAATTAAACCTGACAAACAACGGTTGAATTGTTTTTCGGTAAGACTTGAATCTTCTAAGGGAAACTCAATGATGGCACGAATTTCGCCATCGTTTGGGTCATATTCCCATTGCAGCATTTTGGTTTCCCAGGAAATGCACAGCATTGTCTGGAGGATCGCTTCTTTGTAAGGATGATCTTTAACTCCAGATATAACTTGGGGCGCAAATACCTTGAAAAATTCCCCATCCTCATCCAGCTGGACAACAATCAAGAATTCGTCTACGTTTTCAGCTTGTACACCCGTCAGAATCCGGTACGCTTCTTCGTCAATATGATATTTCCAACCTTGATTGTCTAGATACGTGGCAATCTGTCGTAAAGTAGCGCCCATGACAGCCTCGCTGCGTCAGGTGGAGCAGGAATAACACGACACAGTATAACGTGCTATCTGACAACGGCATATAGAAAGCCGTCTTTAGTTAGGGCTTGGGGCGATCGCTTGCTTCTAACGCTGTTCCGATCGGGGTTTGGGTTGGAGCTAGGATAGCGATCGCGTCTTTTGTTTCTCAAGCAATTTTGCTCCGAAAAACCCAACGCCAGATGCCTGCGGTACAGTTCAAATTTGCCTAGCGCTGGTGGGAACGACCGCCAAGATAGAGTGCTGCTGCGAGGGCGATTCCAGGTAATGTAATGACTGCTGCCAATGGAGAACGTAACCAACTCGCTTGCTCGTACCGTTCTCGATAATAAGTAGACCTAAGCGAACAGGGTTGAGCGGAACTGACTGAACCCAACAAAATGCTACTAGCGATCGCAGTGCTAGAAGCGATCGTAACCAAAGATAATTTTGTTTTCATACAGTTTTTTCTCCTACCGCGTTTTAGTGCAGGGAACGATCCTGAGCGATCGCGCAAAGTTTCATTTAATTCTAGCTGCCTCTGACTAAACTGGGGTGGAATGCTACGCAAGTGCAAAAAAAGGGGAGTGCGATCGCTCTAACTCAGACAAGCTAAAACTAAAGTGGTTTTTGTAACTGCACAACCCTTCCGGAAGCCTTTGTAGCATTTCAAGCCAGTACGTTTTCTGACAAAAATGCCTTTTCCTATCTAATTCGCACAGTCAAACTACCAACTGAAAACTGAAGAACTAACAAAAACTTGGAAAGCATTTATTGATGGTGCCATACAATTAGGTTGAAATTCAGTATTACTCCTGAATCGGAGCGTCTTTGAGGACTGTTAAAATACCCAGCAGTTTAGCTGTGTATATTGATATGAACTTAGAGCGATCGCTCATGAAGCTAGCCAATGCCGTATCTAAGCTTAATGAACTTTCATCAATGGAAATTTGTACTGAACCAGGATGTACTAAACAAGTTTCTAAACCAGGTCATAAATTGTGTTACGAGCATTGGAAGGCTAACAACACTCAAGCGTCACCCACACCAAAACCTAAACCGAAGCCTCAGCCATCGTCTTCCCCATCGCTGTTGTCCGCTACCAGCATCAGCGAGAAACTGGCAATACCCAAGCACAAAGTTAATCCCATTTTGGCTGAATTAGGATTGTTGAGCAAAGACCAGAACGGCTGGGTTGCTACCAAGTTAGGAATTAACTTCGGTGCGGTGCAAAAAACTTATTCGCAAGACGGCACGCCATACGTTCTCTGGTCTGAGTCGATTCTGACGAATCAAGCGTTCCTCACGACTATCCAAAGTATCAATGGTGATAGTTTAGAAGCAAGTACCAAGGAAGCAACCAGCGAACAAGGGTTTCGCGAGAAGTTTCGGGCTAGCGCACAGCATCGCACCACTGATGGGCATTGGGTTCGATCAAAGGCTGAAGCTCTGATTGATAATTGGTTGTATGTTTCGGGAATCGTTCATGCTTACGAACGACGACTACCCATTGAGGAAGAAGCGTACTGTGACTTTTATCTTCCATCAGGGAGAGTGTATATCGAGTATTGGGGATACGACAACGATCAAGAGTATGCGGCACGTAAGCGAGTTAAGCAGGAGCTATATCAGAAGTACCAGCTCAACTTAATCGAATTATCGGATGAACATATCAAGAATTTGGATGATTGCCTGCCCAGAATATTACTGAAGTTTGGTGTAGTTATTAGTTAAAGAACTCATATAGTTATCCTGTGTTTGCGAGTGCTTCCTCTCTTCCTTCGCGTCCTCTGTAGTTGGGTAAAAAAGCGATCGCAATTCGACCCTTCTATCAAGATGACCTAACTTTACTGATAAAAGTAATAGGAGCGATCGCATCTAGATCGCTCCTACTATTTATTATCTATTACGCCCCTCACCGAAAAGCGGAAAGGGGCAAGGGGCGAGGTTCTTAAATCTTCGCTTCTTCTCTCACTAACTTATCCCAACCCAAATCTTTAAGGTTGTTATTCCGGCGCAGCGGACGAGTCACCAACTCCAGAATGTCACGAGCATTTGTAAAGCCGTGAATCTGAGCAAAAGTGAACTCAACAGACCACTTAGTATTGATACCGCGTGCTTCCAGTGGGTTAGCGTGCGCCATACCCGTAATCACCAAGTCTGGCTTCAGTTCGTAAATACGCTGAATTTGGTTATAGTTGTCCGGCTTCTCCACAATCCTAGGCGTTGGTACACCCATTTCGTGGCAAGTTTTCTCTAGCAGCGCCAATTCAGCGGCTTGATAGCGCTTATCCATGTAGGGGATGCCGATTTCCGGGCAAGTCATGCCACAGCGCACCAGGAAACGAGCTAGGGAGATTTCCAACAAGTTATCGCCCATGAAGAAGACAGATTTGCCGCGAATCAACTGGACGTAGTCTTCCAGATTTTCCCAGATTTGCGCTTCCCGCTCCTCTAGCCCTTTGGGTTCAATCCCAAACACCGAGCAAATTTTCTCAATCCAGGCGCGGGTGCCATCGGGACCAATCGGGAAGGGTGCGCCGATGAGTTTGCACTTGCGGCGACGCATCAGCGTAGTGGCGGTGCGGCTGAGGAAGGGGTTCATGCCAGAGACGTAGTAGCCTTCTTCTAGAACTGGCAATTCGGTGTAACGCTTGGATGGCAACCAACCAGAAACTTTAATGCCTTGCTTTTTCAGTTCCAGTGTCAGATTGGTAACAACTGGATCGGGGAGAGATCCGAAGAGAACCAGTGGCGGATGCTTGACATATTCTTCTTCGTCTGCTGTTACTTCTTCTTTCTTTTTGCCGAAGTTGAGCAGAGAAGCGATCGCATTCCTTTCTTTCTTCTCAGTTTCTACCACGGGTGCTTTATCGGGACAACGGGCAGCCATCGCCGCCAGTACGGTGTCTTCCCCTTGAGTAAAGGCGTAGTCTAAACCATTCGCGCGAGCCGTCACAATGGGGATGCCAATTTCGGATTCTAGCTTGGGTGCCAAGCCTTCCAAATCCATTTTGATGATTTCGGTGGTGCAGGTGCCAATCCAAACAATGACGCTGGGGTTGCGATCGCGCTTAATTTGCAAACACAGCCGCTTCAACTCTTCATAGTCATTCAACTGAGCGGAGATATCTCCTTCTTCCAACTCAGCCATCGCGTAGCGGGGTTCCGCAAAAATCATCACCCCCATCGCGTTTTGTAAGAAGTAGCCACAGGTTTTTGTACCAATAACTAGGAAGAAACTATCTTCTATCTTTTGGTACAACCAAGCTACGCAGCTGATGGGACAAAATGTATGATAATTTCCAGTTTCACACTCAAAATTAAGCGCTTCCGGTTCTGTATTCGCAAGGGTCATAGTAAAGGTTTCCTCTCAAATTTTTAATTGATTGTTAGTCAAAAGGTGATTAGTTATTAGTCATTCCAGAGACCAAGAAATTCTGACTTAATGACTCATAACTATTGACAAATTACTCAGGCTCTGGGATTAGAGCGACAATCTCTGCATCCTTAAGCTTCATTTGCAGAGCGATCCAGGAACGATTCGCTTGAAAATATTCCAACCACTTCTGCTTCAAAGCAGATGTAAAGTTTTCAAAAAAAGTCATACTTTCTGTTAGCTCATCCTGCCAATACTGGGTTAACTTTTAGCGCTGCCAAGGAAAGCGATGCTTTTTATAAACTCCCTCGCAAGATTCATCCACCTTAGCAGCGATACGACTGGCTGAGTGAGCAACATTGACAGCAGCCGGAGGTAGCATTCTGACTTCCTCTGTATCTGTTTTTTCAGCCGATAGTGCCTCTAGCTCATCGTCGGGAGCAGCCGGTATTGCCTCTAGCTCATCGTCGGGATCGAAGTCTAGCCCAAAGCTCGCCACAATTCGGTCGGGGTCTGCATTGAGGTCCACAATCAGGGGAAGCATCTCATTAAATTGCGGGTCTAGAGTCGATAGCGTCGCCAAAATGAAGCTGGAGGTAGGGCGTCTTTGTCCTTCAGATGTCACCCAGACTTGCAGACGATTGAGCCAGTGACGATTTCTTCGATAGTAGTCTAGCCATTTGGCTCTGACCGATTCCCGTAGCTGCTCAGGACGTAGTTGCTCAGGATGTAGCTGCTCAGGACATAGCTGCTCGGTGTTCACAGTTGGACTTGATGCTGATGCTGGTGAAAATAATTTGGTTTGGAGAATGGTGCATAACAATACGCACGTCAAGATTGACACTAAAAGCATTGATCCATTCTCCATCCTTAGCTCCCTAAACCATCATCATATCTAGCTCTTGTTCTTCAGTCTTCACCTCTGGCTTGGTGGGATTGAGGTAGAAATCAGACAGCAAGGAGAACAACTCGCGGTCTGGAGCATCGTTCGGCACAACACCCTCTGGACGCGCCAGAATTTGGTCGGCAATGTTGAGGTAGTAATCGCAGACGTAGTTGAGCGAGGGGTCAGTCTCTGCCATTTCAAACAGAGTTTTGCCCTTAACACGGGAAACGCGAATGTCTTCAATCAGCGGCAACACTTCCAGCACTGGCATCGGTACCGCAGAAATGTATTTCTCGATCAGGTCGCGCTTAGCAGTGCGGTTGCCAATCAATCCGGCGAGACGCAGGGGGTGAGTCCGAGCTTTTTCACGGACAGAAGCGGCAATCCGGTTGGCTGCAAACAAGGCGTCAAAGCCGTTGTCAGTGACAATCAAGCAGTAGTCCGAATAGTTGAGGGGAGCTGCAAAGCCACCGCATACCACGTCACCAAGTACGTCAAACAGAATGATATCGTACTCATCGAAGGCGTTCAGTTCCTTGAGTAACTTCACGGTTTCGCCTACCACGTAACCGCCGCAACCGGCACCAGCTGGGGGACCTCCTGCTTCTACGCAATCAACGCCGCCATAGCCTTTGTAGATGACATCTTCAGCCCAGACATCTTCGTAGTGGTAGTCCTTTTCTTGAAGCGTGTCGATAATTGTGGGAATCAGGAAGCCGGTCAGGGTGAAGGTGCTGTCGTGCTTGGGGTCACAGCCAATTTGCAGGACTTTCTTGCCGCGCTTGGCTAGAGCCACAGAGATATTGCAGCTGGTTGTGGATTTGCCGATTCCGCCTTTTCCGTATACTGACAGTTTCACGCGCTTCGTCTCCTATAGTTTCATTTCAAACCAGGATGGTTGTCTTTGGTGTTAGGCAGGGCATGAATAAAGTCGCTGCCGAAGAAAGCCAGCCGTAGATTGCTTTTTATCTGGGTATGAACTGCATTATTGTCCAACTGCCGCAGAAAATAAAGGGGATGGAGGAATGGATTAGGTACTAATCGCGATTATTGAGAAAATAGATAATTCTTTAATGTTTTTATTTTGCTAAAAATGCTGATAAAACTGCAATTTAAATTTTTAAGAGGTTTTGTACTCTCTTAATTAAGAATGTGGAACAAAAGACAAAAAGCTCGGGGCGAAGAGAAGACGCTCACGCTACAACGTGAAACCGATAATTTGAGGCTATTTAGGACTCTGCGAACAACGGCGCTCGTCGAGAAAGTCTTAAACTGTACCTATAACTCGGATTGACTTCGCCTAATCGGCTACACTGCCTGAAGCAGATGGCTAATCAAAAGGGTCACAGAGGCATCTGCAAGTAAAGTGGGGATTTTGATGAATAATTATTAATTTTTGAGAGACTGTTTTCTAGGAATCCGAGTTGAGTTCACAGTCAGGGAGAAGATCGCAGAGGGGCGGGAAGAGGCTAACATCAATCACCGAAAGGGGAGGAGGGATGGTTTTGCGGAGCGCCTGGTGTTCCGAAGCAATCCGTCGCCATGACCAAGACTAAAGCGATCGCTACCGCTCATTGGCAACGCTTCTTGACTAGGCTTAAATTAGGACGCCATCTTTTTCTAAGGCGTATGCGTTGATTTATGGAAAGCCTTAGAGTCGGATTTTAGTTAAAGCAACTATATCTATATGAATACAGAAAGTGACATTCTCATCATCGGCGGCGGTGCGATTGGCTTAGCGATCGCCCTCGAACTTCGCTTACGGGGGGCAACCGTCACCGTCTTGTGCCGCGACTTCAACTCCGCAGCGGCTCATGCTGCTGCTGGAATGCTAGCACCCCAAGCAGAAGGGATTCCGACCGGCGCAATGCTGGATTTATGTCTGCGGAGTCGGGATTTGTATCCGGACTGGGCAAGCAAACTGGAAGCGATCGCAGGGGTATCTATCGGCTATTGGCCTAGTGGCATCTTGGCACCCGTTTATCTCAATCCTCAGTCCTCAGCCCTCAGTCCTCACTCCTTAGCACATTGGTTAGATAAAGATGCAATCTATCAAATTCAACCCGGACTGGGTTCAGACGTTGTTGGTGGTTGGTGGTATCCCGAAGATGGTCAAGTAGACAATCGGGCTTTAGTTCAAGCCTTGCGGGTGGCAGTGAGGGAATTAGGTGTAGATATCCGTGAAGGCGTGGCAGCTGAAGCCCTCCAGCAACAGAACCGGAGAATCAACTGCGTCAGAACAGCATCTGGGGATTTTCGCGCTCAACACTATGTCTTAGCCACCGGGGCTTGGTCAAATGAATTATTGCCAATTCCGGTCAGCCCGAAAAAGGGTCAAATGTTGTCCGTGCAAGTGCCTGGTGGCAGCCAAGAGGGATTGCCTCTCAAGCGGGTGCTGTTTGGTGAGGAAATCTACATCGTGCCGCGTCGGAATGGACAACTGATCGTGGGAGCCACTAGCGAGGATGTGGGATTCACACCCCATAACACTCCAGCCGGAATCAGAACCTTACTGGAAAGCGCGATTCGGCTTTATCCCGCCTTGCAGAACTTTCCCGTCCAAGAATTTTGGTGGGGATTTCGACCGGCGACACCCGATGAGTTACCGATTCTCGGTTCTAGCGCCTGCGAGAATTTAACGCTGGCGACGGGTCATTACCGCAACGGAATTTTGCTGGCACCCGTGACGGCTTCCTTAGTGGCAGACTTGATTTGGGAGCAAAAGTCCGATCCCCTGTTAGACCATTTTCACTACTCCAGGTTCTACGCTGGATCTAAACCCATCAATGCAACCCCCAAAATGCTTCAAATAAGCCATCCTTCTGAATCCGGGAGAATTCCAGGCTCGTCCATACAGATGAATCATTCCTTGGAAACCCTGCCATCCGATCCTTTAATTATTGCGGGTCGGACTTTTCGCTCTCGCCTGATGACTGGTACCGGCAAGTATCGCAGCATCGAAGAAATGCAGCAAAGTATTGTGACTAGCGGTTGCGAAATTGTTACGGTGGCGGTGCGCCGGGTACAAACAAAAGCGCCCGGACATGAAGGGCTGGCTGAAGCGTTGGATTGGACAAAAATCTGGATGCTACCCAACACGGCTGGCTGTAAAACGGCTGAAGAGGCGATTCGAGTGGCACGTCTGGGGCGGGAGATGGCAAAACTTTTGGGTCAAGAAGACAATAACTTTGTCAAGTTAGAGGTGATTCCTGACTTAAAGTATCTCCTGCCCGACCCAATTGGTACTTTGGAAGCGGCAGAGCAACTGGTGAAGGAAGGCTTTGCAGTTCTGCCTTATATCAATGCTGACCCCCTACTGGCTAAACGATTGGAAGAGGTTGGCTGTGCGACGGTTATGCCTTTGGGTTCTCCGATTGGTTCCGGACAGGGCATCAAGAATGCAGCGAATATTGAAATCATTATTGAGAATGCTGGGGTGCCAGTGGTGGTGGATGCCGGACTGGCTACGCCCAGTGAGGCAGCGCAGGCAATGGAGATGGGGGCTGATGCCGTGTTGATCAATAGTGCGATCGCTGGGGCAAAAAATCCAGCCGCGATGGGTCGCGCAATGGCTCTGGGTGTTGAGGCTGGGCGTCTCGCCTATCAAGCCGGACGAATCCCTGTAAAAGTCTACGCCAACCCCAGTTCTCCCCTGACTGGCACGATTACCAGTTAAAGGCTAAAGGGGCTGAGAAGAATGTAAGTTCAACCTCTCCTTGGCACCCCTGCACTTAGTCGGTACCAAGATTCTCTCCTCTGGCGGAAGTAGTGTAAATAATTCATGCAAAAGATAGAGTACATTGACCCGATTCTTTGTTACAATTATTTACAAAATAAATCCTAGATAAGGATATCATTCATGCGATATACAACCGAAGACGGCGGACGTTTGAACAATTTTGCAGTAGAACCAAAAGTTTACAAAGCAGAACCGCCAACCCAGGATCAAAAGCGTAACTATCTCTTCATGGGAATTGGCGCGATCGCTTTGCTTACCAGCTTAATATTTGTTGCTATTTCGGCATCCAATGTAGGCTAAGCACCCACCTGATACTTTTCAGAAACGGGTGAAATAAGGCAAAAGTAAAAAGTTAAACGTAAAAAGAAACAGAATTTCGTTTTTTTGTCTTTTGCCTTCTACTTTGAATTGAACGTAGGTTTACCGTTGAAGGTTTTTTGTCGCTTCTAGGGCGTCTTGGTAACTTTCTGTTCTTCCTTGGGACTTGAAAAGGTCTGCGGATTTCTTAAAATCTGCAACTGCGGCTTGACGATTATTCAATCGTAAGTAGGTGATTGCGCGGTTGTAATAGGCTTCAGCAAATTTAGAATCTAAATTTACCGTCTGAGTATAATCGTCAAGCGCTTTGGCATGTTGTCCTAGCCGGTTGTAAGCTAAACCCCGATTGTAATAAGCTCTGGCATTCTTGGGGTCGATTTGTAAAGCTTGGTTAAAATCGGCAATTGCGGCTTGAGTTTCTCCTAGATCGTCGCGAGCATTGCCTCGGTTAATATAGACACTTGCATCTTTGGGATTGAGTCGGATCGCCTCCGTAGAATCAGCGATCGCTTGTTGATAGTTTTCGAGAAGATAGTAGGAATATCCCCGGTTGCCGTAAGCATTTCCGTACTCAGGATTAATCCGAATCGCCTCAGTGTAATCTGCGATTGCTTGCTGGTAAGCTCCGAGGATGTGACGGGCATACCCCCGGTTGTAATAAGACTCTGCATCCTGGGGAGCAAGACGGATCGCTTCGTCAAAGTCTGCGATCGCCCCCTCATAATCACCGGCGTCTAGTTTATCAACGCCCCGGTTGTATAAATCAACCGCGCTCATCGTTGCCTTATTATTATCAGCAGCACTCAGTAACTGGCTGGGCAGCAACTGAGCGTAGACAGCAGTGGGAATTCCACCAATTACTGTGGTGATTCCGACAATGGCGATAGTTTTGCGAATGTTATTCATAGCTTGTCTTTTCTCGCCCCGCTGGAAAGGACTGAGGACTGAAAGCTGAAGACCGATCGTTGAGGTAAAAAATAAACATCAGGGGAAACGTGAAATCTATTTTCTGTTTCTTCCTCTTGAGGTAGTCCTCAGCACTATTTTCTCACTCAGTCCTGTCGAATCAATCCTTTGCACTATTTTTTTACGTGCCAGCTGGCTGAGCTTCCTGATCGATAAGCTGGCGGAACTGAATGACATCTTGCCGGGGGTCGGCATGGCTGACTCGGACTTCTAAGCGATCGCCAAGTGCCACTGAGTGGGTGAACCGCATCGCCAACTCTAATCCCAAATCTTCTAACAAAATTAATCCTAATCGGTCATCTTCTCGCAACCATCGCAGCATCAGCGCTTGCCAAACCTGATCGCCATGACGCCGCAGGTACTCTAACCCCCAATAACGATTTGTCTGGCGTTCCACTAACCTTGCTTCTTGGGAGGCGGTGCCGATACCCAGCATAACTTCTTGTAACTCTTGCGCTGAGAATGGCGTGGGTTCGCCGCGTAGGTGCGCCTTGATTTGGAAATGCGCCAGCAAGTCGCTGTAGCGGCGGATTGGAGATGTTACCTGAGCGTAGGTTTCTAGCCCCAAACCGGCGTGTCGTCCCGGCGTGATGCTCATTTCGCTACGGGGCATACATCCCCGCATTGCACAAAATCTCACAGGTCCTGCGGGCAGCTGCAATAGTTCCTCTTCTGAGGGAAGTTCGGGTTGGGGTTGACTGCGAAAGGGCAGAGGAATATTGTGAGTTTTGCCGTAATGGGCAGCCACTTCACCCGTGAGAATCATCATCTCTGCCACCAATTGGCGTGCGGGTGAGTCTTCCAAAATTTCAATGATGATTTCGTCACCATTTACTTTAATCATCGCCTCTGGCATATGGATGTTAATCGAGCCTTGGGACTGCCGCCATGATTGGCGACGTTTCGCCCAAGAAGCGATCGCTGTTATCTCTGGTTCTGCCTGGATACCCAGTTGCAGCATCTCATCCACATCGTCGTAAGTCAGGCGATAGGTCGGCTTAATTAAGCTGGCACTGATGCAATAGTCCTCTACGGCACCTTTTTCATCCAAAAGCACGCCAAAGCTCAGCGCCCAACAAATTTTTCCTTGCACTAAGCTCATCGGCCCAGTTGCCAAACTCGGCGGGAACATCGGAATCATCCCCGTCGGTAAATACAACGTTGTGGTACGCCGTCTAGCTTCTAAGTCTAATTCATCTCCTGGGGAAACCAAGCGCGAGGGGTCGGCAATGTGTATCCAAAGCCGCTGACGCCCATCGGCGAGGGTTTCCATACTCAATCCATCGTCTATTTCCTTTGTACTTTCATCATCAATCGTGTACACCTTCAAATGAGTCAGATCTAATCGGTGCTCATCCGAATCGTTCGGCGCGAACTCAGCATACTGCTTAGCCACTTCTATCACCTTGTCTGGAAAGTGAACGGGGATCTGACTGCGCCGCAGATATAGATTTTCGTGAGGACTCCACAATCCCAAATCCACCAGCAGTTGAAACGCAGCTTGGGGAGTTCCAGGGCGTCCAAGCTCGCTCATTGTTTCCAAAACAGGTGCTGGAGGGGGATAGGCGCGATTCAGAGATTCTTGATTGAGTCCAGCACGAACGACATCTGTCAACAGAGCCGCATATTTTTCAATGGCTTCCAGGCGTTGACGTTCGCGGCGTTCCCACTCTACCTGTTCGCCAGAGAGCGCCTTTTGCACGCGCTCTACAAATTCTTGCCGCCGCAAGAGCCGTTCTTTTTCGACTTCTATCTGATGTTTTAGTTCTGCTACCTGAGTAGCAGGACGCGGCTCGTAGCGATCGCCTTTTTGCTTGAAATAAAGTCTATCTTCAGATAGCAAATAGTACGCTGCGTAACATAGGGGGGCACTTTTGTCAGAAAACAGCACTGACGCCATTTCCACATCTGTAACGCTCGTTCCATCCTCTACCAATAATTCCCATGCTACCTCCAAGCCAGTTGGGTCCAGATAGCACTGTACCTCTTGGAGGAAGCTGGAAATTTGTGCAGGTTTATAGCTTTCACCTGCAATCTTATAGGTCATTTGTCGGGGATGGATGGTGTGGGATTGACCTTTCTCGTCTACCACAATCCAGTGCGTTTTGCCTTCTTGACGTTCTGCAACAGCAAGACGCCGCTCTCCATGCAGCCGAAACTCAATTAACGTTCCTTTCTCCACAAGTTTTTGGCTTACGCAGTAGCATTCATTGGACAGCCCATCTATCTACCAGTTTAGCGGCGTGGCGATTGTAAATTGTAGATTTTCGATCTAAGTCCAAAATCCACCCATCCCCAATCCAAAATTGAGTTAACCTTCAGGGTTAATAAAGGGTAACAGAGCCAAAAGCCGTGCCCGCTTAATTGCTACGGTTAAATCTCGTTGTTGCTTTGCTGTTAAACCTGTAATTCGGCGAGGCAGTATTTTACCCCGCTCTGTAATAAATTTCCGCAACAAATCGACATCTTTGTAGTCGATGGGTTCGTCAGGTTTAATTGGGGAAAGGCGGCGACGGAAGTAAGTCATCGTTGGTGATTCGTTGTTAATTGTCAGCACTCAGCACTCAGCAGTCATTGGTCATTAATCAAAAACTAATGACTCAGGACTGATGATTACTTAATTTCTTTGTGGACGGTATGTTGGTTGCAGTGGGTGCAAAACTTTTTCAGTTCAATCCGCGCCGTCGTGTTCCGGCGGTTCTTGGTGGTTGTGTATCGGGAAACACCCGGCGATCGCTTGGCGATGTTGGTGCGACAGTCGGTGCATTCCAACGTCACAATCAGGCGCGCCCCCTTCTTACTTGCCATAATGCTATTTCTACAAAATTCAAGAGGACAAAATTAAACACAAACCAATATTATTTCATACGACGAGTCACTTGAGCAAGTAATTTTTTGACGCGGATATCTAAAGAATAACCTCGGCGCGTCTGCACGATACAAGTTCGCCCAACGCGATCGTGAAAAGCTTGTTGCCACTCAGCATCTGCAAAAGCCACTCCACAATCCACTGCTAGAGGGCTGATCAGCAGCAGCAAAGAGATCCCGTTCGACACCCCAATGGTCAGTCCCACCATCGCCAAAACAGCAGCGAATCCCAGAATCCCTTCGCGCTTGCATAACTCAAAAAGCCCAGGAGTTTTGCGGTATTTGGGATCGACGACTTTCATATCCAAAGCCCAGCGTCCCACACTCTGTCCCTGATTTCGTGCAACCAGAAGCACTCGCCCAGCTAGCCATGCGATAATGAAAACCAAGATTTGTGCAATCGGGATACCCGGAGTATTTGCCCCAAAGGGCAAGCTAAAGAGCCAAATAATTAGAAAATCAATCGCAAAAGCAATACACCGTCGCTCAATTGGCACCTTAGGTAATCGGCGGTTGGTCAGTTCGTTACGCATGAAAAATAGCTTTTCCGACGGTCTATTTCCATATTAAGCTTTCACCTAACCGCTTTTTGTCTGTTGTCCGTGAATGTGTTGATAGCGACGACTCTAGGGGTACGGCTCTCCAAACAGTGCCCACCAACTAACTGGCATCGGCGGGTTTCATTGGATAGACAAAAGCGACTCACCGATATCTTGGTTAAAAGAGCCGCTAGGCAATGCAACTAACCTGTAGATGCGATGAATCAGCGTCTCTACTAACTGACAATTTTTTAGACAATTCTTGAGAAGAGGCTGGATTGATGGCGATGTTGTTGGTTAAAGAAGCAGAGGCAATCATTTTCGATTTAGTGCCACCTCTAGATAACCAGATGGATGCTGAGGTTGTAGACCTCTCTCGTGCCAATGGTCGGATTCTAGCGGCTGCGGTGACGAGCGAGTTGGATTTTCCCCACTGGACGAATTCAGCAATGGATGGGTATGCGGTGCAATTTGCCGATGTGCAGGGAGCTAGCGCCGAACAGCCAGTGGTGCTGGAAATTGTAGAAGAGATTCCAGCCGGATATCAACCGCAGCGATCGCTCCAAACTGGGCAAACCGCCCGCATTTTGACAGGTGCGGTGATGCCAGAGGGCGCTGATACTGTAGTGATGCAGGAAGTAACGCGGCGGGAGGAAAAGCAAGTGTTTATCTTCGCTGCGCCAGCAGAATTAGGAGCCTTTGTGCGTCACCGGGCAGCTTTTTACCAGGCGGGAACTCCCCTTTTGCCAGGGGGAATTGTTCTCAATGCTCCTGAAATCGCTATTTTGGCAGCGGCTCAGTGTACTCAATTGCCCGTTTACCGACGCCCTCGCGTGGCGATTCTGTCCACTGGCGACGAATTGGTGACACCGGATCGACCCCTGAAGCCCGGTCAGATCGTGGACTCCAATCAATACGCCCTCGCTGCATTAGTGGCACAGACGGGCGCAGAACCTCAGATGCTGGGGATTGTCAGGGATGAACCAGAGGCGCTCAAGAAAGCGATCGCGCAAGCTGTCGCTACCGCTGACGTGGTCATTTCTTCCGGCGGCGTTTCCGTAGGCGACTACGATTATGTGGATGAAATTCTTGCCCAACTCGGTGCTGAGATTCATATCCGTGCTGTTGCGGTTAAACCCGGTAAACCTTTAACCGTCGCCAGATTTCCCAACGCCCAGCGTCCTGTTTTATACTTCGGTCTACCGGGAAATCCAGTTTCTTCCTTGGTGAGTTTTTGGCGATTTGTGCAGCCAGCCGTGAGAAAACTTGCTGGTCTAGCTGATGGCTGGGAGCCAAAGTTTGTACAAGCGCGATCGCATCACGATTTGCGTTCAGACGGCAAACGAGAAAGCTACCTCTGGGGCAACATGAATTTAGCAAACGGTGCTTATGAATTTCATTTGGCTGGCGGTAGTCACAGTTCCGGTAATTTAATTAATCTTGCTCAAACTAATGGTCTGGCTGTTTTACCCGCAGGTCAAACCTTCATTGCATCTGGAGATCCGGTGCAAGTTTTACCAATTGGTTAACCCAAAGAGTCATTGGTAAAAACTTTAAAGTTTTGAGTTTTGAATTACAGAACTCTCTTCGTACTCAAAACTTATTGCGCTTAGTTCCTTCCAATTACCAAAAACCTCTTTTGCCAGTGGGTAAAACGGTTGCCCAATTCGTTTTTGCCTGCGATAGCTGTTCCTCGCTAACTTTTGCCCCCGTGAGATTAGCGCCACACAAATTTGCACCTCGGAGATTCGCATGATTGAGATAGGCAAAGCTCAAATCTGCACCGCGTAGGTCAGCTCCTTCCAAATTTGCCGTGCTGAAGTAAGCCCTGCCCAAATTTGCCTCCTTCAGAATTGCCCCAACTAAATTCGCCCTGCCAAAATCAGCACTTGACAAGTCAGCGCCCTGAAGGTTGGTTTTAGCTAACTTAGCCTGATGAAAAATGCCTCCTGATAGGTTAACCCGTTGCAGGTTCAGCGCGCTTAAATCTTGAGAGGCAAAGTCTCGTCTACCTTTAGTGTAGGCAGTTAACACGCCAACAGCATCCAACTTGGCAGGAAGTTTTGACTTAGCATTGCCGTTAGAACCGCTATTTTTGAGCATCGTCGGCGGATAACCAGAGCCGGTAGCAGGACTTGGTTTATACATACTTCCCCCGGTTTGCGGTCCGGTCATGCCTAACTTTTCTCGACGTGCTCGAATTGCCATCGCCAGACGTTCTGAGGCGGAAGTGCCAGTCGAAGGGGCTGAGGAAAGCGTTGGACTGCTTAAGTCCCCAGAGTTGGTGTAGCGATTGCCTGTTTGTGGTTGTCGCTGGGAGCTATTGGGTTTAGTCGTTAAGCCTTGCTCCAAGCTGTCGAGATACGGTTCCAGGTCGAGCGCTCTCAACACTTCCTCAGCAGACTGATAGCGATGACGAACCGAAACCTCTAGCAATTTCTTGAGAACATCGGCAAAATGATCGCTGATCTGAAGTTGCTTTCGCCAGAGCATTTCGCCCGTTGACGGATTGTAATCTAAGTCTTTTGGCGATTTTCCAGTCAGCAGATAAACGCAAGTGACCCCCAATGCATACAGGTCGCTAGCATAAACCGGGCGCATTGCCATCTGTTCGGGCGGGGCAAATCCGGGTGTCCCAATTGCGTAAGCCGTCAAAGCGGTTTGCTCAGAGCTACTGTTTGCCGTTGTCGGACTGACTTGGTTTTTCACTGCTCCAAAGTCAATCAGAACCAGTTTGCGGTCTTGTTCGCGGCGAATCAAGTTGGCGGGTTTAATGTCCCGGTGAATCACCTGCTGGCTGTGGATGTAGTGCAGGACAGGCAAAATCTCGCTTAAGAATTGCTTGACACCAGCTTCGCTTAGAGGTCCCGATCCTTTAACCTCCTGCTGTAGCGTCAAGCCGCTGATATACTCCTGCACTAAGTAAA
The DNA here is from genome assembly GCF_039961875.1 of Trichocoleus sp. ST-U2. Classification (NCBI taxonomy): domain Bacteria; kingdom Bacillati; phylum Cyanobacteriota; class Cyanophyceae; order Leptolyngbyales; family Trichocoleusaceae; genus Trichocoleus; species Trichocoleus sp. ST-U2. The sequence continues at coordinate 125,567 of NZ_JAMPJY010000009.1, read as the reverse complement.
ACTGCTGGTTGTCTTCAAAGTAATCCAGCAGCCGTGGCACTTGGGGATGATTGCCGATTTTCCCCAAGGTTCTGGCTTCTCGTTCAAATAGCTCGCGTGCCATTTGTAAAACGTGGGCTACAGTCGTTGCTGGTCTTAGTTGCTTGATTACGCAACTTGGCTCCCCAGGCAAAGACTCATCCTCAGCTAAAAAGGTCGCTCCAAAACCTCCTTGCCCCAGCGCTTGACTGACTCGATAGCGCTTTCGTAATAGGAGTTCTGAGCCACAGGACCGACAAACTTCGGCGTGGTCGTGGTTTTGCGGATTTGGACAGGCGGGATTGAGGCAGTAGCTCATTCAGACTCACCGGGATGCTGAAACCGGATATTGCTACCCTAACTTAAATTATCGAGGCATTAATAAACAATAAGCATGGTACATTTACGGACAATTCTTTAAAGAGTTGCTAAAGACGATTAATCTTTGCTTAAAGAATTGAAAAACGATGTACTCCTGCAACTGCCAAGATTTTTCTCAAACATTGCAGTTAGAGACGGTATTAAATTGTAATCAAACAACTAGCGAACAGAAGAAGCGGATCGGGATTAAGCACAAAAATTGTTTCCATATCTTTGATAGCACATCCGGAAGCGCTAGATGTGATTGGTGTTACCCCTAAAACACTCATGCCATCTGGAAGTGAGGGCAAAATTTTGGCAGAACAAAGGAACAAAGAAGCTGAGGGGGATGGTGCTAAGCAACACGCTCACCTGGAGAAGCGATCGCACTCACCCTCCCCGAAGGCCCTCCTAGAAGGCTGCGTCTGCGGGCATTACTATCTTAGGCTTTCCCCAATCGTCGCCGGAATGCTTCAGCTGTACAAAACGGTAAAATGATCGGGCTGAGGTAAGTAAAAGCTTAAGCGTAAATGCGTATTTCTCTGAACTGGCTACAAGAATTGGTTGACTTGACGATGACTCCGGTGGAGTTGGCGCACACGCTAACAATGGCTGGGTTTGAAGTAGAAGATATTGAAGACCGCCGCACTTGGGCGGATGGGGTGGTGGTCGGGAAAGTTCTAGAGATTCAACCCCATCCGAATGCAGATAAACTCAGGGTGTGTACGGTCGATGTGGGGGCAACGTCTCCCTTGAATATTGTCTGTGGGGCATCCAATGCCAGAGCAGATATTTATGTGCCTATCGCCACCATCGGGACTTATTTGCCTGCTGTTAACCTGAAAATTAAACCGGCTAAACTCCGGGGGGTTCCTTCCGAGGGGATGATTTGCTCTTTAGCGGAATTAGGTTTGGCAAAAGAGTCCGCAGGAATTCATATCTTCGGGCAGGAAAATCTTCAACTGGGTAGCGATGTGCGATCGCTCCTGGGATTAGATGATGTGATTTTGGACTTGACATCAACGGCAAATCGTGCTGATGCTTTGAGTATGGTTGGCGTTGCACGGGAAGTCTCGGCGCTGACGGGTGCCGCCCTGCGACTTCCACAAGCCCCAGAAGTGTCAATTCCGAAAGGGGATGGCGGTCTGAAGTTGCGAATTGCTTCGGGTCAAGCATGTCCGGCTTACATCGGGACGGTCATCGAAAAAGTCAAAATTGCACCTTCTCCGACATGGTTGCAGGGGCGATTACAAGCCGCTGGAGTCCGACCCATCAATAACGTGGTAGATATTACCAACTATATTTTGCTGGAATGGGGTCAGCCGCTCCACGCCTTTGACCGCGATCGCTTGCAATCCGTGGCAAGTGGTGGTGGGGGAACTTCACCGCTCCAGATCGGGGTACGCTTTGCTAATACAGGGGAATCCCTCAAAACCCTGGACGGTCAAACCCGTACCTTGCAACCGCAAAATCTGCTGATTACTGCCAACGACCAACCAGTAGCGCTGGCGGGAGTCATGGGCGGTGAAGAAACAGAAGTCTATGAGGGGACTGAAAATTTAATTTTAGAAGCCGCTTTGTTTGACCCGGTGGCAATCCGCCGGTCGGCACGCAGTCAAAACTTAAGGACAGAAGCCTCTGGGCGCTACGAGCGGGGCGTCAATCAGGCAGAATTGGGAATTGCTTGTCAACGAGCGATCGCGCTGCTCTCGGAGTTTGCAGGGGGCACTCCCGTAGCACAAGAAATTGCCGACACCAGACCCAACCCCTCAACTTGGAGTCGTTCGATTGAACTGCGTCTAGACCGGGTAAATCACGTTTTAGGCCCAGTAGAGATGGGAGACACTGAAACTACAGGGGAAGTTCACGCTGAAGATGTTGAGCGCATCCTAACGGCACTAGGGTGTCAGCTACAGCCAGTGACGAAGCAGGATGAAGGTGGAATGCGGACGGATCGAGAAGATTCTAAGCTTCAGCCTTCGGAATCCCTGAAGTGGACGGTGAAAGTACCGCCTTATCGCTACCGAGACTTGGAGCGAGAAATCGATCTCATTGAAGAAGTAGCTCGCCTCTACGGCTATAACAAATTCTGCGATACCCTACCCGACAAGACTGAACCGGGGTATCTTTCGGTCGATCAGATGCTGATGCGTCAGATGCGGGAAGCTTTCCGCGCAGCCGGATTGACAGAAGTTATGCACTACTCTTACTCAGTCGCGAAAACTAAGAACGATACAGAAGTCGCGATCGCAAATCCCATGTTTGCAGAATATTCGTCTCTGCGAACTGAGCTAATCTCCGCTTTGATTGACGCCTTCCAGTACAACTTAGAACAAGGCAATGGCCCGTTGAATGGGTTTGAGATGGGTCGGATCTTCTGGCGGGAAGAGGACGGACTTATCGAAGCTGATTCCGTTGCTGGAATTTTAGGCGGTGACTCCTTGACTCAAGGCAATTGGACGCGAGGAGGCAAGCCACAACCCATGACTTGGTTTGAAGCGAAAGGAGCGTTGCAAAGCGTATTTGAGCAACTCAGCCTGCCAGTCGAATATCAGCCAGACCGCCGCGACCCACGCCTGCATCCGGGACGCACGGCTTCTTTGTGGGTGCAGGGAAACCGATTAGGAACGTTTGGGCAACTCCATCCCCAACTCCGGCAAGAACGGGACTTGCCGGATGAAGTCTACGTCTTCGAGCTGGATTTGGATGTAGTTTTGGATTACCTGGATGCAGAGGAAAACCGGACGCCTCTTTTCAAGCCTTACTCCACCTTCCCAGCATCCAGCCGGGATTTGGCTTTGTTCGCTTCGATTCAAGTTTCTGTCTCAGACTTGAAACGAGCGATCGCGAAAGCTGCCATTGCAGACAAACACAAGGGGACATCCCTACTAGAATCGGTCGAGTTGTTTGATGAATATCAAGGGAAAAATGTCCCGGAAGGACAGCGCAGCTTAGCGTTTCGCTTAGTTTATCGAGCTAGCGATCGCACGCTTACCGATGAAGATGTCGAGCCAGTGCATCAAAAAGTCCGCGACGCGCTCGTCGAAAAATTCGGCGTTAATCTGAGAAGTTAAATAAAGTTTTGAGGGTTGAATGTTGATTTAACCCTCAAAACTCAAAACTCAAAACTTTACTGCTATTAACCATGCCTAAGTACGTAATGTGGGGAAGCTATTGCGAAGATGTTTTAGAAAAGCGATCGCCTTATCGGCAAGCGCATCTAGACGGTCTTGCTGCCCAAAAAGAAGCGGGTATTCTGATGACGATTGGCCCGACGAAGGACATCACGAAAGTCTTCGGCATCTATGAAGCGGAAGATGAAGCCGCCGTGCGCCAGTTAATTGAAGCCGACCCCTACTGGCAAAACGGCATCTGGACTGAATACGATGTCAAAGAGTGGATTCAAGCCATCTAATTCCACCAATCAAGCGCATCTCAATTGAGCAGATTTACTGAGAAGCTCCTCAATTCTCCTGAGAAGTAGGAAATTGAGGGGTTTCTACCTCTCCTTACTCAGGCAAAGCCAGCCCCACAACCACCGCCAGTTGCCATTTCCGATAGAATTTTGAGCATAAAATAAAGAAATCACCGTTAAATTAACCCTAGCGGTGAGGACTATGGTAGAAACCAGTAATAACAAGCACGGTAAGTTTTACAAAAACGCCACCAGGCTAGGGTTCTGTAGACTCTCAAGCAGACTGAACAGGAGTCTACTTGAGAGTCTGGCGTCGGCGAACAGGAGCCGTGAGAAGGTTGGAGATGACAGAATCCACGGATGAAGATAGCCAAAAGACAACACTGCGTCAAGCCCAAGCAGAGATGCTAGAAGCAGGCAAACAGGAGACTTTAGACATCTTTAGCGAACTTTTAGAGCGGCTGTGGGAACGCATTGTCGGTTTAATTGGCGAGACGGCGACGGTTGCTGTTTTTCGGAGTGCCCTCTTAGAAGCAAGTCGCGACCATCCGCTATGCCAAGAAATTAATATCGATAGCAATGGAATTTGCCTTAAGCAACTGAAGAACAATTTGGATGCCTTCGAGCGTACAGCCGTCCGAGCCGGACTGATGGCTTTTACTGATAACGTAATGGCTCTACTAATCGATTTAACGGGTGGAATCCTGTTGCGGAAGGTGGAACCCCTCGTGCAGCAGTTAAAACAACAACTGGAAAAGGGCTGAGGGATGAGCAATATTAAACTAATGCCGACAGGTGTTCCCAACTTAGACGCCGTAATGGGCGGAGGCATCCCTGTTTATTCACTGAATATTGTTGCTGGACAACCGGGGACAGGTAAGACAATCCTGGTGCAGCAAATGCTCTTTAACCACATCCGGAATCACAGCACTGCCAAAGTTCTTTACCTGACAACCCTTTCGGAGCCGACGTTGAAGGTGGTGCGCTATATGCAGTGCTTCAGCTTCTTTGATGTAGAAGTTTTTGGCGAACAGGTACTTTTTCAGGATATCGGGCCTTTTATCCGCGAGCATTCCCTGACCGAATTAGCTGACGAGATTCTCGCCAGGGTAGAAAAACACCAACCGGAAATTCTGGCGATTGATTCCTTCAAAGCCATCCGCGATTTGTCTGACGACGTGAGCGATTTTCGTCGTTTCTGTTATGACCTCTCCGTTCGTCTAGCGAGTGCGCGGTGTACCGCCTTTTTATTAGGGGAGTATGACCGCTCGGATATTGGCGAAGGGGCAGAGTTTGCGGTAGCTGATGGCATTGTTTATCTGAACATTGCACTCCAGGAGGGGGAACAGCAGCGTTTTCTCCAGGTATATAAAATGCGCGGTCGAGCGACGGAGATGGTGCCTTACCCGTTTGCGCTCACAGATGGGGGGGTTCAGGTTTTGGGTTCAATGCTGACGCTCAAACGTCGGGAGACAAGTTTGGAGGAGGAGAGCGAGACGGCATCGACAGGAATTACTGGACTAGATAGCATTCTTCGGGGCGGCATCCCTCAGGGGCGGTCTATCCTCCTTTCCGGTGTTTCTGGAACGGGTAAGACGACGCTTGCCATGCAGTTTCTAGTTAATGGCGCTCTTCAGGGAGAGAAGGGACTGCTGTTTTCTTTTGAAGAAACGCGCGATCGCTTGTTCCGAATGGCAGAGGGTTTCGGCTGGAACCCTCAAGATTTGGAAGCCAAAGGCTTGTTACGGATCATTTTTATTCCCCAGACGGAGATTCGGGTCGAGGAACACTTAGAGTACATGGCACAGGAAATCGCAAGTTTCCAGCCTTCGCGCTTTGTCATCGATTCCTTTTCTGTCTTCCTGCACAAAGTGAAAGATTTGGCAGTGCAGCGGGAAAAAACTTTCCAATTGTCCACGCTGGTGCAGCGGGTTGGTGCGGTGGGTTTTCTCATCTCGAATATTCCCGCAGGCGAAGTGAACCGCCTTTCTCGCTTTGGGGTGGAAGAAACCGTGGTGGATGGGACGATTGTCCTTTCCACAGACGTAAATGGTCTTCAGCGCAGACGCTACATTGAAGTTTACAAAATGCGAGCCGCTGACCATGTGCCAGGTCGCCACCGCATGGAAATCGGTCATCCGGGCATTGAGGTGTTATATCTGGCACCGACTGAGCAGAAAACTAGCGGAATGAAGACACCGCCCCTACTGGCTTTCTCGCCGTTAAACGCGATCGCACGGGAGGGAGTTTTCTACGGTTCTGCTTGGTTGGTGCGAGGGGAACAGGGAGTCGGCAAGACGACGCTCGCTCAGCAGTTTGCGATTGAGGGATTGCAACGAGGGGAAAGCGCTCTTTTTATTGCCACAGAGGCTCCTAGCTACTTGCTACGCCAACAAATGGAAGTGTTCGGAGTCGAGATCGAGTCCTATTTGCGATCGCAACACCTGCGTATTTTAGATACTCATCCTTTCTCTAGCGAAGAATATATTGACCTGACTGATATGGAACGCTTTCTCTACGATATCGAGCGTCACCTGCGGGCAATGCCCAAACCCTGTCGGTTGATTACAGATTCTCTGACCCCGCTTGCTGTCCAATATGCTCCGGATGAGTTCATCACCTTCATCGAACGCAAGAATCGTCTGCTGCGGCAACTGGATGTGGCATTATTTGACACAATTCTCCCCAAAACACTCAATGAGAGCATTCTTTACAGCTTGCTTAATAGTTACGATGTCGTTCTGGATGTGTACGTTCCGAACTGGGGTGAGATGGGTCAGACGGGGCAAGGTTTTCGGGTACTTCAAGTCCGTAAATCTAGAGGGACTCACTCTGACACCCGCCCCTATCCTTACACGATTCGCCAAGGCAAGGGCATTAGCGTCCAAGAAGGCTTTTACGGAGAAATTTAAATTTATATCTGGTTGCTTTTACTAAAAAGAGCCTTCCTACGGATAACGAGAAAGAAGGCTGGAAAGCTGTATCCTACTCCACCAAATCGATCAACCTCTGGTATGGGTAGAACCCCCCATCTTTGACATAGTGTATCGACGAATACTACAAAACAGGGAACAATATCATTAGACAAATTGACCGTGGTCAGATTGTTGAAGCGCCAAAATCAATAAAAAGCCTTTGGTAAGCTCTCCCGGAAAGCGCTAAGGGAGTACCTGCCAGGATAAATACCGCGATCGGGGAGTTATTTCGTAAAGACAACGCCAAGGGTGTCTGCTAATTTCTGGGATTTTTGGCTGCATCTATTGCTAGCCATGATTTGCCGCACGTTTGCGGACTGGCGATCGCTTTCTTCGCATCTAGTGAAGAGCGCCCTTGATGCTGTTTCTTATTTGCTTGAGGACTAACTGCTTGTAGCTTTGCTGCTTTCCTTAAAATTTTTGCTGAATTATAAAAAGCCTCGTATTATGTTGAAAAAAATCGATGAGGAAGACCTCCTCCTAAAGATAGATCCAATAGAAATTCAGGATTATCGGGTCTTGCAACCCGTGGATGGCTCCGAGTTGAAGTATATCGAGTCCGTGATGGAGCGACAGCGTTTGGTCAGTGCTTTGGAACAGCAGGCACGAGAGTTGGAGGCGAGTCAGATGCGCTTCCGCACTTTGGAGATGCTGTACGAGCTTTTTTGGCAACTGGGTTACACCTTAAACTACGAAGAATTGGTGCGACTGATGTTGGCACACCTGCATCGTGCCGTGCCCCATGATGTCTCAGCGAGCATCTTGATGACTGAAGACTTGTGCCATGTTTTCATCCAACCGACTTGCACCCTCGCGCCGGAAGTTCAGGAGGAAATCCAACAGCGGCTGCTCAAAACTTTTGTCCGCATGAGGGGGAAAAATACCCAACTAGAGGCGGAGCAATGCCCAATTACAACGATAGAGCCACAGGGATTTGATGGAACGCGATCGCCCATTCGCAGTTTGGGTTCGTCTTTCCAAGTGCCGATTATTAATGCTGAAGGCAACCAAGTGGTGGGACTGCTATTCGTGGCAGCTCAAGCGGAGGGAGCATTTACTGAAGAGCAGGTACGATTGCTGTACACGGTGGCGAACCAGGCTTCTGCCTCTATTCAGCGGTTGCGGACGCTGCTGGCTGCTGAACAACAACATTTAGAGAGCTTGGTAGAAAATTTGCCGGAGGGAGTGCTGCTACTGGATGCCAACCAGCGGATTGTTCTGGCAAACCAGGCGGCTTGGAAGTATCTGGCGCTCTTACAAAACCAGAGTTCTACTCCGAGCAATATTGTGACTTTTTTAGGAGAGCAGTCTTTGGAGATGCTGCTACAGCCACCGAGCGAGGGAAAGTTTTGCCATGAGGTGGTGCTGGAGGGAGTACAGCGCCAGGTTTTTGAAGTCGTCGCTCAACCGTTGATCGCCAAGGCGGGTTTAGGAACGAGCAATTGGGTGTTGGTGATTCGGGATGTGACAGAACGCCAGCGGGTCGAGGAAACTTCCCGATTGCGCGATCGCGCGATCGCTGCTAGTAGTAATGGGATTGTTATCGTTGACGCCAGACTGCCCGATTTACCTGTTATCTATGTGAATCCAGCTTTTGAGCGGATTACAGGTTATACGGCGGCGGAAGTCACCGGACGAAATTGCCGTTTTCTGCAAGGAGAAGAAACCAATCAATCGGGGTTACAGGAACTGCGAACAGCGCTGCGGTTAGGTAAAGCTGCGACTGTTGTTTTACGCAACTTCCGTAAAGATGGCACCCATTTTTGGAATGAGTTAAATGTCTCGCCGATTTACAACAGCGAGGGCGTTGTGACTCATTTTGTTGGCATTCAAATGGATATTACGGAGCGCAAACAAGCGGAAGAGCAACTGCTGCACAATGCGTTTTATGATGTTCTTACCGATTTGCCCAACCGAGCTTTGTTCATGGAGCGCTTGCATCGGGCGCTTGAGCGAGCAAAGCATTCCGAGAATTATTTATTTGCCGTCCTGTTTTTGGATCTTGACCGATTTAAAAATGTCAACGACAGCCTTGGGCATATTGTCGGCGATCAAATGCTGATTGCGATCGCTAAACGCCTAGAAAAAAGCCTTCGCCACGGCGATACGGTAGCGCGTCTGGGTGGAGATGAGTTTGCGATTCTGCTGGAAAATATCAATGGGATCGGCGATGCTACCCATGTTGCCGATCGCATCCATCAGGAACTGACTTTGCCGTTAAATTTAAACGGGCATGAAGTATTTACCACCGCCAGTATTGGCATTGCTGTAGGGGCAGGGTCTTCTTACCCCGACTATGGGGGTTATGAGCATCCAGAGGATCTCCTGCGCGATGCCGATATCGCCATGTATCGAGCGAAGGCACTGGGGAAGGCTCGTTATGAGGTCTTTGATAAAAATATGCACGCCCGTGCAGTGGCGCTGCTTCAGTTAGAAACTGATTTGCAAAGAGCGACTGAACGGGGAGAATTTCTTCTTCACTATCAACCGATTGTATCTCTGCAAACTAACCAGGTTGTTAGTTTTGAAGCCCTGTTACGTTGGCAACATCCAGAACGCGGTCTTGTTTCTCCGGGAGAGTTTATTCCGGTTGCAGAAGAAACCGGATTGATTACTCGGATTGGCTGGTGGGTACTGCGCGAAGCTTGTACCAAATTGCGCGAATGGCAGACTCAATTTCCGAGTTCTATCCCTTTGAGTATCAGCGTAAATCTTTCAGGTAAACAGTTTTCTCAACCTGATTTAGTGGAACGCATCGCTGAAATTTTCGCGGAAACTGGCGTGGATGCTAGCAGCTTAAAACTAGAAATTACTGAAAGCGCCATTATGGAAAATGTTGAATCTGCATCAGCGATGCTTTGGCGACTGAGAAAGCTGGGCGTTCAGTTGTATATGGATGACTTCGGGACGGGTTATTCATCCTTAAGTTACTTGCGTCGTTTTCCGATCGATAAGCTGAAAATTGACAGATCTTTCGTTACCCAGATGGCAGGGGATAATGAGAGTCTGGAGATTGTCCGGACAATCGTGATGCTGGCTCACAATCTGGGAATGAATGCGATCGCAGAGGGTGTGGAAACCGTAGAGCAACTGGCTCAACTGCGATCGCTTCAATGCGAATACGCCCAAGGATATTTCTTCTCGAAGCCGGTCGATGCTGACACTGCGCGATCGCTTATCGCCAGCTCAAACACTCATTGATTCCTGCAACTCGCAAGTATTGAATTCACTCATTTCTGACAACTCGACTTTAGCGATTTGGAGATAAGTCAGCATCGAGAAGAAGAATAAATTAGGTTCTTGTGCCGTATTTAATTCAAATGAGAATTGCTATCGATTTCTCGATTAATGTCCTAACTACTGGCTGCTAAAACATTCGTGGATGCAGGGTGCAACAATCCTGTCAAAAGTGATGCCGGACGTTGGCTGTAAGGCCAAGCAAAGGCATGACGGAATGCCGCCTCCTGACAAGCTTGCAACTGTTCAAAATCAATAATATCCAGTGTCAGCAGATTCTCATACTCAAAAGGCAGACGCACATTGTGTAATCCAGCATTATCAGTACAGATGGCAATATCTACACCCGCTTCAAAACAGCGGTCAAACACCAGTTTGAGTTGACGCATATCCTCCAACGTGCCTGTTTTTAAGTACGTGGTAGGACATACTTCCAAACACTGATTTTGTTGAGCCAATTGTGGTAATAATTCTGGGTATTGCAGGGGGATTTGGATGCCGTGACCGATTCGCATCAAATGCGGCAGCAGTTCCGGATAACAGCCAGAAGGGGTTTCGTAGAGATGACCCGTGGTTTTAATACCGAGCGATCGCGCATCCTTATACAATTGGACAAACTCATCTAGACGCTCGGAAATTTGGGCATCTCCTCCCGCCATGTCCACCGCGCAGACATACTCCTTCTTCTGTGCTGCCAAATCAACAATCGCCCGGTTCACCTCATAAGGGAGCCGCGAGTGCATACACAGAATTTGGCTGGTCACAATCGGATACTCAGGCACCCGACTGGCTTTGCCGACAATATCCACAATTGTCGCCATTTGGTCAATTCGTTCTGATTGGCTTAAATGCTCGGACGTACGCAGATACGGTGTATATCGCAGCTCCAAATAAGCCAAATTCTCAAAGATATAAGCACCCCGAATCAGCCGATAAATGAAGTAGGGCAAAGTTTCTGCCGTTTGCGTACTTTCCACCAGCGTATGTAGTTCTAGATACTCATCCAGCGTGTTGCGGGGTCGCGTGTAAAATTCTTCAAACTCTGGGTAATTCGGAAATCGTTGAGCCAGCTCAGAATCGCTGCGATGGAAATACCGCCAAAGAATGCGAGGCACAACAGAACCGCCAAGATGGCGATGTAATTCAGCATATAAAGACACAGGAACCTCTTGCCAGTAATTGTGGAGTTGTTATCTTGTTAGTTGCTAAGGGTGCGCGGTGCACCCCTTGTAGATGTGAAGCTGCGAATTGTTAATCTGAAGTTGACAGCGGTAGCACCATCTGTTAATAATTGTAATTTGTGAAAACTCTAGCTCTTTTAATAAACCCTTGGCTAACGTAGTTGTGATCGGTGCCCAGTGGGGCGATGAAGGCAAAGGTAAGATAACTGATTTACTGAGTAAATCAGCAGATGTCGTAGTACGTTACCAAGGGGGTGTCAACGCTGGGCACACCGTCGTGGTGAAGGATCAGACCTTTAAACTGCACCTGATTCCCTCTGGAATTTTATATCCGGACACCGAGTGCATTATTGGTTGTGGGACGGTCATCGATCCGCAGGTTCTGATTGAAGAACTGGATCAATTAGAAGCTCTGAAGATATCTACCCGTAATCTACTGATTTCTCAGAATGCCCACGTCACGATGCCTTACCACAGGTTAATTGACCAGGCATCCGAGGAGCGACGCGGTAGCTATAAAATCGGTACCACCGGACGTGGGATTGGCCCCACTTATGCAGATAAGTCAGAGCGAACCGGCATTCGAGTCTTAGACTTGATGGATACCGAGGGTTTGCGCGAACAGGTGCGATGGACGATCGATTATAAAAACGTCATTTTAGAAAAGCTTTACAACTTACCGCCCCTGGATGCAGAAATCGTGATCGAGCAGTACCTGGGGTACGCCGAGCGTTTGCGTCCGCATATCGTGGATAGTTCCCTAAAGATTTACGACGCGATTGGGCGACGGCGCAATGTTTTGTTTGAGGGTGCCCAAGGAACGCTCTTAGACTTAGATCACGGAACCTATCCTTACGTTACCTCCTCAAACCCAGTCGCCGGGGGAGCTTGCGTGGGTGCTGGGGTGGGACCAACGATGATCGACCGCGTGATTGGAGTAGCGAAAGCATACACGACGCGGGTAGGAGAAGGGCCGTTTCCCACCGAACAGAATGGTAGCGTCGGAGAAATGTTGTGCGATCGCGGGGCGGAATTTGGCACCACGACAGGGCGCAAGCGCCGCTGTGGATGGTTTGATGCGGTGATCGGTCGTTATGCCGTGCGGATTAACGGTCTCGACTGTCTCGCGATCACCAAACTAGATGTTCTCGACGAACTAGAGGAAATTAAGGTCTGCGTCGCCTACGAAATTGATGGCGATCGCACCGAAGACTTCCCCACCAACTCTCGTCAATTTTCCCGCTGTCAACCGGTTTACAAAACTCTGCCCGGATGGAAACAATCCACTGCTGACTGCCGTACCCTGGAAGACTTACCCCAGCAGGCGTTGGATTATCTCAAGTTCCTGGCAGAGCTGATGGATGTCCCAATTGCGATCGTCTCCCTCGGTGCTAGCCGCGATCAAACGATTATAGTAGAAGATCCGATCCACGGACCCAAGCGGGCGCTATTGCACGCCAATGGCACGCCGGTAACATCACATCGGTAATGGGCGAAAAAATTAAAAGTTAGAAATTAAAAATTGAAGAAAGACGATTTTCTAATTTTTAATTTCTAATTTTTCATGAAGATGCCAATTACCAAGTCACTATTAGCAACTCACAAACAACGAAGATGGAACATACAGTTGAATGTCAAAAGCGCCCTGAAGGGAGCAAGCCGAATGCCCTTCGTCGCAGTGGATTAGTCCCAGCCGTCCTATACGGGCACAAAGGAACTGAATCTATTGAGTTGACTTTGGAAGCCAAAAAGGCTGAAACCTTACTCAAAGGTGCCTCTGTTAATAACACCTTGATTCAGCTCAACATTCCTGAGATTTCTTGGAGTGGTAAAACACTGCTCAAAGAAGTGCAGACGCATCCTTGGAAAAGAACCTCCCTGTATCACCTCAGCTTTTTTGCGGTCGCGGCTCATGGCGATCTGGATGTGCAAGTGCCCCTGCATTATGTAGGAGAAGCCTATGGTGTTAAGCAAGAAGGCGGCGTATTAGACCCCGTACTCAACGAACTTCAGGTGCGGTGTGCGCCTGAAAGCATCCCTGATTCGATTGAGATTGATGTCTCTAATTTGCATATTGGAGATAAATTGCATATCGGCGAACTCGTTTTGCCACCTGGGGTGACAGCGCTTGGTGAGCCAGATCAAGTGACTGTAAGTGTCCTCCAACCTCAAGTCCAAGCTGAAGATCAAGAAACTGAGTCGGAAACTGAATCTGAAGCATGAGACGATGGCTTTTTGCCAGTTTGTTTCTCATTGCCTTGAAAACCAGGGGTTAAGCCCCTGGCTTTTTTTTAACCGTAAAGACACATTAGTGAAGCGATACGTTTTCTCGCTATAGAACGCAAAAAATATGACAGAAGCTTCTTTTCCCCCTTTAATTCAGCAGATGTTGCAGCCGAGTTTTTATCCTCATCCGGTGACGCAACCAATTGAGCTGATTCAAACACACGTTTCTTATGTGTTGTTGACGGGTGATTTGGTTTATAAAGTTAAAAAGCCGATGAATTTTGGCTTTTTAAACTATTCAACCTTAGAGCTAAGGCAGCATTTTTGTAATGAAGAAATCCGCCTGAATCAGCGCGGTGCGTCGGAAATTTATTTAGAAATTTTGCCCATTACTCAGACAGACGACCAATTTCATTTAAATGGATCGGGCGAGCCGGTGGAATATGTGCTGAAAATGCGCCAGTTTCCCCAAGATGGCTTATTCAGCAATTTGTTTGAGCAAGACTTGCTGACGGAAAAACTTATGGAGGATTTGGGACGGGTTGTTGCCAAATTCCATGAAAAAGCGCACACAGATGACTATATTCGTAAATTTGGAGAAGTAACTCAAGTTCGGGATGCCATTGATGAAAATTATCGGCAAACTGAAAACTATATTGGTGGGCCGCAAACTCAGGAACATTACGAGGAAACCAGGCAGTATACAGACTCGTTCTTTGCTGAGCGAGAGGAGTTATTTAAAAGCAGAATTCAAAATAATTGGATTCGGGAATGCCACGGAGATTTGCATCTGAGAAATATTTGTCTCTGGCAAGACAAGATTCTGCTATTTGATTGCATTGAATTTAACGAGCCGTTTCGCTTTGTCGATGTCATGTTCGACATTGCCTATGCAGTGATGGATATGGATGCGCGATCGCGTCCAGACCTCGGCAATGCCTATTTGAATACTTATGTTGAGCAGATGGGAGATTGGGAAGGGTTGCAGGTGTTGCCTTTGTACTTGAGTCGTCAAGCTTATGTACGGGCAAAGGTGACTTCTTTCTTGTTGAACGATCCGGCTGTTCCCGCAGCAGACAAGGAAAAAGCCGCCGCCACTGCTGCCCAATATTACCAACTAGCGTGGGAATACACGCGATCGCCGTCCCCAGCGTATGCTCCTGTTAGTGGCTCCTCAGGCAAAGGAAAGCTGTTTTTGATGTCGGGGCTATCGGGTTCTGGGAAGAGTACGGTAGCGCGGCTCCAGGCGCGGCGCTTGGGAGCAATTCACATCCGTTCGGATGCGCTGCGGAAACATTTAGGAGGCGTTCCCTTGGAACAATCAGGGGGGGCAGACCTTTATTCCGATGAAATGACTCAGAAGACCTACAGCCGGTTGTTGGAATTGGGGATAATGCTGACAAGCCAAGGTTGGTCGGTGATTTTGGATGCGAAGTACGATCGGCAGAAGTTGAGAGAAGATGCGATCGCTCAAGCCACTGCTCACCAAATCCCTTTGCAAATCCTCCACTGCACGGCACCAATGGAAGTTTGCCAGGATCGTCTCGCCTCCCGTACTGGTGATATCTCTGATGCTACCGTTGACCTATTGGCGAAGCAACAAGCCGCTGCTGAACCTTTTACTCAATCTGAACAAGCCTACGTGAAAACTTTAGACACGACTCAGGATTGGGAGTCACAATTAAATAGCTAATCGAAAAGTGGCTAATTGAAGGATTCAACCACTCTTCGATTAGCCACTCTTGGATTAGCCAGACACTTATGACGAACAAAGGCAATGGGTTCAGATCCCTGGGACTCTCAAGTGGGTTCTCTGCTGGGTTGAAGTACTGGTTGTTTTTTCTGATTTGCTTTGTAATGCTGGGGTATCGGGTGCCCTTGAGCATCTTTCTAGGGGCGGTTGGGGGTTTTGCAGGGGCATGGGTAGTTGCCTGGTCAAAAGCCAAAGATGAACCCCGGCAGGTACGCTCAGAGGAGACGAAAGAAGGTTCCAATGGGCGGAATCGGAATAATTCGGCAAACAGAAAACGCTATGGTAAACCCAAAAAACAATATCGTGGCTTAAGTGGTCGTCGCGACCGGGGCAACCTAGGAAATAACCAACAAAACAATACAGCCTACAACACAGAAGATAGCCGGGAAGACAACACAGAAGATAACCGGGAAGAATAATTCTGCTGGGGATGAAAAGCAGGGGCGCAAAAGGGGAGACAGGAAGTTATCCTCTTTTAGATTTTGGACTTCAGATTCTGGATTTTAGATTTTGGCTCGTACAAGTCTTGTCCGTAGACACGCTGAGGCATTGATTTTTAGTGGCTTTAAGGTGAAATGGTATAGCAATTACTAATTACCTTGTTCTATGTTTTTGTTTCTCTCAAAACTGCTACCGCTATTTATCTATCCCTTGGGAATTGCCTGCGTGCTAATGATTGTGGCACTGGTATTGCTGTGGAAACGACCTCGTTGGGCGGCGGTGCCGATTGTTTTGGCATTGATTGCCTTGCTGGTGGGGAGTAATGGCTGGGTGGAAAACTCGTTATTGCGATCGCTAGAATGGCAAAATCTCCCACCAGCCGAACTCCCAACTGCTGAGGCGATTGTTATCTTGGGCGGTGCCACGAAATCGGCTTCGCCGCCTCGACCGAGTGTAGATTTGAGCGAAGAAGGCGATCGCGTTTTCTATGGTGCCCAATTATACCGCGAAGGCAAAGCTCCTGTCGTGATTGCTAGCGGCGGACGCATCGACTGGCGGGGCAGTGGGGCACCGGAATCTGCGGATATGGCTGTAATTTTAGAAACATTAGGCGTCCCTAAATCTGCCATTCTTCAAGATCCTAGCTCCTTAAACACTTATGAAAATGCGGTGAATGTGCGGCAAATTTTAGAAAAGCAGGGGATTCGCCGAGTATTATTAGTGACTTCGGCAATGCATATGCCGCGATCGCTCCTGATTTTCAAGCGTCAGGGAATTCAAGCCATTCCCGCACCCACCGACTTTTTGGTGACAGAAGCAGACTTTCTCGAATCCAACAGGAGCCTGCAAGCTCGAATCCTAAATGTTTTACCAGATGCCGAGCGGTTACACAGGTCAACCAGAGCATTAAAAGAATACATTGGAACAGGGATCTATCGCCTTAAAGGCTGGCTTTAAAAAGTTTAGACAGTAGTTTGAAGCGATTATTTTTCCAACCTTCAACCTTCCAACCTTCAAAAATGCCAAAAGAATTCCCACACTTTATTCCAGCACCTCCACCCGTAGCGGACATCTTTGCCACCTACCAAATGACTCATGACTTTTACCGGGAAGCCGAGTACCGAAAGGAACTTGAGCGTTACTGCCAGTGGTATCAGATGACAGCGGAAGCTAACCGGCAAGAGTTGCAGAGAATGCGGGGTGACATCAATATATTCGGCTGGTTTAATCGCGGTAGGCGATGATAGTCAATGGCTCATGGTCAATGGCTCATAGCTAATCGCGAATATGAGCCATTGACCATGAGCCTAATTTAGAGTTTCTAGCTCATCCTCGCGGAAGTGACCTTTAAATTTTTTGTCAAACTGGACAAAAACTGGAAGGTTGGCGCTGACGGGTCTGCCTTGCCATTCGTGAATGATTGAGACCACTTCTCCTTCCCGATCCTTGACATCAAAAGGCTTACCCTTATTTTCAGGATGGTGGTAAACAATCACAGATTTGATAACGCGGACGCGATCGCCTACTTTCATTTCTTGATCTCCGGTTGGGTATCTGAGTCAAACTGGTGCAGCCTTCTTTTGAGGAATAACTGCTTCCACCAAGCGTGGTGAGCTGGGAGCGTTGCCTATCAAGACGCTTGGCTCTTACCAGTACCCAAGCATTGTGCTATTGTGAACAACCTTAATATTCTTGCACAGGACGGTAACTTCCTCTTTATGGACTTGGAGGGGGTGCTGACGGAACTGGCGATGCTGAATTTTCGGGAGGGGGTACTGAGGGAACTGGTGACGCTGAATTTTCAGGAGGGGGCGGCACTTCTGTGGATGGAGATGGAGAGTTTTGCGGTGATGGTGGCATCGAAGCGGGAGATGGGGTTTCGGGGACTGGAACGGGCAACGGTGCGGGGTTGAACAAGCGATCGCGTATTTGCTGGAACCCTTGAGGATTGTATTTCCACCAAGCATATAACCCAGCAGCACTGCCCCCCAGCAGTAGGAGGAAGACTCCCAGTGTGACGACCAACCCTTTCCCTCGGCGCAGTCGGTTTGGCTTTGCCGGAACGATTTCCACTGGCACCGCTTCAGCATACTTCACGTCTTCAGCTTCAGCTTGCAGACTAGCTTTCGGCATCAAGGTGAGATTTCCGATCTCGCCAAAATTGAGTAGCACCGGATACTCTGGGGAAACGCGGCAGTAAGTAATCACGACTGAAGTATTATCGTGACCGTTCTTCTGATTCGCTAAGTCAATCCAGGACTGGACTGCCGCCTCCAGGGGAATTTTAGCCTGAAGCACCGGCTCAACATAATCTGCCCAAGATCGCTCAACCCAGTTATTGTCGCTCAGACCATCAGAACACAGCAGCAGCAGTCCGTCTTCTTCCACAATGAAGCGTTGCACATTCGGACGAAGAAACTCGGCATCCCGCGTGCCTAGCGCTTGGGTGAGTGCCCCGGCATCGGGTCGCTGTAACGCTTCGCGGTAGAGACTGCGCCCCATTCGTACTTCCCTAGCAGCAACGTCATCGTCTACGGTCAGCAGCTGGCAGGAATGGGGGGTAATCCAGTAGGCGCGGCTATCCCCAACATGGGCGATATAGAGTTCGTGGGCATTCCCCAAACCAGAGTTAGCTGTCGTCACCTTCTGGGGCAGCTGGAGAGCCATCACCAGCGTCGTTCCCATCCGCCGCCTAGACTCTCGTCCTTGTTCGTCATTGCGGGCACAAATGAGGTTATTGACTACCCGGATACTTGCTGCGAGTTGCTCTTTCACCAGTTCTGGTGGCACGATTTCTGTTTGCTCTGCCACTTCCGCCAAAAGCGCCCGAACTTGCAGTTTCAGGGATTGTACTGCTAGCTGGCTGGCAACTTCTCCACCTTCATGACCGCCAATCCCATCGCAAACGATGCTCAAGTGGGGAATCAGCGGGTCAGTTGTTTGGGTGAAGTCTGCGGCTAGCAAATCCCGCGCCGTGGGATAGCAGGTGTCTTCGTTATGATCGTGTTGGGGACCCGTATCGGTGGCACCGGCAACCCGCAAGCGCAAGGGGAGTTCCGCTGCCTGCTCCAGTAATAGCTGATTTAGCCGTTCGGCGATCGCGCTTTCGGTAACATCTTCGGCTTGCATCAGTTCGCAAATTTCTAAAAGTGGGGTCACCGCTGATGCCTGGATTAATCGGCACCAACTCGCGATAACAAGGCCCAGATCCCGGAGACTTGGGCTAAACCCCGCGACTATTTGCTCCCCGGTCGGTTCCGCTAAGGCGTGAGCGGCAAAAGGCTCAAGGCTCAAGGTGAGAGGCAGAAATTTTTTCTCTTCCCGCCGACTTCCTCCAACTTGCCTGTGGTCAGAGATCCCATTCCCATTGTTTGTATGGGCAACTTCCATCTCTGGGTCGGTGACTGGGTCTGCGTAAAGTTCTAACAGCCGCAACCGCCACCCTTCCACTCGGAGATTGTCCGCAACTAAAAGGCTAGAAGCTACCCCAAATTCCGCCAGCGGCGTCCAAAGTTCCAGAATTTGCCAGAGCCAGTAAATCTGGCGGACTGCCGATGCTTGGGGCAAAGCGTCCAAAATGGAAGGAAATAGCTTGCCTGTGGCATCCATCGGGACATTTTCTAGCAACAGAATCTCAGTCGGGGATGGAGAATTTCCCACTGCTGCATATCCATAGACTTCGGGGAGATGAAACCGCTGGGGATATAAGCGCAGGTAAGGGTAAAGATTTTCCGGGAACTGTTCGGGGATCTGAGGCGGCTGTGTCGGTTGAGTATCGAGCCAAACTTGAGGTGCAACAACTTGATATCTGTCTTGCACGAATTCTCCGACCGGGATCGTTGCAGCAACTGAGCCAGTTGCCCAAAGATAGCGATCGCTCTTTAACTGGGAACTGTTCATAAACTGAAATTTTTATAAAAAAGCTTCCAAGAGATTCTTAAGGAAAAATTCCACTGGGTTCTAGGAAATTTATAGATGAAATGTTGTAGTAAACAGAAAGGCAAGATGCCTTCCCAATCCTAACTGGCTTTCATTGGAATAGTTCATCTTACCTTGATAACTATCCTTACCGGGATATCAAGAAGGGATTGAGTTTTATGACGATTTGGTTTCTAGCAGGGTTGTTTGATTCTCCGTTACTCATTCAGCTGGCGCTCCAGCCTTTGGGATTCAGCCCAACTTTGTTGTGGTTACTGATAGGAGCGATCCTTTGCTCGATAGAGCTAGTTGTACCAACAGCTTTTACCGCTTTCATGATGGGAGTCAGCGCCTTCGTGGTGGCACTGTTAGTCATGCTGCTCCCATTACCGGCGGCTTTACAGGTGGTGCTTTGGTTAGTGTTTTCAATTGCTTTCGTTTACCTGGGTCATCGCTTGATGCCGAGGCGAAAGGTGTCTTCGATGGAAGATGCAACCGAGGGTCAGACTTTAACAGAGATTTTGCCAGGAGAGATGGGGCGGGTACTCTACGAAGGAAATTCTTGGAAGGCACGATGTGAAGATGAGAAATTAGCGATCGCTCCCAATCAAAGAGTGTACGTCGTCAGACGGGAAGGCACAACTCTGGTCGTGCTTCCAGAACACCTGTTGAAATCCTAATTCTAGGGTTTATCAATCTGCGATATTGTAAAAACGAGGTTCACAATGGAAGGATTTTTTGGGTTATTAATCGCTTTAGTTTTAGGCGGATCTGCCCTCTCAGGCGTCAAAGTGGTTACTCAAGGAAACGAAGCTTTAGTCGAAACTTTAGGTAAATATAGCGGCAAAAAACTAAAACCCGGTTTGAATTTCGTGATCCCGGTTTACGAAAGAGTCGCTTACCAAGCAACCGTCCGGGAAAGAGTTCTCGATATTCCTCCCCAACAATGTATTACCCGCGACAACGTTTCGATTACCGCTGATGCTGTCGTGTACTGGCGCATTCTGGATTTGGAGAAAGCCTACTACAAAGTGGAAAATCTCCAGTCAGCAATGGTGAATTTGGTGCTGACGCAGATTCGCTCAGAAATGGGCAAGCTGGAACTGGATGAAACCTTTACTGCCCGGACTCAAATTAACGAACTTTTGCTCAGAGAACTGGACGAATCTACCGATCCTTGGGGAGTGAAGGTGACACGGGTAGAACTGCGAGATATCGTTCCCTCCAAGGCTGTGCAAGAATCGATGGAATTGCAAATGTCGGCGGAACGTCGCAAGCGGGCGGCAATTCTCACCTCTGAGGGCGAACGCGAATCAGCCGTGAACTCTGCTAAAGGGAAGGCTGAGGCGCAAGTTTTGGAAGCAGAAGCCCGTCAAAAATCCGCGATTCTGGAGGCAGAAGGGCAACAAAAGACGATTGTTCTCAAAGCGCAGGCGGAACGGCAGCAGCAAGTTCTCAAGGCTCAGGCTACTGCTGAAGCGTTGCAAGTGATTTCTAAAACGCTCAAAACCGACCCCAACGCCCAGGAAGCTCTCCAGTACCTACTCGCTCAGAATTATCTAGAAATGGGGATGGCGATTGGCAAGAGCGGTAGCAGCAAGGTTATGTTTATGGACCCGCGCACTATCCCAGCTACGTTGGAAGGCATTCGCTCGATTGTCGGAGACACGAACCAAGCTCAATTTTTAGATTTAGATGAGGACAGTTAATCCAGGGCATCGCTAGCAACTTGAGCAACACAGCAGCGATCGCACAGTCCAAAAAACTCCAGAGTATGGTAGAAAATTTTAAACGAGTGCGATTGTTGCAGCTGGCTCTCTAATTCATGGACTGGACATTGATTGATGGGAATCGAGTCTCCGCACTGCAAACAAGTCAGGTGATGCTTGTCTTGTTGCACGGAACTGTAGAGCGATTCGCCACTTGCCAATGTCCGTACCTGGACGACACCATCCAGTTTTAAGGCTTCCAGGGAACGATAGACGGTTGCTAGTCCCATGCTTTGGCTACGATTGCGAAGTTCTACATAAATATCTTGAGCTGAGACAGCTCGGTTCATCGTCTTGAGCAGATTCAAAATACGCTCTTGACTGCGGGTGCGTTGGGCTTTCATGGTCTTCAGTTTTGCTAGATATCCTTAATATGTTTCAGGTTGTCGCTGATACCTTTATCTCTTTCCAGCTTAAATTGCGAGAACTTCACGCAGCTCACACCCTTCCCCCCTTAGAATAAAACAAATATCACCTATCTAAGGGAATAATTTATAGGAATGGCTGTGAATCGGAAATATCAAGCGAAAATCTACGTGACTCTGCGCCCTTCAGTTTTAGACCCAGCAGGCACGGCGGTACAGTCTGGGTTGGGGCATATGGGATATGCCAATGTTGAGCAGGTGCGAATCGGAAAGTATATTGAACTGACTCTGATGGCAGAGAGTGAGGATGAGGCGCGGCATCAATTAGATCGGATGTGCGATCAGTTGTTGACGAATCCGGTAACGGAAAACTATCGGTTTGACCTAACTGAGATGTCGGGTCAGATAGAGACGGAGATATTCTTTTAGGATAATAGGGGCTAGGTAGTTGGTAGTTAGTAGCGATGGGTCATTTGTGAAGAACCAATCGCTACTGATGACTTCTGGCTAGCCAGTCTTCCATTAGCGATTAGCAATATGAAATTTGGGGTTGTTGTGTTTCCGGGTTCTAATTGCGATCGCGATGTCGCCTATGTGACTCGCGATTTGCTACATCAGCCGACGCGGATGGTTTGGCATGAAGACACGGATATTTCCGATCTCGATGTGGTAGTGATTCCGGGTGGCTTCAGCTACGGCGATTATCTGCGATGTGGCGCGATTGCTCGTTTCTCTCCGGTGATGCAAGCAACGATTAAACACGCCCAGCAAGGGAAGTTTGTCTTGGGTATCTGCAACGGGTTTCAGGTGCTAACAGAGGCGGGACTCTTGCCAGGGGCGCTTACCCGCAATCAAGAGTTGCATTTTATTTGCGATCGCGTTCCCTTGA
Source organism: Trichocoleus sp. ST-U2 (assembly GCF_039961875.1). Taxonomy (NCBI): domain Bacteria; kingdom Bacillati; phylum Cyanobacteriota; class Cyanophyceae; order Leptolyngbyales; family Trichocoleusaceae; genus Trichocoleus; species Trichocoleus sp. ST-U2. Next base: position 103,020 of record NZ_JAMPJY010000009.1, on the reverse strand, counting down.
AAGTCGAACGCACCCATCTCCCTTGGACACAAGCTTATTCTACCGGGCAAGTCATTACCCTCCCAATTGCCCACGGTGAGGGGCGCTACTACGCCGATGCCGATACTTTGGCACAACTGGAAGACAACCAGCAAATTCTCTTCCGTTATCACGGCGAGAATCATAACGGCTCTTTAAATAATATTGCGGGTATTTGCAATAAAAAAGGAAACGTGCTAGGAATGATGCCTCATCCAGAACGCGCCTCAGATCCGATTTTAGGCGGTACGGATGGCATTGGGTTGTTCCAAGGATTACTGTCTGCGGTGGCAGCGATCGCATAGTGCCATAGCAAAAAATGTTTTGTTGAACCACAAAGACACAAAGAAAGCACGAAGTTTTCTTTGTGTCTTCGTGTCTTTGTGGTTAATCTTCAAACACCTATATATTTAGGTAGAAATACGTTTGGCTGTGGCAAGTTCCCCCCACAGACCGACAATTGTTCCAACCAGACAGCACTAGCATCAAAAAAGTGCAAAGACGGAATTCATGGGCAATTATGGTCGCGATTACTGATTTTCAACCAACGAATACGGCAACGAGTCAAGAAACAGCCACAAGCTACAACGAATCTGAGCAGCAATTTATAAAATTGCTCGAAATGGAAGATTTAGACAACAAGCTAGCTGCACAACCTGAACTAGCAAGCGACGTTGAAAGTGCGATCGCTACCGCAATTGAGGCGGCTTACAAGGTAGGAAGTGGTGATGAGCTAGTTGAAGCCGCACACCTCTTTTTGCAGCGCGTGCTGTATCGCATCAATCGGCTCAAGCTGTTTTGGTATGACGATCTGCGCCATTACACCAACGAACGCTCAATTTGGTTGCAAAAAGTTCGCAACCAAATCGAGTCCGCTTGGCAGGAGTGGGAACTGGCACACTTTGACGTAGAAGCACTCCAAAAACTTTCCCCAGCCGATGTTAAGCAAGCGCTGAGCGAGCGGGGTGCAGCCGACTTAGATCCTCCCCTATCGGAAGGTAGTCGCTACTTGCGGGAGCAGACAACAGAGGCTGGTTATCGCCGAATCTTGGCAATTGGTTCCTTTGATGGCTTAGTTGAAGGCAGCCGCCTGTCGCGCATTCTGGGAGGCACCGCCAACGCAGTACAATGTACCCTCGTCAAAGTGTTGTTGGAAGAGTACGGCAACGGTCGCCTTTCCCGCAAGCACTCTACCTTTTTTGCCCAGATGCTTGACGAGTTTGGCATGAACACAGAGCCAGAGGGCTACTTCGATTTAGTACCTTGGGAAGTGCTAGCCTGCGCCAATCATAACTTTCTCGTCACCGAGCGCAAAATTTATTTCTTGCGTTACTGCGGTGGATTGACTTATTTTGAAGTGGCAGGTCCTGCGGCATACAAAACCTATCTAGCCGCAGCGCAACGGTTGAACCTTTCTGATGCAGCAATGGGTTACTGGGAACTGCACATTCGGGAAGACGAACGTCACGGTCAATGGATGTTAGATGATGTGGCGATGCCGTTGGTTGACAAATACCCGAATGATGCTTGGGAAATTGTCCTGGGATATGACCAAGAGAAGCTAATGGGCGATCGCGCTGGTGTAGCGATCGCGCGTTCGGCAAAAGAAGCGGATCGCGAGGCCAATCGATAAAATACATTTTGCCTAAAATACTTGCCGACTTGTTAACAGTCAGTCGTCTTCCATTCTCGTTCTTTAGGTTGAACCCTGAGAACGAGAATAAATTTGAATTTTTCTAGTTTTAGTTAGAAATTAAACAATAAGAATAGGGCACTGAGAACTGTTAACTTCTCAATACCCTTGATTCGTTCCCGTCTAAAGTGGCTTTTGGGTTTAGGAAAGATTCTTTAGCGATCGCTCTCCCCCTCCCTGTTCAAGCTTTTACAAAGATGTCATGATCTGAATCAGCTCAGTAGATAAATCCACTTGACATTTCTGCTGCTTCCTAAACAAAACACCTGCTAAAAGATAGATGTTCGCTGAGTAAAAAGCCATTTTCTTTTCTCGCAACTCTCTAATTGTGTTTTTAACCTTTGGCTCACAACTGTAATAACCAAAGTTTAGAGGGGAGACGATAAAATTAGCAATCGAGTAGCCTTGCATGATTGCATAATTAATAAAGCCCTCCGGATTAGAATAACTAGAGAGCATTAGTAAGACGTTTTCATAATCTAAAGATAAAAGCCGTTTGGCAATTTTAGACCCATCTGTACCCCCATGTAACAGGGGTTGATAAATATTCTCATCTGGCGCTGGAAGGTATGGTGGATTTGAGATCAGATAATCGGCCTTGGGAAGAGATGCCTCAAAGAAAGAAGTATTGTGAATGATATATTGGGCGCTAAGTTCGTATTCCTGAATATTTGATTTGGCAGTTTTCCAGGCTAAGTCATTGAGTTCAAAGCCATGTATAATTCCATCAAATCTGGTTCTCATTAAGGAGTTAATGACTGGGGTTCCATCTCCTGAACCAAATTCGATAATAGTTTTACCATGAGCGCCCTCATTTAAAACTAAACTTTCTAAACATTGAGAATAAAAATTAGATTCTTCTGGGCAATAGAATACATCTTTTACTGGCCTGGATGAAATTAGCATAGTTTTCTCGGTAATAACTATAACAAAGCTAATTCATCCTCTATGCTTTTGTGATCTATCAAGAGAATTATACCCAAAGGCATTGACAAGCATTTACATTTATTTATAATTTTCTAAGGTGTTTTTACAGACTTTTAAAAAACACTGTTTTTCTGAACAAAAAACAACAAATGGCTAATTGCTTTTCAACACTTAGCAATTAGCCATGAGTCATCATTAAGTAATAAATGGAGCTATAAAAAGTTAAGCAACTACTGCCAGTTGGTTAAGATCGCCATTCAATCCACAGGTATAAACTAATCTTTGATGAGTACCTGGAGTTTGGCTAGCAAGCTACAAAATATCTTTGTTAACAAAACCTGGGATGATATCTGTGTGAACGCACATCCATCAGAAGCCAGCATTGCCTAACGTTGTTACTACAAGCATCAAACCAAAGGCGAGGCAATACTGACGACATGAAACTGTTTCAGGGGTGGTTGATAGCGCTAGAAGCATTAGGGTAGCGTTTGCGGAGGACAACTGTATTGTAGTTGTAGGCGATCGCTAGAATATTCATGACCAGGCAGGTGCTTCCCAAACATAGCAGGATATAGGTGGGAGGCAGCACTACCCCAACCTGGAACCAAGTAAAGACGTGTAGCACCATCACCAGAGCAAAGACGGTTGCCACTCCAGCACTCCGCCACACCTGAACTTGAGGGCGACAGAGTGCAGCCAGAATCATTGTCCAGATGGTAGCACCCAAGTTGGCTGGAACCAGAAACGCGCAAATGGCGATACAGTGGGCGCGTGAAAACTCAGAGAGGGAATTAAAGTCCAACATCTGTTCATTATATCGAATGGCAAGATTTTACAAGACTTTTTGCGATCGCCTGTAAGCACTCACGGCTGTTGATCACATTTATTCACATACGACTGCGATCGCTTTTCCACCAAAACTGCACGATCTCGTCTAAAACTACAGAATTTGTTTTAAATCTAATACAAATCCAGGAAGCACATCTTCTCCTGATAAAATTGCCGGATTTTCTAGAATTTCCACATCCTGACCTTGGCGATAGATTTCTACTCGCTGGTTTTTCCGGTTAATTACCAACCCAATCGAGCGCCATTTTCCATATACTCTCTCATTTTTGCTTGTGCGATTTTCACTGAATCGCTAGGAGAGAGTAACTCAACCACAAAATCAGGACATAGCGGTGCAAATCCCTGTTGTTCTTCGGGGGTCAAAGCATCCCAGCGATCGCGTCTTACCCAAGACTCATCAGGTGAACGATCTGCACCATTCGGCAGTTTGAAGCCACTCGAAGAGTCGAAGGCAAGCCCTAAATTGTTTTGTCGGCTCCAAGCTTGGAGTTGATACGATAAATCGATATTACGATTTCCAGTTTCGCTACCTGTAGGGGGCATAATGATTAATTCGCCCGATGCTGTGCGCTCAAATCTTAAATCCCGATTGTTCTGACATAACTGGAAAAACTGCTCGTCTGTCAAGTCAATTGTTAATTTGAGGGTAGAAGGTAAAGTAATTGTTGCTGTGTTCATAAAGTTATTAAAGTATTCACTTGCTTATATTTTTTAGTCTATTATCGCTCTGTTATAAAATTTGTTCGCTTCTTCTTGCTTCTGTATTGGCGCTAAATAAATTGTTTTCTTTTTTTCTCATTCTGGAAAATTCAGTCGTGGACTACCTGCACGAATTCGGAGCTGACTTCTGTAAAAGTCAGCTATCCAGCGATCGCAAAATCTAGGCAAAGGGCGCTACTCCCATCCCCATTGTCAACCTTGAGGTCAACCCTGAGACTGATGTAACCCGCCGTGAGTCGATTAATTTAGTTAATAGAACTTAACATTTGACAACTAAGGCAACGTTCCTGGATGCAATTGAGCTGCAAAGGTGAATGGTTTGTCGTCAGCAACTTTAATAAAAGGATGAGCAACAATGCAATTAAAGCCAATCACAGAGCAAGTCGTCGCCGTCGTTGGCGCTTCTAGCGGCATCGGGCGCGAGACAGCTTTGCAGTTTGCCCACCGAGGCGCAAAAGTAGTCGTCTCAGCTCGCAGCGAACCAGGGTTAAAGTCTTTGGTGGATGAGATACAGCAACAAGGCGGTGAAGCAGTCGCAGTCGTTGCTGATGTCACGGATTTCGAGCAAGTAAAAGCGATCGCAGATAAAGCCGTGCAGGTATACGGGCGACTCGATACCTGGGTGCATTGCCCCGCCACGGGCGTTTTTGCCACTTTCGACAATACAACACCGGAAGAGTTTAAGCGGATCATCGATATTAGCCTGATGGGGCAGGTATACGGTGCAATGGCGGCGCTACCCCATCTCAAGCGCGAGGGACGCGGGGCGCTGATCCACATCTCTTCAATGGAAGGCAGGCGTTCATTACCTCTCCAGAGTGCCTACTCCTCAGCAAAGCACGGGGTTGAGGGCTTTCTAGAATCCCTGCGCGTCGAGCTGCAACATGAGGGAATCCCCATCAGTGTGACGAGTGTGAAGCCATCCGTGATCAACACGCCCTTCTACAACAACGGTCGCACAAAATTAGGCGTCAAGCCGACGGGAATACCGCCTTACTATGAGCCGAACCTTGTTGCTGATGCGATCCTCTACGTAGCCGAACACCCCACTCGTGACTTTATTGTGGGGGATGTGGGCAAGCTGTTAGATGTGGTTCAGCGCATCTCACCGGGACTGGTGGATCAAATTTTGGTTCTCATCGGCTTCAATTTTCAGAAAACCAACGAGCCAAAGTCTGAAGATGCGCCAGATAATCTTTACGAGCCGATTCTCAGCCATGACAAAGTAGAAGGAGATTTTGGCAATCTAACGATTCCCTCCTTTACTGACTGGCTGGATAAGAATCCGCCGGTTAAATGGGGCGCTGTAGCAGCTGCGGCGTTGGGAGTTGCCGCAGTCGTCAAAGAGTTTTTCCCAGGAAATAATATTTAAGGCGATCGCATTAGGGACACTACTCGGTTGAAGCGATCGCATCCAACCTCAGCCGCCTTCTCATCTAAAGTTGCGATCGCTCTCATAATTCTTAAAAGGAATGGGGAATTGGAAAGAAGGCACGCCTAATTTCATTTCCACTTCTCCATTCCCAAACAGCAACAAACTATCAATGACCCGATTCACAAATTAGATGTTATGCCTTCAACCTTCCATCTTCTAGATGCAACACTCGATCGGCAACATCCATAATTCGACTATCGTGTGTCACCATCAGAACCGTGCAACCGCCTTCCTTCGCGAGCTGACGCAGTAACTCAATCACAGCGTGTCCGGAGTGAGAATCTAAAGCCGCCGTAGGCTCATCTGCCATAATCAACTGAGGATTGCCAGCTAAAGCACGAGCGATCGCTACCCGTTGTTTTTGTCCCCCAGATAAATCGCGGGGTAAATTTTTCGCCTTATCCGCCAATCCCACCTGTTCTAGCAAAATTTGTGCTTGTTGCCGTGCCATTCGTCCCCGAATCCCTTTCAGATTCAGCGCTACTTCTATATTCTCAGCCGCAGTCAGCGCCGGAAACAAGTTAAATCCTTGAAAAATAAAGCCAATATTTTCCAGTCTGAACTTTGCTAACTGGCTCCGAGACATCCTTGTAATCTCTTCCCCCAGCAAGTGTACGCTGCCAGCAGTCGGCGTCAAAATCCCAGCCAAAATTGAGAGTAAGGTCGTTTTACCCGATCCAGATGGCCCCATCAATAGTTGAATATCGCCCTTGAAGATTTCCAGATTGACTCTTTTAAGGGCTTGGAAACGCGATCCTCCCGACTGGAATACCATTTCTACTCCGATGCCGATAATGGCTTTTCTGTGAGCCTGAAGCGAACTCATAGAAGGAATAGCATCTAGATTTCGGACACTGGCAAATTGAGTACGGTTGCTTTGGGAAAGAATCATCAAAATTTCTATTCGTTAGGTCTAAACTACAACGAGTTACTAAATGCAATCTGTCTTAAGTAACCATACTCCGGACAAAATTTCAACGGAAGCATCGAAGGAAAGAATCAGATGCAGGCTTTAAGAAGAAACCGAACATTAATGTCTCCGGCTCTAGATAAAAGCTGTTCGACTATTGAATAGCGAGCAGGAATTAATCTATTTGATAGAGATTGACATTAGGGACTAAATAGTAGGTGTGACTTGAGGTAGTACGAACCCTGCTCTCCTCACCGTTTCAAGTGAGATTGAATTACACTCACCTACTTAAAGTACGCATACTCTCCAAAATAGGTTTGTATAATGTTTTGATTTCTAAGTGTTCCGCCCTGTTGCCAATATAAAGTTCAACTTACTATCAGTTAGGATAAAACAGACATCTACATTTATTATTGATGGTCATTGAGTATATCAGGTTCCTGAAAACCATCGACTATTATCCTAAAGCGGCAAAATTCTAAAATCATGCCTTAAAAACAATAGCCGGATCGACACGAGTCACTCTTTGAATAGCAAAGATAGCTGAACCAACACACATCAGAGTCGTAATCCCAAAGATGGCGATCGCACTTCCAGGCGTGATTAAAATGATGATTCCCTGAGTAGCAAACGTCCAAGCTCCCAACCCCTGGCAAAGAACCATGCTGGGAATATAGCCCAGAACCGCCATCCAGAGCGCCTGCTCGACAATCACACCGTAAATCTTCCAATCTGAAGCTCCCATCGCCTTGAGCGTACCATACTCCTTTAAGTGGTCAGATACAGAAGCGTAGAGGATCTGACCGGCGATCGCCATCCCGATAATAATGCCAACAACGGCACCCAAGCCCAAAATAAACCCAATTCCCGTGCGCTGCTGCCAGAAAACCCGCGTCTGCGATGCCATTTCGGCCTTCGTATAAGCGCGGGTATCTGGTAGTGCTGCTTCTAACTTTTTCTTGAGTTGCTGTAAATCTTGACCGGGCTTTGCCTGCACCAATACATAGGTGATTAAATCAGTAGGAGTTAATTTCTGGGGTGCAGGAGCAGATAGATTATTCGCAGCGGGTGGGTTATTAAAACTCGCCGACGCACTGGTACACTTTATGTCACCCGATTGGAGCTTGCAGTTTAAACTCGTCGTTACGCGGGAATTTGCGTAAGCGTTGGCAGTCTCCAACGAGGTGAACAAAAAAGTATTCGATGTAATTGATTGAGTGTCTTGCGTCAGAGCAACTAACTGTGCCTTAAATGAGCCAACTTCAGCAACATCGCCAATTTGTTTGATGTTCAAAGGACGCAAATTAGATTTATCCAGCATCACCGTGTAAGGCTGCTTTAAGGCACTCAAACTTCCTTGAATAACTTTCCCTGGACTAAATAATTCTCCGGCTGGATTGAATCCGATGATTCTCATCGGTGAAATCTTGTTCCGAGAATCTCGCCACAAAGACGCTTGGACAATCAGCGGTTCAGCTTGTTCTACGCCTTCTACCCGTCGAGCCTCAACAACTCGCTGCGCGGGTATGGGTAGTGTCAGCTCCATGTGAATCATATCCGCTGAGGATACCCAGATATCAGCATTGGAATTGTCGATTAGCAAAGTCGTAGCGCGAGTAAATCCATTGAAAATACCCGTTTGAATAGTGACTAAGCTAACTGCAAACATAATCCCCGCCTGAGCTGCCAGGAAGCGGGGAATATCCTCAAATAGGTTTTTGCGGGCGATTGATGCCATGAAAGGAGTTGTTTACTAGCGTGTTTATTATAAAACCGGAAAATTGAAAGACAATTTCCGCAAAACGAGCGAAATAAACTGAAAATTGCGTTACAGTACCCCAAACCCGATTTCTTAGAACAATCAGATTTGCTAATCCTATTCATTGTGCTTACCGATATATCCGCACTAAGATGGATTTTTTAAATTTATTTTACTGTGAAAGGATTAAGCTTGGTTCTGGCTGCGATTTCCCTATAATTACCGACGTGCTGAGAGGAGTTCAATGCGATCGCGTCTTTTCCGTGTCAGAGGAAATCTCGCCTATCCAGCGTCAAGCCAAGCCTCTGCTATCAAGCAATGCCGCTGCGCTCTCTACCTTTGCCTTTACCAATTTAATACCCGCGAAAGAGTAAAGAGCGATACTAACTAAGCTACCTTCATAAATAGAAACATCGTAATAAACAGACTACGCTCAACTTAAAATAACATAGGAGAAAAATTCATGAGCGACGAACAAAATCCAGTATTGCCAGAAGATCCCAGCGAAGCAGAACCGGGAAGAGGGGCACCAGGAAACAACCACATTGGAGTTCAATTATCGCAATCAGTATTGGGCGTGAATGCAGCAGATGCGGTGATTCCATCTAATGTGGACAAAGAGCTGAATAAACACCAAGTTGAAGCAGCTAGAGAACAAGAAGAAGGAACTGGTTTAGATACGACCGAGGGTTACATCCTGGATGAAGCGGGGCAGCTAAACAATTTTGCGATTGAGCCTCCAATGTATGTAGAAGAGAAATAATATACGACCTTTGCTGGGAGCGCCAATCATCAGCCTCCCGGCATATTCATGTATTTAAAAACAAAAATTTAATAACTTTGCCTGAAATCCTAGCGTCTCAACTGTAGGTAACAAAAAGACGTTATCGGCATTAGTTATGAAAAAAATATACTTTTTGATTATGGGGGCAGTTGCGATTTCGGCAATTACTGGTGCCACTCTAGCAACAGCCGGTCGCCAAACTGGGGAACAGAACCAACAAAGCATAGAAACAAATATACCGCAATCAACTTCGACCTCACAAGCAACTGCGATCGCTTCCACCGTTAAAACCAACAACGATGCAGTTGAAGCCACAACGCCACAGCTAAAGACTCAAACGGATGTGGCAATACAGCCAAAGCTGGATGACTTTCCCCATCAACGCATCGTTCTGGTAGATGAAGTAAACCCAGAAAGTGACTTCGCTCAATTTCGGCAACAGTTGCGGGAAGCAGTGCGATCGCGCGATGCTGAGTTTCTGCAATCCATTTTGCCCCCCAACCAAATTGGCATTGGTCACGGCATCAGCACCCTCCCCGATTTGAAGCTAGAAAATCACAATGCCCCAATCTGGGGATGGCTAGAAAAAGCCCTAGCTGCCGGTTGTTTTCAAACCACTAACCAGGGGCAACCGGACGTTGATCCCCAATCTCCAGGTTGGATTTGTAACACTGTACCGCGCGATTTTGCTCGACAGTATCCCGCACCAAATTCTGCCGATGGCGTTTCCTACGAATTAAGCCGCGTCATCGTTGTAGGTGAAAATGTGAACGTGCGATCGCAACCCAGCGTAGAGAGTCCAGTAGTCGGCTTACTCTCAAACGAAGTCGTCAAAGTCAATCGTCAAATCGAAGAACAACGCGCCAGAGAACGGGCGCAACGAGGCGAAGATTACAGTTCCATCAACGGGTGGACTGCGGTAATTTTGCCAAATGGAAAACCGGGCTACATTTCCAATCGCTTCGCTTATTCTCCCCTTGAATATCAAGCCGTCTTTGGCACAGTGAAGGGGCAATGGCGTCTGCTTTATATGCCCGGTGGAGAGTAAATCAAAGTAAAAGTATCGCTATTTCGGGGAAAATTAGACAGGCGATCGGGAATTAAAAGCAAGTTTCCTACAGACTAAAGCTTGAAGCTAGTAAATGAAGTTCGCAAAGGTGACTTCACGAAAACTATCTCTGTATTTTCGAGCTAGCCAAGCAAAGATTCTGTTACCTTGTCAAAATTCTCCAGCCTGATGAATACCTTTGAGAGTAACGTCCATGCCAGTAGACTTAATCATTCTAATTGCCGCACTCATCGTATCCTGGTTAGTCTTCACCTTGCTCATTAAGGTAGTGAAAGCCAGCATCGGCACAGCCATTTTAATTGCGGCAGTTGTTCTCGTTTTACAACTCTTCTTTGGCATTGGCCCCCAAGACCTTTGGCAGCAGATAACCCAACTTCCCCAAACTATTTTGCGAATGGTTACGGGCAATTAATTAAATAGCAAAAGTCCATAGTGTAGGGGAGTTTATCAATATGCTTAGCTAATCACCAATATTTTGTCAAACCCGTCCCTACAAATTCAGTTGTTTTTTCGGTTGCACTGACAATTACCTATTAAGCCATAATCATCTTGGCAACCTTTTCCATTACCTTACTCAAGGGATGATCTGGAAACCGCAGGCAAAAGAGATCGCTGCTTGCCATTTGAATCATCTCTTCTGAAAGCGGCAAAATTCCGGCCACCGGAGCATTGTAGGTTTTTTCTACCTGTTGCTTCAAGGCATCAAAATCCAAAACGGGTAGTGCCTTATTTACTAGCAGCAACATCTTAGGCACCTGTAATTTCCGAGCCACTTCCACTGTCACAGCAGTCCCCTGAAAGTCCTGGCGGTCTGGACGCAAAATTAGCACCAAGATATCAGAGATAGTAATAGAAAGTAGAGTTTCTTCGTTAAGACCTGGGTGGGTGTCAATAAATAAGTAATCCAGATTCAAGGTTTCCATTATCTCTTGGAAACCGTCATTGAGGAGACCAAAATCAAATCCCTCGCGCAGAACTTTAGTAATATCCCCTGCTTTGATACTAGAAGGAATCAGATGAATGCTGCCGCCTTTAACGCCAGTTTTTCTTAAAACTGAGGTGACATCATAAGCAGCTTCTTCAATTAAACAGCGACCCCACAAGTAGTCATTGAGCGAGTGTTCCATCTTCTGCTCATCGAAACCGAAAAGCACGTGAATTCCTGGCGATTGAATATCGGTATCAACGATACCAACGCGATACCCAAAGCGAGCCACTAAAGCTGCCAGATTCGCCGTCGAATTTGATTTGCCGGTGCCACCCCGGAATGAGTGGATGGACACAATTTTTGACATGGTTTACCTCAATATGTGAGAGGATTCTTCATCCTTAACAGAAAACAATCGAGAAAGCCCACTCAAGGGCGCGGGGAATGAACCGTGCGGCTTATACGCTATACCATTTTGTCTTTTGGTTGCAACATATAGATTCTCATCTGCTCTTTTTTCAAGCGTTAGGGAGGGGCTGGAAGAAGTGTTAATCTAGCGCCTCACAACCCAAATAGGATTACAACCTGATCAAGGTAATAGAAACTTGCATTTAGGCTAATTCCCACAGCTTGATAGACGCTTATTTCGTTTACTCACTCCAGGTTCTGCCAGATATTTGTAGATAGCTTGCTTCGCTGTTTAGAGGCAAGGCGAGGTCGGTAGCGGAGTGTTTCTCCCTCTTCTAGTTCTTGCACGACGCCTTGAGCGACTAGAGCTTCTAACTGGGTGCGGGCAACTTCCTCACTTTCGCCAGTGTGAGCTGCCACTTCCGGCAAGGTCACGTTTTTTTGACGCATCATCCAGTTGACGAGTTTTTGCAGGTCATCGGGCAAATTCATCATATCAAGCATATTCAGACCAATATCAGTTTGGTGTCCGCTGGAATCGGTGGGTGATTGATCGATTCGTTCCTGATTCATCTTTTCCTTCCTTGTTCTTCAGCTAATGATGTGAATCGCGAGCCTACGCATCCGGCGTAGCATACTCAGTTCGATGTATCGGTAGATGTCCTCTAATAGCGCTTTATCTCGCTGCCATCAGGTAGATTCAGTCTCTGTATTCCTCACGGTTTTTGCCCGTTGCTGCAACTGCTGGAAGTAATCGAGTTCTTCGCTTTCAGCTTCCTGGCTAGTCTCTAGAACTTCTATTGTTGAGGAATTTGACTCGGTAGTGGTTTCTGCGTGCCCGTCGCTGCTCGATTTTCTCAAGTTTGCTCGTTGCTGCAACTGCTGGAAGTAATCGAGTTCTTCACTTTCAGTTTCTTGGCTTGCTGGTGTGACATCTGCTATTGAGGTATTTAACTCAGTAGCAGCTTGGGTTTGCCTATCTTCCTCCCAATTTCTCAAGGTTGCTCGTTGCTGCAACTGCTGGAAGTAGTCGAGTTCTTCGGTTTCTTCAACTTCTTGGCTTGGCTGGAGGACTTTTGGGGTGGAGATATTGGACTCAATTGCGGCTTCTCCCTGTCCGTCCTGCTGATTGCTTAATTCTTCGACAGGAGAAGTAATTTGGCTTGCCAATGCAACTTCTGGTATTTCAACGTTTGATTCCGCAACAGCTTCTGCTTGCCCATCATGATGCCGATTTCTTAACTTTTTACCCTTTTTCTGTAACTGCTGTAAGTAGTCGATTTCTTCTGTTGTTTCAGTGGCTTGGCTTGCCTGTGTAGCTTCTGGTATTTCAACAGTTGGCTCAGTGGTAGCTTCTGCTTCCCTATCATTGGATAGATTTCTTAACTCTTGTCCCTTTTGCTGCAACTGCTGTAAATAGTCGATTTCTGTCGTTGTTTCAGCGGCTTCTGGGATTTCAACGGTTGACTCAGTGGTAGCTTCTGCTTCCCCATCATTGGATCGATTCCTGAAACTTTTTCCCTTTTGCTGCAACTGTTGTAAGTAGTCAGTTTCTGCCGTTGTTTCAGCCGCTTCTGACCTCTCGACTTTTAATTTAGAAGTTGTTTTTTCAGAAGGATTGCTTTCTCGACTCCTGAGATTTTTCGCCTTTTCCTGCAATTCTTGGAAGTAGTCACTTTCTGTAATTTCCGCTACTTGGCGTTCTTTCTTTTCCTGGTCAATCTCAATATCGATTTTTAAAAACCCTTTGACGCCTTGATAGATGGCTTTGGCGTATCCTCTATCTATCAAAACGACGCCGACTGCCGTTGTCACCAGTGCCAATGCTGGGGGCACGAGGGGTATCCATCCTGCTTTGAGAAACAAAACATAACAAGTTCCAAACAAGAGGGCGATCGCTCCCCCTCCCGCAATCACCAAGAGCAAGGGACGCCGAATCCGCCATGCCACTAAGCCTCCCACCAACGACCAGGCCCAAATCCATCCAATTTCCGCCCACTCATTCCAGTACCAAAATAGCGGTCGTTTATCCAGAACTGCACTGAGGATTTGACTGACAACCTGAGCATGAATGACCACTCCGGGCATTTTCTGAGTGCCTTCTTGAGCAGCACTGTAGGGTGTGTTGAAGTCGTCATTCACGCTGACTGCGGTGTAGCCAACTAAAACAACCCGATCTTTGACTAAAGCCGGATCGGTCTTGCCCTTGAGTACATCTGTAAGCGTTATCTTTTGGGCAGGCAGATTTGCCGAACGGTAGTTAATCAACATCTGCAACCCTTCCGTGTCGGCTTTCCGGTATCCCCCAGCATTCGGATCGGGGCTTTTGAATACCGTGGAACCGATCTTCAGGTTTCCATCCTCTGAAGGTTCTGCTTCGATTCCCTCAGCTTGCAGGTACATGAGTGCTAGGGTCAAATCCAAGGAGGTGAGTTGCTCTTCGGGATCGCTACAAAGATGTGGGTTCTCTAAGGGAGCGTTCGGGGCTGGAGGACTTGCAACTAAGAGACTGCGGCGAACCCATCCATCAGGTTCTTTGACGAAATCAGCAAATCCCACTTGGTCTGGTGAGATTCCCGGCGGTGGTGGAAATCCTGCCTGTTTATCATCACTGAGTTGGCAGATCGTAATAATGCGATCGCTTCCTTTGAGGATCTTCAATAAATTGGCATTCCCCTCTTTGACCGGAACATCCCGAATAATATCTATACCGATGGCTCTCGGTTCATACTGCTCTAGTTTCTCTAACGCTTTGGCAATTGTGGCATCCGAGATAGGCCACCCTTTCTCAGTTTGGATATCTCCCTCAGTAATCTCCACCAGCAACAGGCGATTATCTGGACCTTCATCACGACGCATCCGAGTCAGCTGGTCAAAAGCACCCAGCTCTTGTCCTTGGAGTATCCCTAGTTGCCTAGCTCCCACGACCAAGCTTGTCGCCACCACACTGGTGAGAACAACTTGTCCACCAAAATTTAAAGCTGCTGTGCGTAGGTTGTTTGTGTTTGATAGCAGGGAGCGAATCTTTGAACTGAGCTGAGAAACCATATAATTGCCGCCTCCTCTCTAGGGGCTAGAGTTTTAATCTTCGCTCAATGTGTAGCTTAAACAGAGGAAATTAAGATTAAGAATTTGTATGTATCCTTGTGTCCTTGAAAATTGTTTAAGCCGCAAATTGAGTCGTCAAGAACCAAAAAATTAATTGACTACAAAACTTTATGAAGCTTTTGAGAAGAAATCGGACAAACAGATAATTTTTTTGATTGAGAACAGAAAAAGTGCCAATTTGAGAGATAATTTTATAGTAGTTATAACATCAAATTTTGTACTAAGCAAAAACCAGCGATTTTAAGTACCCACTAAGGCAAGAAACATGACAAAATTAATCGCTAATTTGTAGAGATATGCCAGGAAAAGTGGGAAACTTTGTTGAAGATTAAAGAGTCTTTGTCTAAAACCACTACGGTCGCGATCGAGTTTATTTACAAAGCACGATGCCTCATGGAGGCGATCCCTTTGGAAAGTGTTTCGATCCCTTTGTATGCACTCCGCTTGCTGCTCGCTAGGTAAACCCACTGCAACAACTTAAAGATTATGGTGAACAAGTCTTCTGTGTATTTCACAACACTCTCCTTAGCCTTGTTTGTGGGGCTTAGTGCGATCGCTACCAGCTTTCCAGCCACCGCTACCACAAAAAGCAAACCGATTCAACAACCCAGCCTGAACCGTAGGGAAATGCGTGTGGCAGGGCGCTTAAGATTTAGGCTGCCAAGGGTTGGGGCACCCAAAACTAGAGAACCGGGAGCATCGCGTGGTAGCAGCAGCTGCGCCGCCCAAGGAAAGTCGCTCATGGCATTGTTACCCAGCACAAATGTAGGTTTGACTGTAGCAGCTCGCCCGACATTATTTGTTGCTGTTCCTAAAACTTCCGCCCAGGACGCAGAGTTTATTCTGTATGACGGCGAAACAAGTCAGCAGGTAATATACGAAACAACATTGCCGATTCCTAGCACAGGAGGTGTTGTGAGTGTTAGCCTTCCTCAAAAGGATGCACCCTCGTTAGTTGCTGGCAAAAAATATCGTTGGTCGTTATCAATGATTTGCGATGCTGAAGATCGGGGAGCAGATATTTCTGTAGAAGGGTGGATTCAACGAGTCCAACCAAATGTTGCCCTGAGGAATGATCTAAAGAAAGCAGCACCGCGCGATCGCCCAGCAATCTATGCAGAAGCTGGGATGTGGCTTGACACCCTCTCATCTCTAGCTGACTTACGTAACGCCAATCCTAGCGATTTCACCTTAGAGACCGATTGGAAAGACTTGTTAAAGTTAGTTAATCTCGGCACAGTGGCGGAAGAACCCTTAGTGGTAGATATCACTCAGAAGCCAACCCGATAAAGGAAAGCATTGCAGTGAATTAGGGGTAAGGGTCAAGCCCTTACTCCTACTTTATTCTGGCTGCACCAGCTGACTAATTTCTGTCACCCAATCCCGGCGATCGCGATGTTCCAGATTGAGGATATCCTCTAAAGACCAGTGAAAGTGAAAAGCTATCAAGGCTACCTCTTGGCGTAGTACGTCCGAAGGGTAGCCTAGAATTCCCCCGATAGAGAAAGCTCCACCTGAAATTGACGATTGCACTGGGGACACTGAACCGGAATGTAAGCTTCCCCCTCCTGGTTAATGCGATTGTAAAACTCCCGCAAATATGCCAGATCTCGCGAGAAAAGACCCTCTAACAGCGTAGGCGTTACCTCGGTTACAGTACCGATACAGGTAATCACCCGCGAGAGCATTACCAAGACTCCATAAGCTGGATTATCCTGAACGCCCCGGTCTTTTTGGACGCACATTTCATCTTTTGCCGTTGCCAGACGCATCACCCCCTGGCGATGAACGCCCCCTTGAGCATCGACCAATCCTCTAGGGAGGACAAATTCAAATTCTGTTTGGATGCGATCGCTGGACATGAGACGCTTTACTCAGAATCAGAAGCCAGTACAGGATTTGCAGAGGGGTTCGTGGCTTCTTTCAATCCTGCATTTTCCTGTTCTAGGTCATTAATTTGACGATAAAATTTCTGGAGATAATTCAGGTCACAAGCAAAAAAGCCTTCAACAACTGAAGGCGTGACCTCCTCCAACGCTCCCAAGCGGACAATCACGCGGGACAAAATAATCACTGTAGCGTAGGCAGGATTTGATTTAACACGCGGATCTCGCAAAGGAACAATCTCATCCATCGCCCTCGACAAACGCATCACACCTTTGCGGTGCAGATTGCCATCCGCATCGAGATATCCCTTAGGTAAAGTAAATTCAAACTCAGTTTGAATCATTCCTTGCTACTTGAATCCGTTTTAACTGTTCAACTGTCATTTCTATTTCTTCAATCTCCAGCTCACCCCCAGCCGCATTCACATCAGAAATTTTATAGCTAGTAGGCCACGCCCGTTGAAACTCAAATCTAAACTGTTCTTCCGCCGCTTGATTATAAATCACCAAAGAACCATCTCGTCGTTGTTCAGCCCAATCTCCATCCTGGACAGCTTGAATCCAGTTCCATAACGTCATCGAACAAGTCAGCCCCCGGCGCAAAGTGATATTGCTGTAACTCACCTTACCCGGAATTTTTGTACTGACAATTCGACCCTTAGATTCCCCATCTTTTCCCCACTTTTGAGGTGTCACCTCAGAGATTTCTATCACCTGTTGGGTAGACTTAAAACCGCTACAATCCATAAAGTAGCCGTCTACTGCATCATTGCTGCCATTTAGTTTTAGTTCTAGAAAAAATCGGCAAGTGGTAAGAATTTCAGGGAAGTCTGTCACAGTTGATACCGCCTTACAACCAATGAGCTTTCGAGCTGATAAATCAATGACTGGTGAATAAGACTGTGCAACATCTCACCTCACCAGCGCAGTTTTACAGGGAGTTGACTTTAGAATTCCTTCTACGCCGATACAGTAAACTTCATCCGCTCGTAGTTCAGCTTAAGCGTCCAAGTTTCCAGTTCGCTACTCCCTGCGTCCCGCTTAGGAACATCAAAACTATTGGGAAGCACCCCTACAAAACTGTAAGTTAACCCCACCTTCCCCTCTGAACCGGAGTAATAGACATTAATTGTCATTTCTTTGCGTAAAGTTCGCGCTTTTGCAGCTTCCCCAAGGTTAGCTTTCGAGGCGCAATCCTTGTACCACTCCCACAGCTTATCGTCATTTCCGCCTTGATGCGCTCCTGGCACCAAAACGAGCGTTATCTCGCCATACTTCGGTTGACTTGGAACACTGAGAACCAGCGATTTTCCCTTCGGGCCAGAACCGATGGCATTATCAGCACCCTTTGGGGACATATCTACTGACATCCCACTGACTTCTTTGATAATGATGTCTTTGATATCACCAATTGCTACATCATAGTTATCACTAGATAGTAACTCAACAGCATCAGCCATAAATAACCTTCCAATCAATTACAAAGTGCAAAGGAATGATTTTTGCGATCGCTTCTTAAAGCGAACAAAATTAAGAATATTGTCTCAAACACCCAGACTTAGATAGATCAAGCTGGATCAAATTGGTCAACCTGTAGCGTAAAGGTTTCTTCAAGCAACCCGCCATCTGCACTGAGTTTCCCGATTTGATATTTACAAATCCAAACTCCGCTCATCTTCCAAGAGTCCACCATTTCTCCGGCTGAGTTATAGGATTTTATTACGCCTTCTGCCATCCTGGCACTCGTTGGAAAACCGCCACCATCCTCTGCTTTTGGCATACACTGTAGCAACCACTTTCGCATCAGTGAGCTAGTGCTTTTTGCATCTCCACTCGCTAGGGTTACTAAAGTAATTTGAACCGCGGCTTCCCTTTTCTTAGTAAGAGTCTGCCGTACAGCTCCCTTGGCACCAGACATTAGGGCATCACCGTGTTGAACGTCAGTCTTATATGCTGGTAAGTCAACACTTTTAAACTGTAAACCGTCACCTACGCCCTTAATTTCTAATTCAAAATTCTCAACGGTAATAATCGCCATTATTCAAAACCTCCTTACAAATTTTTCAATATCAGCTCAGATATCAGCTCTTGATCAAGAGCTGATATCTGAGAGTTTTAACCTACTGGTTAGGAGACCACTGACTGATACGGAAGATCACAAATTCCGCTGGTCGGACAGGGCAAACTCCAATTTCGACATACAAACGACCCAGCATTACCGTCTCATGGGTGTTGATACTGGCATCGCACTTCACGTAGAAAGATTCACCAGGCGAACCACCGAATAACGCCCCTGCACGCCACAGCCGTTCGAGGAAATTGCTGACCGTGCGGGTAACTCGCGCCCACAAATCTTGATCGTTAGGCTCGAACACAACCCACTGGGTACCGATTTCAATTGAGCGCTCGATGTAGCTAATCAGGCGGCGGACGCTGATATAGCGCCACTGGACATTAGCGGGTTCAACCAGAGTCCGTGCGCCCCAAACTTGGAAACCTCGGTTGTAGTTAGCGAAGTTGCGGATACAGTTAATCCCCACGGGGTTTAACAGTTCCTGTTCGCGGAAGTTAGTCTCGTAGGCTAGACCCAGAACACCACGAGGAACTTCGTTGGCAGGTGCTTTGAAAACGCCACGAGTCTCATCGGTGCGGCACCAAATCCCCATCATGTGACCGCAAGGGGGAACCAAAATCGGTCGTCCGGCATTGCGTGGATTCGCCACTTTAATCCAGGGATAATATAATGCCCCGAACATAGAACGACGATTGAAGTTAGTTAACCACTGAGCTACGTGCTGAGGCTTTTGTTGCTCAGGGGGTACAGGATCGCCGCCTCCCTTGCAAGGTGGCGGGTCAAGAACAACCATGCGGTAGTTGGGGCTGGGTGCGTTGTTTTCGCACATGCTAACCATCATTTCCATGATGCCGTGAACCTGATCCAAATCCAGCAGACCGCGTTGGTATGCCAGCATTAGGTCGGGGCAGGCAATCATCGACACTTCGTCAATTTCAAAAATCCCTTGGACGCCCGTGCGGTCATCGCGCACCCCATTTACATCCCGTGGAAAGCGTTCAGGGCTAGAAATGACGGGTGGAGGGCTGACTTCATAGGTGCCGTTGACAGGTCGTCGAGACAGGGGTTGTCCGCTGGTGGACATATCGGTGACGGACAAAAATTGAGATGCCTCGTGGTCGCCAATCCCCTCATTAATCGCAGTGATGACATAGGTACCCACTTGCGCCTCGACGTCCGGGTTCATGGTCAGGTGGCTGTACTCTTCGAGTTTCTCTCCACCGCGACTAACGATGACTTTAAAGTATTCACCCGTGTTGAGTGGGGGTTCTGCCTCTGGATCTTCAGGAGCTTTGGGTTCATCGGGAAGGATCGAAACATTGACTCGTCCACCGGGTAAGGCAAGAGCTGAGCTACCATCCTCTTCGCCTTCGGATGCCTTAATCGCAAACATCAAAGAGGGACGATTTCCAGAGGTTCTGAGCTTTGTGGCTGTTTCCTCCGGTGCTGGTGGTTCCGAACCGGGGAGTTTGGTACCAATGCTAGTCACCCAACAGCGTCCACCGCCGTTCATAAACCAGCCATTGACGGCAAAAGGGAGGTAGGCGTTGAAGTCTGTGTAACCATCGGAGCCTTGTTTGGCAAAATACTCTAGGTATTGGCTCCAGTTGGTAATCATCATGGGTTTGAACAGTTCGGCATCACCGCGTACATCCTCGGTAAAGCCAACAAACCCAGCAACACTCATGCTTACGCCTTCAATCGGGCGACTACCACGGTCTACTTCTTCGACGTAGACACCAGGAGCAAAATAATCCATTGGCATAGCGTAGTCTTCCTTGATTAGTGGTGGGTAATCGGTAATTGGTAATCGGTAATTGGTAGGGGCGACCTGCTAGATCGCCCCTAGAGTAGTAGGTAATTGTTACGACCTACTACCTACTACCCCATTCCCTACTACTTCTATAGGTGTGATTGGTTCTCCTTGTCCTAGCTGGTTAAAGGGAACTGTCACGGTTACATATAAAGCTGGACGTAATGGAACCCCCAGCGCACGCCATAGAGCGACGGCATCAATAAGCCCAACGGCAGAAATGGTCATTGACAAGTTGCCATAACCCCGTAGTGAAGGCGCTAGCAGCTCTTCTGGTAGCCAGCGGTAACGTAACAACAGCATCAAGGCTTCTGACAGCAGACGCTGTTCTCCCAGGACGGTACGATCCCAGGCACTGACTAGGAAGGAAATGTCAAACCATAATGGGGAATACTTCCCAAAAGTGGGTGGATGCGGTTTTTCCTGGTTAATCCTGTGGTCTACCTGACTGTTTTCCCCGATGTTGTAGCAGAACAGGTTCAGTGCTGGTCTTACATCCTGCCGCATACTAGGGTGGTTGAAATCAATTTGCTCTGTACTGAGCAGGGAAGTCCCTTCAGCCAGGATTTCTGCCAAAGTCTGGGCAGCAGCAGGGATCATAAGACTGGGTGTTTAGGCTGTATAGGTCTAGATTAGGAAGACAACCCCAGAGTGTTTATTAGACTTTGGTCGAAACTTTAAAAAATGTGTGTAAATACGGATGAAGACTGAAATCCCCGACTAAGCTAGATTTGTCATTTATTTCTTGCGGAAGATGACAAGCTCCGCAAAATGAAAATTCAGTGGTGCTTACATCCGATTCAACGTTACTGAAATATCCTGTATGGCGGGGAGTTACAGATGAAGGTTGGAATAAAACGGTTTGCTGTACAGGTGCATCCACCTTCCTCCACACTCGGTTCGCTAGGTACACCGTACCCTCCCGATCTTAGGAGTATTTGCAAGCTCCATCTCGAACAGATAGGCGCACAACTACCTGTTGTAGCCGCCTGGATTGTTTACCAAGATTTAGATACCCAAAAGCGTCAATTAGTAGCCTATTATTCAGACGAGCGCCAAGGAAATTACGCGGAGTTGCCCAAATTTTTTGCTGAGGTGGAGTGGGAAGATTCCCTTCCTGCGCTGAAGTTGAGCGAAATAACCGAGCGTGCTAAAAGTGCATCTGCTGACACCGCTTGTAGCTACAACACTTACGTTTGCCCTCTCAGCGAGCAGAAAGCCAAAGAAGTTGGGTATTTGCTGTTATGGAGTAAAAATCCCCTTTCTTCGCTGCAACAACAAGGCGTAGAAAAACAGGCTCAATTGCTGAGTCACTACCTGGTGATGTCTCGCGAGTGTTCCCGTCAAAAAGCTGAGATTCAATTACTTGAGCAAGTGCTAGGTCGTACAGAACATCAACTGCGAAATCCCTTGGCACTGATTAGTCTTTACGCCGAAAATTTATGTTTAGGGTTGCCATCTGGCTGCTTGCAAGAGCAGGCTGGGATTGTTCGCGAAACCGTGAATGAGTTAATTGAAAACTTAACGGATTTGGTTTATTGCGGACAGCAGGCAAAACTACAGGTAGCACCTTATGAGCTGCGGAAAACATTGGCTGAAAGTATCCAAGGTCTGCAACCTTGGTTAGAAGAAAAACGACTGCATATCCGCTATCCGGAGAAGCCGGTCACGCTGGCAGGGGATCGATGGCAGATGAAACAGGTATTTGACAACCTGTTGAGTAATGCAGTTCATTTTAGCCCCCCTGGGGGAATGATTACTTGTAATTGGCAAGTCTTTCAATCTGAAGTAATCGTTGAAGTTTCCGATTGCGGTTCCGGGCTTTCTGAAGAAGACTTGAAACAAGTATTCACACCTTTTTATTCTAAGCGTCCAGGCGGTACTGGTTTGGGTTTGGCGATCGCAAAAAAAATTATCCTCGACCATCGAGGAACCATTTGGGTAGAAAACTTGCCTTCTGGTGGGGCACAGTTTTCCTTCACCCTACCTCGATAGCAATTTTCAGTGAGTCAGTGGGAATGATAAATGAGTTACTCACCCTCTAAAACGAACAGTCGCCTTGAGGTTCTCTAAAATGTCCGCACCAGCGCCAATTTCGATTTTACTCGTGGATGATGAACCACGCTTCCGAGCAGGGATACGGACTCTACTTGACTTCTTGAGTAATAACGGCTCTTTTCGATTTGAGATTGTCGGAGAGGCGGCTTCTGTAGAGCAAGCGTTAAAATTAACCGCTGAGCAAAAGCCAGCGATGATTTTGCTGGATATGGAATTGCCCCCTGGAGATGGAATTACCGCCTTGATCGGTTTAGGAGAAATGTCCTATAAGGGGAAAGTGTTAGTTCTCTCAGGACACCGGGAAGACGAATGGGTGTTTCGGGCGATGCAGGCGGGTGCTAGCGGGTACGTGTTTAAAGACCGGGTGGCAACTCAACTGTGCGAAGCAATTAACACCGTCATGAAAAATGAAGTGTATTTATCGCCAGAAGTTGCAGCTTGCTTCTTTCGATTGTTTCAATTTTATGCAGGACGATCGCATCTTTCCGGTCGGAGCATTCACTTAACCGAACGAGAGCGAGAAGTCTTACACTGGCTCGTTGAAGGATCTTCTAATGAAGAAATTGCCCGCCGCCTTTACATTACAGTCGCTACGGTTAAAGCTCACTTAACAGCAATTTTTGAAAAACTCAGTGTCACCAGCCGCACGCAAGCAATTGTAAAAGCCTTAAAACTCGGATTAGTTAGTGCTTAATGGTCAGAATCTGGTCATTATCAAAACAAACCTTTGTCAAGCTAAACTGTGAAAACGAATAAATCGGCTTTTTGCGAAGCTGATTGCTGAATTTTTTTTATGAGCAATTATTTAGCGATCGCTACTGTCACTGCTGCTTTGCAAAGAACTTTGCAAGCTGTTGTACAAATAGACCTGGATGGCGCAAGAGTGACAACGGTGCGACCCAGTAACTTAGGGAGTGGCACCCCAGAGACGGGAGTGAACATCTACCTGTATCAAGTGAGTCTCAATCCCGTGTGGCGCAGCAGTGCAGATGTGCGGAATCGCAATCGTAAGGGCGAAATGGCAAAGCGATCGCACAATGCTCTCGATCTGCATTACATGATCAGTCTCTATGGCAATGAGGTTGAGTTAGAACCGCAACGACTTTTAGGCAGCGTCGTCCGTACCCTTAAAGATCGCTCAACTCTAACCCAGGAAATGATTTGGGACACGATCGCTGATTCTAACTTTACCTACTTAGCGGACTCTAACCTCTCCGAACAGCTCGAAGAAATTAGCTTCGTGCCAATGGATTTATCTTTAGAAGATTTATCTAAAGTTTGGTCGGTATTCTTCCAAACCCCCTACACCCTATCAGTTGCTTACCGAGCGACCGTCGTCATGATAGAAGGGGAAGAAGCAGCCCAGAAAGCTTTACCCGCGCGCGAGTACAGGTTCAGCGGTGTGGTGCCGTTTTCCAATCAGCCGGTGATTCAGGAGGTGGTGTCTCAAGCGGGCAGGTTTCAGGCAATCTTGGCAGACAGCACGTTGCTAATTCGGGGTAAAAATTTGAATAGCAACATCACGCGGGTGCGTCTTGGTGAGGCGGAAGCGACGCCCTCAGAAGTTCACGAAACCCAAGTCATATTACCCCTAAGTGCCTTCTCTGCTGAGTCGCTCCGCGCAGGCGTACAAAGTTTACAGGTGATTCATCACTTGTCAAGCCCCAGCGCCCCTGTAGCAAACGGGGGAGTCGAATCTAACGGCGCAACATCCAGAGGCAACTCGACCCCTGCGTTAAGCCTCCAGCCTGCTCTCCAACGCAGTGTTGAGTCGAATGTGGCACCGTTTGTATTGCGTCCAACGATTACAGAAGTAAGTATTACCGACATTCAGGGAAGTGGAGATGAACTGCGCTCGGCGAACCTGACGCTGCAAGTAAATCTTACTATCGGCAACAAGCAGCGAGTTGTGGTGGCGCTGAACGAACGGTCAATCAATAACCCAGGCGCTTATCTGTTTGATGCTTTACCGCGTCGAGCCGATACAACCTCGGTAATCATTCCGGTTCGAGATGTGAAGCCAGGAGAGTATTTGGTGCGGGTACACGTAGATGGAGCGGAAAGTATGTTGAGCGTGGATACGGACAAAGACAGCCCGACCTTCCAGCAGTATATTGACCCAAAGGTAACGATTGTATGATGACCACGACTAGCGATCGCTGGCAAGCAGCGAATCAGCGCTACTTCATGGGAGAAGTTGCTCGCGTGCGTCAGGCGTTAGAACGCCAAGCGGCAAAGATGCAAGGAGAGGAAAAAGTCCAGGAAGAAGATTTTCTACCTCTGACCTCGAACCTTTCGCCTCCAGCAACACTAGAACAACTGTGCAAAACCTTCGGTTTGTCAGATTTTGAGCGGGATATCCTGCTGTTGTGCGTGGGGATGGAACTTGACCCCAGTTTTCCTTCTTTATGCGCGATCGCTCAAGGCAACGAGCGGCAGGCGTATCCGACAATGAGCTTAGCGCTGGCGATTCTACCTGCCTCCCATTGGGATGCACTAACCCCCACGGCATCTTTGCGTCGCTGGCAACTGATTGAAGTTGGGACAGGCACTACACTCACCTCCAGTCCCTTGCGAATTGACGAGCGAATATTGCACTACATCGCTGGCGTGCAACATCTAGATGAACGGCTCATAGGCATTATCGAGCCATTGCACCGCTCGGTTCAAAGTTTGGTGCCATCGCACCGACAAGTTGCAGAACAACTGGCAGAGACGTGGTTGCAGGCATCGCAACAAGGTTCGGCGTTACCTGTCGTGCAGCTATGTGGAGATGAGACTGCCAGCAAACGAGCGATCGCATCTGCAACTTGCGCTCTTTTACAGCTCAACTTATATGCGATGTCCGCCCAAGCAATTCCCACCAGTCCCAGCGACTTTAACAGTATCCTGCGGCTATGGAATCGGGAAGCCATTTTAAGTGAGAGTGTCCTGTTACTCGACTGTGACGATGTCGAGACAAGCGATCCAGCGCGAGAAAATGTTATTGCCTCGTTGATTGAAGGAGTCACCAGCCCGATAATCGTCACTAGTCCCGAAAGAAGGCGATCGCGACAGCGTCCCTCAATTACGATTGATGTTAGCAAGCCAACTGCCCCCGAACAACGGGCTATCTGGCAAGATGCTTTGGGTGAAGCAGCAGAAAGCTTGAACGGACATCTAGATACGCTGGTATCCCATTTCAGCCTTAGCGCCCCTTCTATTTACGCTGTTTGTACTGAGGCAAAAGGTAGAGGAGATAATAAAGAATCTCTCTGTTCACTCAGTCCTCAGTCCTCAGTCCTCATCCCTCAGTCCTCACCCCTCAGTCCTCAAGAAACGCTCAGCACCCTCTTGTGGGATACCTGCCGTTCACAAGCTCGCCAGAGACTCAACGACCTGGCTCAACCCATTATCCCAGGAGCCAGTTGGGATGAGCTGGTATTGCCAGAGGCACAGCGACAGGTGTTGCGCGACATTGCCGCTCACGTTCGGCAACGTGCCAAAGTATACGAAAACTGGGGATTTGGCGGCAGCGGACGCGGCTTGGGCATCAGCGCCTTATTTGCCGGAGGCAGCGGTACTGGCAAAACAATGGCAGCAGATGTACTGGCTGGCGAATTGCAGCTAGACCTTTATCGCATCGACCTGAGTTCCGTCATCAGTAAGTATATCGGGGAGACAGAAAAGAACCTGCGGCGAGTATTTGATGCCGCAGAAGCTGGGGGAGCAATTCTGCTGTTTGACGAAGCTGACGCCCTGTTTGGCAAGCGTTCTGAAGTGAAAGACAGTCACGACCGTCATGCCAATATTGAAGTTGCCTACCTGTTACAACGCATGGAAGCTTACCGAGGCTTAGCGATTTTGACGACTAATTTAAAAGGTTCTCTCGATCAGGCATTTCTGCGCCGGATTCGTTTTATCGTTCAGTTTCCCTTCCCTGATGCCACCCAAAGAGCTGAAATTTGGCAGCGCATCTTCCCCAGAAAAACACCGACTGAAGGGCTAGATCCTGTGAAGCTAGCACGGCTAAACGTCGCCGGGGGAAACATTCGCAATATTGCCCTCAATGCAGCCTTTATCGCCGCAGATGCCAATGAGCCGGTCGGGATGCAACACATTTTGCAAGCAGCAAAAAGCGAATATGTCAAACTGGAAAGACCTCTCACCGATGCGGAAGTGAAAGGCTGGGTGTGAAATGAGAAGGCTAACCGACAGGTCGGCGCTAGGCTAACGCCTCGCTTCGCTAACGCTATCGCGCTAATTATTCTTTACAGCTGATTAAACTTATAAACCAGGGATTTCTGACAATTCCCCTTCCAACTCTTCTACCTTAAATCCGGTTGTATCTTTCCATTCTTCAACTGTAAAGTGATAACCACATTCTTCAGCCATTTTGACTAAGGTTTCCAAGTCGGGTGCAGAGTTGAGCTTTTCCCGTAAGGCGGAGTCAGTTTGAACAGCTCTAAAAAGTTTTATTACTTCCTCTTTTGCCATCAGTTTATATTCCCAGTACGTTAAATCAATGTTAACTTACCATCCACCTATCGCTTATCCGGAGAATTTTCGGTGGCACTGACAAACATTCCCAAAATTGTTCTAAGGGAGTATCTAAGGCGGAACCCCCCCCATTTCAGACTCCACCAATACGGTTGGTTGAGTCAATACCAATGGATTGCACCTGTCGTTGACGAAATCAAAACCGAACTCGATCCGCTAACGCTAGAAGAACCAACGACTCCATCAGACCTAACAGAAGTACCGCCGCCTCAATTTACCCCGCAGGTCCAGGGAGTTGACCACCTCTACAGACAGTACCGTTGCAAGTATAGTGAAGCCTTAAGCTGTACCTTACCGTTACAAACGGTTCAGCAAGATCCAACCGCCAAATATTGCTCAGAATGTAGTTTCCCTGCCACCTTAGCTGAGAAAAGTGAGATCCGGGGACGTCGGGGAAGATATCGAATCGAAGGCTTATTGGGACGCCGGGGAATGGGACGACTGTACAAGGGAATTCAGGTTGCCGATCAGCAGCCTGTTGTGATTAAAGAGTACCTGCTTCCCGACCGTTGTTTTAACGAGGAAGAAACCCGCCTGCGTCAGCAAACCTTCGAGTTAGCAGCCGGTTTGAGTCTAGCAGATGGAAGAGTCCAAGATGTTCGCTTGCGTCACCCTTGGGACGCTATTTCTGACCCGATTGCGGAACGCTGCTATCTTGTTACCACGAGCAATTTAGATACCCATCCAACTCTAAACGCCTGCCTTGCCGCCAATGGGGCGATGACCAGTCGGCAAGTGCGCCAAGTCCTCAACCAAGTCCTGCAAACCCTGGAGTTTCTCCACGGTCAAAAGTTTAGTCTGCCCTCCGGTCAGGTGCAGCAGGGAATCGCTCACGGCAATATTAGTTTAGATAGTCTGCTGATGGTGACAGACGACCAGAAATTTTTTATCCATGTATGCGATTTGGCGCTTTGGGAACGTCTGTTCGACCTGCCAACTGCCCAAACCGTTATCCCTACAGTTACCCAAGACTTAATCGCTTTGGGATACGTGGCTTTTTACCTGTTAGTAGGACGCTCTACTGACCCCGTTTCCGGTCAGCTGCTTGACCCCAAGGATGAACAGCAATGGCCTGTAGTGGAACCTCACCTCAAAATGTTCATTTTTCGCCTTTTAGGGCTAGATGTCAGTTTTGAGAGTGCTGAGGAAGCACGACAAGCACTGTTGAAGTTGCCGCCAGAGAAACCAGTCGATCTAGTAGTTGTAGACACAGTGCCGCTAGAAGAGCAAAAAACCAAGCTGCGTCGTCTTCCCTGGCTGCTGTTGGGTGCTTTGGGAGTGACTTTGTTGGGAATACTCATCTGGTTTTTGATTCCGAAGTCCCAAGCGGGTAATCGTGCCGCCGATGATGATTTTCTGGTTTGTTGCATCAAGGAAATCCCTGGTATTCCTGCGGGTAAGTTTACTTACACAGCAGAAAAAGACGGAACATGGAGCTATATCCTGCGCCACGCCAATCTCATCTCAAAGAATAAAACTTTAGAAGACAAGCTCAGAGAACGTCAGCCAAAATTAGAGTTGAATTATCAAGCTGAGCCTTCCGGAGAGGAAGCGATCGCGAAAGTCAGTTCGCAGCAAGTAGACTTTGCGATTTCTAGCTTGGTGAGTGATTTGACCAGCGAATTGAAGTATAAACCAGTTGCCTACGATGGGCTGGTCGTGTTTGTTGCCTTCAGCTACGCCAAACGAGAGAAAAGCCTTCCTCAGTCTCTCAAGGGTCAAATTACTTTTGAGCAATTGCGTCAGCTTTACACTGGCGAAATTACTAATTGGCAAGTTTTAGGAGGGCCTGATTTACCTGTAAAACTCTATATTCCGAAAGAAACTGAGGCGGTACGAATATTTGAGCAACGAGTTCTTAAAGATGAGCAAAAAATTGCTCTATTTAGAAAATTAATTCAAAAGAGCGAGCAACCACCTCCTTTGTTTAAAAATTCCTTTGAGCCAGAAATTAAGCCTCTGTCAACCTTCGAGACTCTACGACAGGTGATTCGGGATTTTGAGGATGATGAGGTTGGAGGAATTGCCTTTGGCACAATCAGCAAAGTTTTCGGTCAATGTTCGGCTTATCCCTTAGCTTTAAAAGACGGAAATAAACCAGCAATCCAGGCGTTAATTCAAGATAATGGGAAGCCTGTAGAGCCAACAACAGACCTCTGTGATGATAAAGGAAGTTATCATCCTAATATAGAATTTTTCAAAAATAGCACCTACCCCTTGGCATATCCGATAACGGTTATTTATTCTGGAGATAACCGCCGTATCCCTGCCGGTCAAAAATTCGCCGAGCTGCTGAGAACTCTTGAGGCACAGCGATTGCTGAGCAAAGCCGGACTGGTGCCGTTACAACCGCTAGAATAGTTTTTAGATAATTACCTGCTGGATTAGAGTGGATTAGATCCCTAGAGGTTAATGGCGAATAGCTATTAGCTGAATTTAGACCTTTGTCTAGCAATCAGCCAAAAACGGGTGCCCTAAAATAACAGGAAGTTTTGGTTTTTTTATGAACAGGTATTCTTCCCAACAAGCGGTTTCCGGCGCGATCGCTAATCTGGGGACACAATCTTATCTACAACCCATTGGGAGTAGCACTCGTCCGGCTGGGTACGCAGCACCGGGTTTAGTTCCCAGTAACGATAAAGATAACCAAACTGCGGTATCAAAGACAGCCGCTAAAGTTCTGCGCGATCCTTTATTGCTGAGGCAATTGAGCGATCGCGTTTATGAATTGATGCTTGAAGATTTACGTCGTCAAAGGGAACGCAGTAGAAACTACGGAGGATACTTCTGATGCCCGCCCCACTGCCACCAGCACAGTCGTCTGCGTCAAGTCGCAATAATGGACAGAACAAAAATGGCACTAGCGTCCGCGAACTAAACTACGTTACTGCCAATCGTTTTTATGTAGAAATTCAAAGTAATATTACTGCCTGTTTCACCGAGTGCCAAGGCTTGGGCGTGACGATCAAGGCTCAAAAACACTATGAAGGCGGTGTCAACGATCAACAGAGAATTTTTCTAGGTCAGGCAGAATTTTCAGATGTGACCCTCAAGCGGGGTATCACTAATGATTTAGTTTTTTGGGATTGGATTAGTAAAATATTAAGCGATGTTGGGCGTAATCAAGGCAATAATCTACCGAAAAAAGAACGTCGTAACATTAATATTTTGGTATTCAACCCAGCAGGAGAAACAATGCAGTGTTGGACACTAATTGGTGCCGTTCCTGTTGCCTGGAAGTCAGCCTCATTAAGCGCGGATTCCAATGCAGTGGCAATTGAAGAGTTAACACTTTCATACGAGAGTTTACAGGTTGATAAGTCACGCAATGGCGGATCTTCAATTTCCGGTGGACGCGATAGTTTGGGATACTTTGCCTAGAAATTAACACAACAAAAATATGGCGGAACATGAGGGCACAGAACCAAGGAACAATTTCCCCGATGGAGAAACGATACCCCAGGAACCCCTTGGTATCAAAAACCCCTTGCTTCCACCTAATCCGTTAGGGCAAAACTTACTAAATCCTAAATTTTTGCACCCACTGGGAGCAAGATCGATTACCGTTTTCAATCCTTCCGGTTTTTTCTCTGAGGAAGTGGCGGATGAATTTCCGCCAGATAATCCTTTCAAGAATTCACCCTTTTTTGCAGAATCCCAAGGCTCACAATTAAGTGAATCGGTCGATGTTGACACGGCACCGATCTCGGCAGAGGCTGCTTTGCCAGTTATGCGGGCAACCGATCCAACATTAGTGCAACCCGTTTTAGCTACCGAACCACCAGCTAAAGCAGTAGGGATTGGTCCTATCAGGACACCCATTGCAGCACCAGCAACTGAGATAAGCAATGCGATCGCTAGTTCGCCCTCACCCAGCACAATTCAAAGGGCAGCAGCGATTGAGGCTTCCACACCGGGTGTAACACCAACAACCGAGAGAAGTAACGATAGCGCTAATTCGCCCTCACCCAGCACAATTGAGCCACCAATAGCTGCTCTCACTGCACCCGTTGAAGCAGCAGGCACTGAAATAAGCAATGCGATTGCTAGTTCGCCCTTTTCTAGCACAATTCAAAAGGCACCAGCAATTGACGAACAAACGACACCTATTGAATCACTAGGCACTGAAATAAGCAATGAGATCGCTAGCTCGCCCTCACCCAGCACAATTCAAAGGGCACCAGTAATTGAGGCTTCCACACCAGGTTTAATACCAACAACTGAGAAAAGCAACGAGATCGCTAGTTCGCCCTCACCCAGCACAATTCAAAGGGCACCAGTAATTGATGAACAAGCAACGCCTATTGAATCACTAGGCACTGAAATAAGCAATGCGATCGCTAGTTCGCCCTCTTCCAGCACAATTGAGTCACCAATAGATGCTCTCGCGGCACCCATTGAATCACCAGCAACTGAGATAAGCAATGCGATCGCTAGTTCGCCCTCACCCAGCACAATTCAAAGGGCACCAGTAATTGACGAACAAACGGCACCTATTACAGTACCAGGAACTGAAATAAACAATGCGATCGCTAATTCGCCCTCAGCCAGCACAATACCCCTTGAAGCAACAGGTACTGAAATAAGCAACGAGATCGCTAGTTCGCCCTCAGCCAGAACAATTCAACGGACAGCAGCGCTTGAGGCTTCCACGGCATCAAATTCAACACCAGCAACTGAAATAAGTAATGAGAGCGCTAATTCGCCCTCTTCCAGCACAATTCAACGGACAGAAGCGATTGAGACTATCACGGCACCCCTTGAAGCAGCCGGAACTGAAATAAGCAATGAAATTGCTAGTTCGCCCTCACCCAGCTCAATTCAACGGACAGCAGAAATTAACGAACCAACAACACTTATCGCAGCACAAACTTCTGAGATAAGCAATGAAATTGCTAGTTCGCCCTCACCCAGGACAATTCAAAGGGCACCAACAATTGACGCTATCACGGCACCCATTGAAGCACCAGCAACTGAGATAAGCAATGCGATCGCTAGTTCACCCTCAGCCAGCATAATTCAAAGGACAGTGGCGATTGAGGTTGCCACGGAACCAGATGCAGCACTAGGAACTGAAAGAAGCAACGAGATCAGTTTACCCTCTTCAACCACACCTTCATCGGTGCCAACTAAGACAGCCGCAACCGAAGCAAGGTTAGGACAAGCCTTTTTGGATACAGAACCACAAGTTCAAAAAGCACCAGCAATTAACGAACAAATAGCACCAAATGTAGCATCAGCACCCCGAGACACCATTGCTAGCCAGCGAGATCCCATTGATAGCCAACCAACTTTGGGACAAACCCTTTCGCATACAGAACCACAAGTTCAAAGGGCACCAGCGGTTGAGGAATTAACGTCATCTATTACAGCACCAGCGCCAGAACAGATGACTCAGGTGAAAAACCCTCTGGCTGATTCGTCCTCACCCACTATGCCTTCATCTGTGCAGCCAGATACAGCCGCCATCGCACCAACCGTAGAACAACCGCTGTTACAAGCTGAACTGCAAGTTCAAAAGGTACAAATGCCTCCGTTAACTGCACCGCAAGCGGCATCGGTGCCAATGCCTCCGTTAACTGCACCGCAAGCGGCATCGGTGCCACCAGAGACAGAGTTAGAACTTACTTCAGCAGTAAACGAAAACTTAGCCGCAGTCTCTAATTTGACTACTTCCAAGGCTGTGCCAGAAGTCACTACAGATCGAGTTGTTGTACAACCTCTGTCGGAAACAAAAGCAGCAAACCACACAGAAACTACGTTATCGAATGTTACGGAATCGCTTGAGTCACCAATGTCATTTTCTGGGGTGACAGAGGCAGAATCAGTTGAAATACCAGCGATCGCTTCTGAGAATATAACAGTTGACCGTTCGGACAGCACAGCGCCTGTAACAAAGGTAGAATCCCTAGTTCAAAAGGCAGCAGCGCTTTCAACAGCAACAGAACCAGGTGAACCCCCACTGCTACAAAGGATGGAGGAAAATTTCTCTTCAGAAGTGACTGACAACTTCGCCCCCACACCCTCGATTTCCACACCAGCTACTGCACTACCTGAAACTACACCTGACATATCCACCCTTGTACAAGCTAGCTTAAATTCACAGCCGTCTAACTCAACAACACCAGTGCCAGAAGTCCTGGAACCATTTGAGCCTGCGGTGCAGTTAAAGGCTGAATTTCCATCACAGGTAAGCTCATCTCCCCCGATTTCCACCTCTGCGATCGCTCCAAAATCTGTACGCGAAGAAACGACGCCTACAGAATCCACGCTAATACAACCGATGGGGGAATTATCTCCACAAACAAAGGGAGAAGTGTTGCCGGAATTCTTGGCACCCATCGCTGAATTACCATTGTCAATAGAATCATCGGCAAAAGAACCTGAAGCCTTCAACTTGGCGATTTCACCTACTGAATCAACCGGCTCTCCTCTACAGATGCCCGAAAGTACGCCGATTATAGGCGCTACAGTCATTCAACCGAAATTAGAAACCGTATCGGCAAGTGAAGATTTGACTCGGTTAGCACCAAAAGCGATCGCTTCTACCGATTCCATACAAGTACCTGGAAGTACAACAACGCCAGACGCTATAGTCATTCAACCGAAATTAGAAACCGCACCAGTCAGTGAAGATTTGGCTGGATTGGCAGCAGACGCGCTTGCTTCCACCGATTCCATACAAGTACCTGGAAGTACCACAACGCCAGATGCTACACTCATTCAACCGAAATTAGAACCCCAACCAGTAAGTGAAGATTTTCCGCTTGAAGCAAAACCAGCGATCGCTTCTACCGGCTCTATAGAGATACCTGAAAGTACAACAACGTCAGATGCTACACTCATTCAACCGAAATTAGAAATTGAACCAGTAAATGCAAATTTAACTGAGTTGGCACCAGACGCGATCGCTTCCACCGATTCCAGACAAGTACCTGAAAGCACAACAACGCCAGACGCTATAGTCATTCAACCGAAATTAGAAACCGCATTGATCAGTGACGATTTGACTGAGTTGGCAAAACCAGCGATCGCTTCCACCGATTCCATACAGATACCTGAAAGCATAACAACGCCAGATGCTACAGCCATTCAACCCAAACTAGAAACCGCACCGACAAGTAAAGATGTAACTGGGTTAGCACCAGAAGCGATCGCTTTTACCAATTCCATACAAGTACCAGAAAGTACGACAATACCAGACGCTACACTCATTCAACCGAAATTAGAACCTGAATCGGCAAGTGAGGATGTGGTTGGATTGGCACAAGACGCGATCGCTTCCACCGATTCCAGACAAGTCCCTGGAAGTACAACAACGCCAGACGCTACACTCATTCAACCGAAATTAGAAACCGAACCAGCAAGTGAAGATTTTCCGGTTGATACAAAACAAGGCATCGCTTCCACTGATTCCAGACAAGTACCTGAAAGCATAACAACGCCAGATGCTACAGTCATTCAACCGAAATTAGCAACCGAACTAGTAAGTGAAAAGGTGACTGGGCTAGCACCAGACGCGATCGCTTCCACCGATTCCAGACAAGTCCCTGGAAGTACAACAACGCCAGATGCTACAGTCATTCAACCGAAATTAGCAACCGAACCGGCAAGTGAAGATTTCCCGCTTGAGGCAAAACAAGCGATCGCTTTCACCGATTCCATAGAAGTCCCTGAAAGTACAACAACGCCAGACGC
This sequence comes from Trichocoleus sp. ST-U2, assembly GCF_039961875.1. Lineage (NCBI taxonomy): Bacteria > Bacillati > Cyanobacteriota > Cyanophyceae > Leptolyngbyales > Trichocoleusaceae > Trichocoleus > Trichocoleus sp. ST-U2. The sequence goes on along the minus strand of NZ_JAMPJY010000009.1, from coordinate 68,344 downwards.
TACACTCATTCAACCGAAATTAGAAACCGTACCAGCAAGTAAAGATTTTCCGGTTGATACAAAACAAGGCATCGCTTCCACTGATTCCAGACAAGTTCCTGAAAGCATAACAACGCCAGATGCTACAGTCATTCAACCGAAATTAGCAACCGAACCGGCAAGTGAAGATTTCCCGCTTGAGGCAAAACAAGCGATCGCTTTCACCGATTCCATAGAAGTCCCTGAAAGTACAACAACGCCAGACGCTACACTCATTCAACCGAAATTAGAAACCGTACCAGCACGTGAAAATTTGGCTGGCTTGGCACCAGCAGCGATCGCTTCTACATCCTTTGCCAATCCCCCTGTAGAGGTGCCTCAAAGCACACAAATTACAGAACCCACCGTTATACAACCTTTGGTGGAAACAGAGTCGCTTGACGAGAGCGAAGAACTGCCTCAATTGCCTCAAGTGCTGACTAATCTATCCATTCTCAGCCCTCTAGCTCAACAATCCAGTCTTCTCGCTTCCCCATTTCCAGACATGGGCAGCAATAAGGTTGAGGAATCCTTTCTTGCACCGCTCTCCTCAAACTTCTCGTCTGCTTCGGAGCCGCCTATTCCTATCCAGAGAATGCCAGAAGATTCAGGGCAGAATAACCAAGAAGCTACAGCATTTTCAAGCAGTGTAGAACAAGTGCAAATGGCACCTTCTTCCTTTCCCTCTTCCCCTGAAACTCTACCTTCCTCAAACAGTTCTACGAACACCAGAGAGATACCAACATCTTGGTCAAGTATTTCTGAATTAATAGGGGAGAATACGCCTAAAGCAAGCGAATCAATCGTTGTACAACCTCTCTCAGAACAGAGGACGTGGGAGGCACCGCAAAAGCCGATAATTTTCAAACCATCCGACTCTAACAGCTCCCAATCAAATGTTTCCCAGCCCCTGATAAATTCCCCACAAAACAATAGTTTGGGCAATGTTATTCAGACCTATTCCATGCCCTCGCGTCGCACATCAGCCTCTGGAATGGAAGCTCTTATACAGTTAATGGGGGACGCTGATAGCCAAGTAGGAGCAATCGATCAAAGCGTATCTACCGTTGATGATTCCTCTAGTGAAGAAGCCACCGACAACTTAGAGCTTCTAGCTCGTGAAGTCTATAGTTTTATCCGGCAACGGTTGGAAATAGAGCGAGAGCGTCGAGGAAATAACTATTCTGGACGCCTGCCCTGGTAAAGTCACTGCCATTATTAAGGAGAATAATATGTCAACCACTCGTTTGGTCAAAGCAAAACTTATTCCAAAGGTTCCAGCACAGGGTGTGGACACCATTGAGTTCATGTTCAACCCCACCAAGCTTTCCTTCAGCAGGAGTGTTCAAATCAATTCTCCTCAAGGCGCACGTACTGCTAAAGGACTGCCGAAAGTCAGCTTCCAAAGTATAGATCCTTACAAACTCACTATCTCAGAAATTTTGTTTGATACCTATGAAGAAGGCACTAGCGTCCTCTGGTACATCAACAAACTAAAAAAAGCTGTTGAGTTTCCCGATGGTCAAGATGTCCCGCCCGTCTATGTCTTTACTTGGGGTGCCCAAGAATACCTCCGTTGCTTTGTGCAATCACTCAGTTACGAACTGACCATGTTTCTACCTGATGGGACTCCCGTGCGTGCTTCAGCTAGCCTGACCCTCCACGAAGTAGATGTACTTATCCCCCCAGGCTCTCCAGAAGCTCCTTCTAGTGTGAATCGCGTCGGGGAAAGTCGAGGCAGCAAGACTCGAAAAGCTACATGAACGGTCATCATTTGTTGGATTGCGCTGAACCAGAAGGTTAGAAAAAAATTGTAGTTCGACCTTTGGAGAATGGGCGGGGGCGTAGAGTTTCTTCTAAACTAGCTGAAACTTGCGTTCTAAATTTTGAATTTGGATGAACGTCTGCATGGGTTTAAATATCCTCTCGGTGATTGAGAAATTATCCGCGTGTAGATTACCTTGCTTGACTAACAAAACGCCTGATAATTTTAAAAAATCTTAGTTTTGACAGAGAGTTTTTTTACCCAACTAAACTCACAGTTCTAATTTGAGATTACAAAATCTAGCCTAAAAATTCGAGATTTGTCAGGCAACAAGGCAAAAGACCCCTATAGTTCAAATACCAAAGAATAAAAAATTTGAAAAAAAAATGCCAGTCAGGATTTCATCCAAAATCTAAAATTTAGAAGCTAAAATCATTTACGTGTTGCCTACAAATGCCAAAGTATATATCCTATCCTCAAATAAAAATTGATGGGGATGATGCTCCTGCGAGTTTGATGGAAGATATTCTTCAAATCTCCGTGGAAGAAAGCCTCCATCTCCCAGCCATGTTTACCTTAGTCATCAGGAACGACTACTTTCCGGGTCGCGAAGGAGATGAACTTTGGCGCTACGAAAATTTATTAACAATTGGTAAACCCGTTCAAATAGGTTTTAAATCCAGCACTACCGAAGATGCTGATTTTGACGATCCACAGCAGGGCAACATTCTGAATGGCGAGATTACAGCAATTGAAACCCACTTTACCAGTGGTTCTCAAGCTCCGGTCGTGATTCGCGGGTATGACGTTTCCCACCGCCTACATCGGGGACGCTACAACCGCTCTTTTCAAAACATGACCGACACCGACATTGTTCGGCAGATTATTGGTGAATTGGGAATTACAGCGGGCACCATTGACGAAAGTGGTGGGCCTTATGGCTTTGGCAATCCTGTTGGCTATATTTTCCAAGAAAATCAAACCAACATGGAGTTCTTGCGAGAACGGGCAGCTCGGAACGGTTTTGAGTTGTTTGTGCAAGATGGGAAATTGCACTTCCGCAAGCCGGTGGCGGGTGCTTCTTTGGCTCTCAAGTGGTTGCAAGAAATACATAGTTTCCAAGTTCGGGTAACAAGTGCCGAACAGGTAGATTCTGTTGAAGTAAGAGCTTGGGATTATCAAAATAAACAGGTGATTGCATCTACTAAAAGCAGTCAAACAACACAAGTCATTACCGATACCAAACAAGGCAAGGGCAAAGCAACTAGCACTAGCTTTAGCAGTACCCCCAAGATGATTGTTGTCGATCAGCCAGTCTCTTCTCAGGCAGAATCAGACGCGATCGCCCAAGCTTTGTATAACGAGTTATCGGGGGAATTTGTCTACGCTGATGCCAAAGCTGAGGGCGATCCGCGAATTCGACCGGGACGGGTCGTGGACTTGGCAAGTATGGGCAAATACAGCGGCAAGTATTACGTCACGACAACTCGTCACGTTTATCAGGAACGTTTCTACACCACCGAATTTAGCGTGCGGGGATTGCGGGGAGACGATCTTCTGGCAACCCTGTCTCCCCGAACCCATCTCCAAGCAGGACAAACGTTGTTAGTGGGGATTGTCACCAATAACAAAGACCCCAAAAAATGGGGTCGAGTGAGAGTGAAACTTCCCACTTTAACAGAGGCACACGAAAGTAACTGGGCAAGAGTGGTGGGAGCCGGAGCTGGTGTAAATCGCGGGTTTGACTGTCTGCCGGAGGTCAATGACGAGGTATTGGTTGCCTTTGAACACGGCGATATTCATCGCCCCTACGTCATTGGCGGTGTCTGGAACGGTACAGATGCACCGCCGGAAGATGTAGATAATACAATTTCAGGTGAAGGCAAAGTCCGCCTGCGGACATTTAAAACCCGTACCGGGCATAAATTACAGTTTGTGGAAGAGGATAAAGATACTAGCAAGGCTGGTGTCTACATTGAGACGATAGGCGCTCATAAATGTCACATGAATGACAGCGAAAAGTTTGTGGAAATTAAAACGACTGACGGTCATTATGTGCGCCTAGACGATCAAAATAAGAAGATCGAAATTAAAACCAAAGGCGGTCATAAGATCCTCATCGACGATCTCAATAAGAAGCTGGATATCACAACAACTGGCGGTCAGAAGTTGCTGATGAATGACATGACCAACACCATCACGATGCAGGCAGTGCAAAAAGTGAGTATTTCAGCACCAATGGAAATTCTGCTGCAATCAGGCCCTAGTAGTATAAAACTCGCACCTGCTGGCATAGAACTTCAAACCGCAGCCAAGTTAAGCGCTCAAGCAGGCGGAGTTTTAGACTTGAAGTCTGGGGGTGCTGCCACTATGAAAGCTGGTGCGGCGTTGTCGCTACAATCCGGCGGTGCTTTGTCGGCGCAGTCGGCTGCTGCTGTAAGCGTACAGTCTGGCGCAGCGTTGAACCTGCAAGCAGGTGCTGCGGTGGCAATTATGGCAGCTGCCACAGCGAGTATGACCGCACCGCTGATTCGGCTGAATTGTTAACAATTAAAAGGAGCAAGAAAGAAGAAATTGCGATCGCGACCAATGGCTAATGCCTAACCATAGGAACGTGGTACACAATTAGCCATTCTCGATTAACGATTAAGGAAGGTTCTATGTTACCAGTAGCCGTATTGGGCGATGTCGCTAGTGGTAGTCCCATTATCGGACCGGGGGCACCAACCGTTTTAGTTATGGGACGACCTATCGCTTGTCTGGGAGATGCTGTCACGGGTCCGTCAATTGCTGGCGCTCTCGCGATGCCTTGTTCTGTCACCGTTCTGGCTTGCGGGCGTCCAGTGGCGCATATGGGCACAATGGCAGTGGGAGCAACTCCTACTGTGCCTCCAGTTCCCATTTCTTTACCTGTGATTGCCACAGGAGTCACCGTATTAGTTGCCCCTTAATGATCAACTAAGCAGGTGGAATTCGTTATTTCTAGTTTGGGTTAGCGATCGCTTATTCTTTAAGGTGTGTCGGCAAATCCCGACGAACGCATCCCTGAATTGCCCAAATCATCCTCGCCAGGGAATACTTTAAACTTCCTTATCGAATTCCCCACACTTTGATGGTGTTGTCGTAACTGCCACTAACAATCGTCCTTCCATCTGGGGTTATTGCTACGGAACTCACCGCGTTTGAATGCCCCTCTAGCGTACCTCTGCACTCGCACGTCTCAAGATCCCACACTTTGATGGTGTTGTCCTTACTGCCACTGACAATAGTTTTACCAGCCGTCGCTATTGCTACGCAAAGAACATAGTCTGAATGTCCCTCTAGCGTGCCCTTACACTCGCACGTCACGAGATCCCACACTTTAATAGTATTGTCCTTACTGCCACTCACAATCGTCCTTCCATCCAGGGCTATTGCTACGGAATAAACTCGGCGTGAATGCCCCTGTAGCGAACCCTTCCACTTACCTGCTTCGATATCCCACACTTTGAGGATGTTGTCGTCATTGCTACTAACAATCGTTTGATCGTTCGGGGCTATTGCTACGAAATAAACATCCCATAAAAACTTATTTACCATGCGGAGGCACTCCCTCGTCTCTATATCCAACGCTTTGATGGTTTTGTACTGACGACCATGAATCAAAGTTTTACCATCTGGGAATATTCCTAGTATTTGTAGGCTGCGCTGACACTTGCCCGTCAGAATATCCCATACGTTGATACTCTTTAAGCCCCCTCTACCACAGAAGTTGTTGTCCCTACTAGCACTGACAAAAGTCTTACCATCTGGCGCGATTGCTACGGAATCAACCGAGGCTAAATGCCCCTCGAAGGTGCCCCTACACTTGCCCGTCAGAATATCCCACACTTTGATATTCATATCGCCACTGCCACTAACAATGGTTTCACCATCCGGCGCGATCGCTACCGAACTAACATAGTCAGAATGCCCCTCAAAGGTACAAAGACATTCAAAAAATTGATAAGGATTGAATTCTTGCAAGGCAATTTTGACTTTCGTTTCTGTCCTTGTCCGCAGTAGCGAGTACGCAGCCCACATTACCTGTGCCGATTCATCCAGCAAAGCAGGAATCACCAAATCTAAGCCTGACTCGCCATAATAGAGGGCACCGCTTAATGCAAGAATTCTTTGCGCTGACACTGCACTAGCCAAGCGTCTCTTAACAGCTTCTAACCCGCCAAAGATAACAGCAAGACTAATGGAAATGTCTAATGAAAAGTCTTGAATTGCAACTAATTTGCCTTGATAAAATGTCATCTCCAAAAGAGGTTTTAAGAAGATTCCATCAATGAAGTCTTTACCTAAGGTGATTCTCCCAGTAAAACGGGTAAAAACTTTAAGATTCCGATAACAAAAACCACTACGGTTATCGTAGGTTGGCATAACTCCTTTTATAGGTTTATGACCACCAGTAACACTACCGACAGTCATTTCCTTCAAAAACAATTCTTCATTAACAATTTCATAGGTTGAATAAAATCCTCTCCGGCAAGCTGTAGAAAATAGAATCTCTTTCATCCCATAGTCGTGCGGTCTAATTAAAAATCCTTCTTTTATTACATTTGAGAGAACTAATTCCTCATTTATCAAATCAAATATTTTATCTTCTATTTCATCAAAATTTACAGATTCTTCTGCTGTATAATTAATCCCATCAACCGGATATTTTAAAGAAGGCTCTAAGCCAGCTAAATAGTATATTTCTCCGTTATAGATGAATTTTTCCCTTATTTGCTCTGTCATAACAATAAAAAAACCTTAAATTCGAGGTCTAAATCATATCTGTAAGAAACCCACAGATTTAGCTTGAACTTTCCCAAAGAATAATGTTAATTTTCAGCAAAATCTCTTCTAATCACCCCTCAAAAGTCTTGTTCAGTCGCTAAAGTTTCTCGTCCTAAACCTTAAACGCTGCGCGATAAAAAGCATCCCGATATACAATAACCTCTGTCTTTAACTGCTGACCAATTCGCTCCAACCACTTGCTCTGGGGTGCTGTCCAAGCACGACTTATTACATTACTAATTCTTGGAGTATGTCTCGCACACAAAGAGCATCCCGGTTTTATAAAACCTCCATTTCCATCAAAAACAGGATACTGGGTAGAGAGTCAACGATTAGTCAGCCACTAAACACGGGGTAGCTCCCGCAGTGTCAAACTGATTCAGGTCATTTAAGCAATGTTGTATGTGCTGGTGACTGGCTGCGCTTGGCGACTGTTGCCTTCGGCTACAACCCGCTTTGAGGTAGAAGGGCACCGCCTCTAGAACCTAGGACTACAGACAGCTTGGGATAACTCGACTTTTGGCGAATAGTCGGGGACTTTCAGCTTTAGTAAAGTAGCTGCGATACTAGGCACAGAGTCACTTTTATGCCAGAAGGATCGGATAAGCAGCGCAGCCACTTGGGTACGGGATGGTCTTTCCCACTACGGGTGAACGTACAGGGAGGGCTTCAACTCAGTTCGGCAGAACGGAATATCGAAGAATCTATTCGGATTATCCTGCGGACTGAAATCGGAGAAAGGGTGTATCGACCCAATTTTGGGTCGCGCTTATCGGAGATGGTCTTTGCGCCTATGAATACTCAAACCCTTCTCCTGTTGCGCTTGCACGTCCAAGAAGCTCTAGAAATGTGGGAGCCGCGCATTGTCATCGATTTGGTGCGGACTGACCCCGATCCCATCCGAGGTCGAGTGGATATTATTGTGGAATACCATCCTAAGGGCACTTATGATGCTCGGAGCTTGGTCTATCCTTTCTATCTGAACGGCAAAGAGGAGTGATGGTTCATGAGGGTTTTGAGTAACAAGAGAATTCTTTAATTCAAAATCCCTACTCATTTATCGCATTTCTATAACTTTTGCCCAATTACTAATTACCAATTCCTAGTTACCGATTATTTATTAATAATGGACTTTGATTTTTTACCCAAGTTACCGAAGTCTGATTTAGATGATCGGACATTCAAAGATTTAGTAGATGAGTGCATTCTACGGATTCCTCGCTATTGTCCGGAGTGGACGAATTATAACCCTAGCGATCCTGGCATCACGCTGATTGAGCTATTTGCGTGGCTGACCGATCAAATGTTGCTGCGGTTTAACCAAGTTCCCCGTCGTAACTACGTTGCTTTTTTAGAGTTGCTAGGGGTTCGCCTGCAAGCTCCGGTTCCCGCTCAGACAGACCTGACTTTTTATCTGAGTGCTGCTTTGCCCGAACCGTATACGATTCCATCTGGGGTGGAAATTGCGACCGTCAGGACAGAAACTGAGCAAGCGATTGTCTTCAGTACCAACCAGCCCCTGGTGATTGGCAAACCGAGTATCCGACATTTTCTAACCGCTCAGACGGTTGAAGATACTCCCCAAATGTTACGCGATCGCTTCACGAACCTTTGGACTCTGCGCCCTGACGGTGAGTGGATGGGCAGAGAATTAGCCTTTTTTGATGAGCAACCCCAGTCGGGAAATTGCTTTTATCTGGTATTCGACCCGGAGGACGAATGCGAAGGGAATGTTTTGGCAGTCAAGTTTAAAGGAGAAGTTGCGACATCTACTGGGATTAATCCCGACGCGCCTCCTCGCCGCTGGGAAGCTTGGAATGGCGCGTACTGGCAGCCGGTTTTGTTGCAGGAAGCTGATGATGGCACGAAAGGATTTAGTTTCAGCGAATTCGCTCGGACTGGAAGCAATCCCCTCCAAAGTGGGGACGTCGTGCTACATCTGCCCCAACGCTGGCCTGTGAGCCACTTCCTCACCTACCAGGGTCGCTGGCTGCGCTGCGTTTATAGTCACATCGACCCTACGCAACCAGGTTACAGTAGTTCTCCGCGGATTGTGAGTTTGTCGGCGAGGGCGATTGGTGGCACCGTCCTTGCTTCTCAATGCGAACAGATTAGAAATGAACTTTTGGGAGAAAGCGAGGGTACGCCTGGTCAAACTTTCCAATTGCAAGGCGTTCCTGTCTTGACACGGCGGGAAGATGAATACATTTTGGTAAGTCCGCCTGGAGCCTTGCCTCAAATATGGACAGAAGTCAATGACTTTGCTGATTCTGGCCCTCAGGATCTTCACTACACGATTGACTCGCGGACTGGGATGGTTCAGTTTGGCCCCCTGATTCGAGAACCCGCCCAACTCCAGCAGCAGACTCAGTTGCGCGCAAGAACGCAGATGCAGAACCTTGTGAGCGATCGCCTGTTGAATGCTAGCGCCCGTCCCGAAGAAGTGCGATCGCTAGAGCGTCAATATGGTGCAGTGCCGCCCAAAGGCTCCGCGATTCGGATGGTCGCTTACCGCACGGGAGGAGGTCGAAAAGGCAATGTTCAACGGGGAACCATTACCATCCCCAAGTCAGCCGTTCCCTACGTTGCCAGAGTCATTAACCATACCCCCGCCCGCAACGGTGCTGACGCCGAATCATTGGAAGATGCCGTCATCCGAGTGCCAGCAATGCTCCGCACCCGCGATCGCGCCGTCACCCCCGAAGATTTTGAGGTACTGGCGCTACAGGCAGCAGGTGGTGGCGTTGCTCGTGCCCGTTGTCTGACTCCTACCGATAGTAGCGAAGCAGGAACCGTTCGACTGATGCTGGTGCCCCAGGCGAATACCGATGCGATCGCGCGAGGCGAAGGCATTCACCCAGACCTATTTTCCCTCAGCCCTCAACTGAGCGAGCAAATCCATGCTTACCTGAACGAGCGACGGCTGCTGGGAGTGCAAGTGCGTCTGCAAGCACCCGAATATGTCGGAGTGTCTGTTCAAACTGAAGTGGCACTGGAGCCAGAGTACAATAACCCCCGTGCCCAAGAAGAAATTCTGCTGAAATTACGGGTAGCGTTGTACCGCTTCCTCAACCCACTTACTGGCGGAATGGATGGGAAAGGCTGGCCTTTTGGACGCCCCGTTTATCCTTCAGACATTGTCACCTTATTCCAGCAAATTCCAGGCGTTCGCTATTTAGGTGTGGTGCAGCTGTTTGAGTTGCGTCAGCAGGAACAAACCTGGGTTCGTACACTGCCTCAAAATCCGGTCATCGATCCCGGCCCTTTAGGGCTAGTCTGTTCCTGGCTGAACACTCGCCTGCGCTCCGGTCATGTCGTCAACCTCATTCAATAAAGGACTGAGGGATGAGGACTGTTAGCGAAGCGGTGCGAAGCACGGACTCAGTGCAAGTGTGAACAGAATGAGAAAGTAGTATCAGTTCTTCTCAATTTTTAACTGCTGGCTTCTGGCTTTCCACTGTCTGATTTTTCACTGAGTTTTCCGCCCTCACCCCTGATTTTCAGCACTCACCACAGACCATGACTCAAAGCACGTCGCACGGTAAAATCTTACACCTGACACTCACCCCCATGCAGCTTGCCGAGGCAGTTCAGCCAGTGGGGGCGAGTAGCACGGCTAATGCCCTGGCACTCAGTGGCAGTGTCAGTACCGAAGGCATGACGAGCAATCAATTGCTCGTGTATCCAGGCGAACCCAGTGAAATGGTGGTGCAGCTAAAAAACCTGGGAACCCGAATCCTAGACGTGAGCCTGCAACTTGAGGGCAACTTTCCAAGCCAATGGTGTCGCATTGGGATGGAGGGGCATGAAATTGCTCCAGGTCAGCAGATGGATGCGGTGTTATATTTCCAAATCCCAACCAACTTCTTTGAGAATAACCAGTCTTTGGAGTCGGGCGAAACCCTAGTCGTTGATTATCATAGCCGCCTTTATGTGTACTACACAGAGCTAGGAGGAACTGGAGGGATTGCTACACCAGGTCGGCAACTAATTGAATCCGCAGCTTTCAACCTTTATGTACGTCCCCGCAGTCTCTACCTGGATTTTTTGCCCAGTCTCTATCGGGAAGTAGACTTTATTGGTCGCTTTTTAAAGATTTTTGAGGAGACTTTTGAACCCGCAGTGCAGTCGATGGATCTGTTGTGGGCTTACTTAGATCCTTTGACTGCGCCGACGACGATGCTACCCTTTCTAGCCCACTGGGTAGCATGGCCGATGGACCCTCGATGGAGTCTAAATCGGCAGCGATATCTGATTCGTCAGGCGGTAGAACTTTATCGCTGGCGAGGAACGCGACGGGGGTTGCGGCTCTATCTACATCTCTATACAGACTTGCCACTCGATGAGCATCTCCCTGAAGAAGCTGATAAGCACATTAGTATTGAAGAAATCTTTGGTAAAGGTTTCCTTTTAGGGGAAACCCGCCTTGGCGAAGACTCCATGTTGGGCGGTGGGCGTCCTTATCACTTCATTGTACGCCTGCGACCTGAGCGACCTGGTCAAGTTGATGAAGGATTGGTACGGCACATCATCGACCAAGAAAAACCTGCTTTCTGCACTTACGATCTGGATATCGCAGAGGTAATCGGTAGTGGGTAATCTGAGTAAAAAAACCATGAGTCATTAATAATTAGCAATCATTAATTAGCCATTAATCATTATGTTTCCACCACCCCCAACGAATCCTTTAGAACGTCTCCAAGTTACTGATGGTCTGTTGATGAATGCCGACCGTTGGCGTCGGGCACATGAGTACCACCGACAGAGACAGAATATCCATTATCAGTCGCTCAATCAGCCAGGAATTGTCTGCGGTTTAGGCGTGCGCTTGATCGCAGCACCAGCGGAAGTCGCGCCGCAATTCCGGGATGGACGTTGGGTACAAATTCAGCCGGGAATTGCGATTGATTTAGCGGGAAACCCGATTGTTGTTTCCGAACCGATTGAATTTCGGGTGTCGGGTGAGACGCTGACAGAAAATCCTCAGATGGTTTATCTAGCGATTAGTTATGTAGATCCGGAGAAATTGCGCCGGAAAGAGTCTCGTGAATTTGAAAAGGAAACCTTCCGGTTAGATGAAAAGACCACTCCACCGAGTGAAATGGAAGTGGAATTGTGCCGAATTTTTCTGCAATCTGAGTCCGAGGAATTAGAGAATCCCAAGGATGTATTTTTTCCGACAGTTAATAGCTTAGATTTACGTTATCGAGCGATCGCGCGATCGCGTCCTCAAGCAGTTGTCCGCGTTGCCCAAGTCACGCAGCAACAACCTGCCGATGGGCGCAGTTTTTCCAATCTTTCGTACTTACTCAATTCGGTTCCTGCGCTTTACCCAAGCTTACAGGGAGCGGATCAGATTGGACAAGTTCCCTTTTTGGGTGCCGAAAAGTCTTTGCCGCTTGCCGCTTTAGGCTATGACCTACTTTACTTCACGGGTCGTCAGGCACTCTATCTGAACGATCGAGAATTTGAAGCCCTGAAAAATTATTTAGAGACAGGGGGTATCCTGCTAGTCGATGCTGCCACCGATGCCATAGAACTGATTGAGAGCATCATGGCGATCGCTCAACAACTCGGAACTCCCTTAGAGGATATCAAACGCTTGAGCCGAAATCATCCCTTGCGGACACAGCCTTTCTTGTTTGCAGCCTTACCTAGTTTAAATCAACAGCCCATTCAACTCGGCTATGGAGGAGGAATTATCTTAGTCGTTGGCAATCTCTCAGCAGCATGGGGATTAGATGACAAGCTTTTACTACCGCGAGAAACGATTCGTACCGCCCAAGAATTGGGAATAAACCTTCTGCATTTCGCATGGCGCAAACGGCAACTCACCCAATTATTAAGAGCAGATAATCCTGTGTCAACCGTTGCTAAACCGTCTGTCAAACAAGCGATTTTTGACAAACTACAATTTTAAAAGATTCTCTACTCCAAACACAAACTAGGCATCTTTCCGGTGTTCTTATTTTTTGCTAGCAACGGCTAACAGTTATTTAGATATCTAGGTACTAAAGTAATTCTAATGAACTCATAAAATTCTCTCTTGTTTCCTTCTTCCTTAGCGCTATTCGTGTCTTCGCGGTTCATAAAAAAAGGTAGTTTTCCTCAATTAAATAAGACTGCTATCGCTAAAAAGGTATATTTTCGATGGTAAATAAAAGTTTAATCTACGCTAAATTATCCACCCAGCTACTTCGATACAAACCGGGAGGGATACCCGCTGCCTTTGAAGTAACAGTTACGAATGAAAGTAATCAATTTGCAACTTTTCAAGTAGAACTACTAGCCGCTGGTGCTGACTCTAGTTTATCTAATTCCTGGTATAAACTATCTCCAGGAATTAGCGCCAAAACACCCCCTGGAGATAGTACAAAGTTTTATGTAGCGATTACTGACACGCCCGTTCCTGGGTTTGTCGGCAAAATGAATATCACCGTCCGCATCTTCTCAATGGAACTGCGGGAAGAAGAAAGACAACTTCTGAGGATATCCATTGAGCAGGGAACTGGCTCTATCCCCATGCAGGTTGAGCTGCCAGTCCGAGAATTTGTTGTTCATCCGACAGATTTGATCGAGATACCAGTCTGGGTATACAATCCCAGCCAACTGTCCACCAACGTCGTGCTACATTTTGCGGGCATAGAGCCGACTTGGCTAGCCGAGAGTGCCGAACGACGGCTGCAAGTTGCACCCGGTAGCAAGGTAGAAACAAGTTTCTTATGCCAAATACCCATTGCCACCCTTGCTCCCAGCCAGGTATACCCTTTTTCCGTTGAATGTACTCAGCACAATGGTCCTCCATCAAAGAATGCAGGAGCCATTAAGGTTGTTGCTGCGGGATTTATAGATTTCAGTTGCACCCCAGCCTTACAGCAAATCCCTCCATCGCGGAATTTGCTGCCGAGATGGAAGTCTAACTCCGCAACTTACAAACTCAATTTTGAGAATGCCAGCAATTTAACTCAGCAAGTAAGTTGCGAAGTCAATGCGGAAGATCGGCGGAGATTCCATTTGCAGATCATCCCTGAAGTGGCAGACCTGAAGCCAGGTGAGACGACTCAATTACAGCTAGTCTGTACGAGGAAACGCCGGTGGTTGGGTTCAGTTCAAAGATTTCTTTTGGAAGTTAAGGCGATTGTGTCGGATGAGCGCTTAGATGTCCGAAATGACACCCAAATCTTGAAACTGCTTGTCCGGCCAGTTCTCCCTATCTGGATGCAGTTAACTGGATTAATCTTGCTGCTTTTCTTGCTCTGGGCGCTGTCGTGGCTAAACCCTTACAACCCATTTTGGGGACACAAAGCTTCTGTCACGTCGGTGCAATTTAATGGACTCGGAGAGCAACTCATTACTGGCTCGAATGACCAAACCGCAATTAGATGGCGCACTTCAGGCTTTCTGAATCCCTTGCTTAATCAACAAATGGGAGTTGTGGGAAAGGCGGGTAAAGCTGTGCGGGTCATCCGCTATAAACCAGTAGACAATGATGTGGTTGCCGCAGGCTTGGAGAATGGAGAGATCCAGCTATGGAATGTATCGGGAGAAAGAAAGCAACCGATAAATTCTTTCTCGTTCCAAAAGGACGATCGGGTTTTAGCTCTAGAATTCACCAAAGACTCGCGTTATCTATTGAGCGGTCACGGGAGTGGTTTAGTTGCAGTGTGGGATGTGGAACGCGACCTCGACAATCCTAACGCTACCAATCAACCGCTGCGAGGGAAGAAATTTGATTTTGTCGTGAATGCTCTGGCATTGGTGGGAAAAGCGGATAAAAACCTAGCGATCGCAGGACGCTTCAACCAATTTGTCGTCTGGAATTTGGCAAAAGACAAGTGGGGGCGCGTATCCTATCCTCGCCAAGGAGGTCAGGAAGATTACATCGTCAGCTTGGATAGTGCTGAATACAAGCCGAATCTTTTAGTCACTGCTGATAACCAGGGGTACATTACCTTATGGAATATGCAAAAATGTCTTGCCGAGCAGGGACCTTGTGAAGTTTTGGATGAATGGTCGGATGGTCATGGCGGCAAGTCAGTTCGCTCGGTAGCCTTGAGCGCAAATGGTTGCTACTTGGTGAGTGGAGGGGATGACGGACGAGTGATGCTTTGGCCTCTGACTGCTGAAGGTAAGCGGGATTCTCAGTTAAAAGGCAGAAAAATCGATGGCTCGTTTGGTCAGTCTTGGCATATTAATAGTGTAGATATTAAGACGGTCGGAAACTCTATCTTTGTGCTGAGTGGTAGTGACGATACTGAAGTGAGGTTAAAACGTGCGGATCGGCTACCCCAACTACAGTGCGACCAACAAAACTGAGGTGAAAAAACGGAGAACTGAGCGAGAAGCCTCACTGAGTTTTCAGCCGTGTAGAGACGCCGATTTATCGCGTCTCCTCAGTCCTTATTTCTGGGGAGGGAAACAATGACAACGAGACAACCGTTCGATGCTGGTTCCTTAGAGAGACAGGATGAAAAAGCCGGTGGTCTCACAATGGTCGATGTCCTGACGCTGCCTGAGTCCCAGCGACAGATCGTGCAATGGATGATGCGTAAAAAATCCGAAGTTAGTCTGGCTGAGGTGGCAGATCGTACAGGCTCAGGGGAAGACGTAGCGATCTCGCTGTTGGACGATCTGGTTGCTCAAGGCTTTGTACAGGAGACGGAAGTAGCAGGCGAATTACGCTATCGGATGCGTCTTGCTGCCAAACGAGGCGCTCAGCAGTTACCTAAAACCATCCACCAAGCGCTGGCTCCCGGTAATCCCCTCGCGGTGATCCTCAATCCTTCCGGAGACTACGCCCTCGTCGCCGGAGCGACCTTCGATCTCTGCATCACGGTCAGCAACAAGGGCAATCAAAGCGCCTTAATTGATATTTTTATCGATGAAGTATCCCAACCGCTCCGTCAGTGGTGTACTTCTCCCCATCAGCGACTGGCGTTAGGTTCCAACTCTACCAGCGAGGTCATCTTTCAGTTTCAGGTGCCAGTCGAGACGAAACCGGGCACCTACCCCTACCTGTTGGTCGTCGATGCGCCGCAGCACTACCCGGAAGATACCCCGATCCGCCATCAAGCGCGACTTCAGGTTTTACCGCCGATTGAGACTGCCATTCGGGTTAGCGATCCTACCTTTAGTCTTCAGCCAATCACCAGTTCTGCGGTTCCGGCTCGTCTCCAACCCGGTTCGCTGTTGCAAGTTGTGGTGAACGTACACAACCGCTCTGCCAGAGTCGATCGGTTTCGGCTGATGTGCCCGGATTTGGACGAGAAATGGTTTAGCGTGCGTTATCCGGAAGGGCTAGAGTCGCCGGGACTGGTGACAACGACGACAGGATTAGACCTCAACCCCGGAGATACTGGGCAAATTCTGCTGGTGTTAAACCCGCCAATGGACGCGCTGGCAGGAACTTACTATCCTACCGTTCGCTTATATTCTGTTAACAATCCAGACTTGGTATTGCTGGATGTCATTTACCTAGAAATTCTCCCGACTTACCTTCTGACCATAGAATTCCGCACCCTGGTCGGTAAGGTGAGACGCCTATCCGGATTGTACGAACTCAGATTAAACAATGGGGGCAACACCTCGCGCGAGGTTATCCTGCGAGCCAAAAGTTTGGATGAGGAGGATGTGTGTTCTTACACGGTCTCGCCTTCCTTGATACGGATAGCGCCTTTTTCCTTAGCCATCGCCGAAGTTCAGGTAAAACCGCTTAAGTGGTGGCGTCGCCCTCTGTATGGGGGAGGGAGGTTGATCGGCTTCGGCGTTGAAGTTGAAGATACGCAGCAGTTGCCCTTAATTAATGATGCCCCACAAGGGACGTTGTATTGGGAACCCCGTCCTTGGTGGCAGTTCCTGTTGGTACTACTGCTTTCTTTAGGAATTCTGGTAGCGATCGCTTTCCTGATTTGGTTGATATTTTTTAAGCCAAAGCCGTCGCCAAAAATTCTTCAATTCAGCTCTTCAGATGCTCTCTATCAAGCATCTGAAGATGACTTAATTCGTCTGAGTTGGCAAATTCGCCACCCAAATCAGATTCAGTCGCTCTTGCTCACCGGGCAATCGCCTGACGGTACAGCTACCGTTGAACCCATTTCTTACGATTTCCGCCAGGGTGTTCCAGAGCAACTCAAGTCATTTTGCGCGATTCGTCAGGTTTTAATCTGCAAAAATGTGCGGACAGATGCCCGCAAAGCCGGTGACTATGTTTTTGAACTGAAAGTCTTCTCCAAAAAAGGAAAAGATGTCGCATCGGATACGCTGAAGACCAGTCCGATCAAAATTGAACCGGAGCCTCCCCCAAAAATTATCGAGTTTTCCTCTACAAGACCGATTTATGCAGAAGTCCCTGGTAAGCCCACCAATGCCAATAAAATTCACCTCAATTGGAGAGTCGTGAATCCAGAGCAGATCAAAGAGTTGCAGTTGATCGGGCGCTCACCTGACGGTACGGTAAATAGTGTATTGAAGCGGTTTGACTTCAGCAAAGGTGTTGCAAAGGGTTTGGCAAAATACTGTACTGCCGAAGCAGCGCTAATCTGTAAAAATGTGCCTACAGATGCCCGCAAACCAGGAGACTACATCTTTGAAATGATGGTCGTTCCCAATACAGGACAACAGGAACCATCAGATTCCAAGAAGACGGATGCGATTAAAATTACAGCCCAACCTTCGAGAATTGTTAATTTTAAAATCAACAATCAAGAAGCTTTACCCAAATATATTGTTCCAGTCAATCAGGTAAAACCTGGTGAAATTATTAAAATATCTTGGAAAGTAGAAGGCGGCAGCAATATTAAAGTTGAGCTGCTTCCGGCACCCGGTACGGTTCCCGTTCAGGGCAGTATCCCCTACACTCTCAGTCAGAAACCGGGTAGTGAAACGATTACGCTGCAAGTCACCAATGGAGCTGGCGAACAAATTAGCAGAGCGGTTACCATTGAAACTTTTGAACTGCCACCCCCACCGCCACCTGCTGCCTTAGCCCCGGCTCCACCTACCTTAGTCCCCGCTCCACCTACCTTAGTCCCCGCTCCACCTACCTTAGCCCCGGCTCCAATCGTCCCACCGCCGCTGCCCCCAGCGCCCCCTCCCGGAGCAGCGGGTGCCCCCGCCGCAACCTCTGCCCCTGGTACCCCAGAGGCTTCTGGCACGGGTGCCCCTGCTGCCGGTACTCCTGCTGCCGGTACTGCCACTGCTACTCCTGCCGCTGGTACTCCTGCCAATCCTGCTACCGTACCAACCCCCAGCGAACCAGGTTCGCTCTCGCCCTCTGAATTACCCCCCCGTCCTGACTGACTGAATTAACGGCTGGGTAAGTAAGCGAATGTAATTCAATTGAAGATTTTTGGAGGTGGGATTGACCTAGCAAGCCCAACACTTACAGGGGTGACGCGATCGCTTAGCCCATCCCACAAATAATTAATCCTGCTTACTGACTAGGTCTTGGGGTTGGGAGCAATGTATTTAATTAGCTTTTCCCCCTTACGGCTCTGTCAATCTTAATTAAAGGAGTAGGGAATTTGCGACTAAAAAGTTTCTAAAACCCGTCAAAATTTTATTGAATCAGCACTACTTAATACCTGATGCCAACAAAAATGTAAAGGAAGGTTAACAATTCAGGATTTTAGAAATGTCAGCATTTTTAAATAAAAATCCACTGCTAGAACGCCCATTCTATATATAGAAAGTAAAAACAGCGTGGAGCAGTGGAAGTGTCAATCTGCTGGAGACTAGACTTGTTAATGTTTTTGTCTTAAAACTTAGTAGCGCCGAGAGAAGCCACCGCTACTGGGTCTGCGATTACCACCGCCGCCGCCAGAGGGTCCTCTATCTTCACGAGGTTTGGCTTTGTTAACTTTCAAATCTCGACCCATCCACTCCGCTCCATCTAGAGCTTCAATGGCAGCCGTTTCTTCAGCTTCAGTTTCCATTTCTACAAAACCGAAACCCCGTGGGCGGCCTGTCTCGCGGTCAGTGGGTAGCTGAACCCGCTTAACAGTTCCGTATTCGGCAAAAACTTGGCTGAGGTCTTCTTGGGTGACGTCGTAGGATAGGTTGCCTACATAGATTGACATGGAAGTATCTCGCTTTCTGCAGATGGTGTAGAGACTTAGATTCGGAGAGACGCCTGTCAACGTAGACAACCAACTCACTTAGCCGAATTAAATTCTCAGTGATTAACTTAGCACAGGATCGGGCTTCAGGCATTCGCCATCAAGGAAAACAATATGAAATTTGTCAAGGGAATGATTTCGTAATTTAAAGAGTGACAATTTTCTGCGAAGCATTGCGGTTTATACACAAGGTAAAAACAACAGCTATACAGGGGTTCTAACCGCTACGGATGCGGGAAAAGTCATGGGTTTTGGAATCTTTACGAGACTGGATGCTTCTTAGCATATAGAGTGGGATAGCGATTATGGCAGATGTGGCTTTTAAGAACTTTGACAAAAAGTGGCTACTCGACTGGCACAAGTGACTCTCGCCAGCGCACACTTAAAGATGTACTCAAGAGGCTCCTGAACTCTTCTTATGTTTCCAGCTGAACCTCCGGCTTCTGGTAGCGGCTTTCGCGCTCTGATGAAGAATCGGCCTTTTCTCATTCTTTGGGTAGGGCAGATCGTGTCTCAGGTAGCAGACAAGGTCTTCTTCATTTTGTTGATTGCGTTGCTGGAAAACTATCAGACGTCGCTGATGGGGGCAAATTCTATGCGTTCCGCCATCATGGTAGCTTTCACACTACCTGCAATCTTCTTTGGCTCAGCTGCCGGTATTTTTGTAGATCGCTTTCCAAAGAAGCAAATTATGGTGGCTTCTGATTGGATTCGCGCTTTATTGATACTATTGCTTCCGATATTGCCAAAGCAGTTTTTAGTTCTCTTAGTAATTACGTTTTTGCTCTCGACAGTTACGCAATTTTTTGCCCCAGCAGAGCAGGCGGCGATTCCCCTATTGGTCAAGCGCGAAAATTTAATGACAGCAAACGCGCTGTTTACAACCACCATGATGGGGTCTCTGATTGTCGGTTTCTCTGTGGGCGAGCCGCTGTTGAGTCTAGCCGGAACTTGGGGGGGAACCTATGGTCAAGAATTCTTGGTGGCGCTTCTGTACCTGTTGGCTGCTGGTCTCAGCCAGTTAGTGAAAGTCGTAGAAGCTCCGATTCCGATTGAGTCGATCGCAGTTCATCCTTTGCAGGATCTTAAGGAAGGCTTCCGTTATTTATGGAAAAAACGCCTGGTTCGGACTGCGATGGTACAACTGACGATTCTATATTCGGTGTTTGCGGCTTTAACTGTACTGGCAATTGAGCTGGCAAAGGAAATTGGTCTCAATGAGCCGGGTCAATTTAGCTTTTTATTATCCGCTGCTGGGGTGGGTATGGTCTTTGGTGCGGGGGTGTTGGGGCATTGGGGCGATCGCTTCCACCACAAGCCTTTGCCTCTATTGGGTTTTTTGAGTATGGGCTTTGTGTTGGGTGTGTTTACGTTGACGACAAATCTCTGGATGGGCTTAGGATTAAGTGCGCTGTTGGGGCTGGGTGCCTCGCTCATTGGCGTACCCATGCAAACTCTGATTCAAGCCTCAACGCCAGAAAATATGCGCGGCAAAGTCTTTGGGTTTCAGAATAATGCTGTCAATATTGCGCTGAGTGCGCCGCTAGCGATCGCTGGCCCACTTACGGATCAATTTGGTTTGCGAGGCGTTCTTTTGGGAATGAGCATTATTGTGAATATCGTTGGGGTCTGGGCGTGGCTCAGTACCCGTAATGTTTTGGAAGATGTCATCTAGCTTGAGAGGACTGAGGAGTAACATCTTGTAGCCAGTCCTTCCTAGAAACGCCTTTGCCTTTTGCTGGGTAAGGGGACGCGCTCAGCGTTACAACCCGATTGAAGGCGCGTTCATTAAGTCAGCCGCCCTTAGCCAGTATCCTTGGCGCACCTCCTTCTTGGTGGCGTGAACCGAAACAATAAACCTTAAAGTCATAGAAAATAAACACTCGCGAGTTTTTGGGGGGTTAATCCCTCGACAGGAATTGATATCAGGATTAGACTTAAGAATTAAACCCCTATTTCTAATGCTGAATTAGATAGAAATCTTAAAAAAGAACGTAGCTATAGTGAGAGGTTTCATGGTGCGATCGCAAAGCGTCTCGGAAAAAGAATCAATACGTCAAATGAGCAGCCGCAGAACAGGTGCCTTTGCCCTGATTGACAGTCTGAAGCGTCACGGTGTTGAACATATTTTTGGCTATCCGGGTGGTGCAATTCTGCCGATATACGATGAACTGTATCGGGCACAAACGGATGGCGGGATTCATCACATTTTGGCAAGACACGAGCAAGGCGCGGCTCACGCGGCGGATGGTTATGCTCGTGCCACCGGCAAGGTGGGGGTCTGTTTTGCCACGTCTGGCCCTGGGGCAACGAACCTAGTGACAGGCATTGCGACAGCCCACATGGACTCGATTCCAATGGTGGTAGTCACGGGGCAGGTGGCTCTTAACGCGATTGGCAGCGATGCGTTTCAGGAAACCGATATTTTCGGAATTACGCTGCCGATCGTGAAACACTCCTATGTTGTGCGCGATCCCGAAGACATGGCGCGGATTGTGGCAGAAGCGTTCCACATCGCCAGTACGGGACGTCCGGGACCCGTGTTGATTGATGTGCCCAAAGACGTGGCATTAGCGGAATTTGACTATGTGCCGGTAGAGCCGGATACGGTGAGATTGCCGGGATATCGTCCTACAGTGAAGGGCAATCCTCGTCAGATCAATGCAGCGTGTACCCTACTTCGTCAAGCACGCCAGCCGTTGCTCTATGTGGGCGGAGGCGCAATTACATCTGGTGCCCATGCAGAAATTCAGGAACTGGCGGAACTCTTCCAAATCCCCGTAACAACCACGTTGATGGGAATTGGTGCCTTTGACGAGAACCATCCCCTCTCCCTGGGAATGTTGGGGATGCACGGCACCGCCTACGCTAACTTTTCAGTCAGCGAGTGCGATTTGCTGATTGCGGTGGGAGCTAGATTTGATGACCGCGTGGCGGGTAAGTTGGATGAATTTGCTTCTCACGCCAAGGTCATTCATATTGACATTGACCCCGCAGAAGTCGGAAAAAATCGCGCTCCGGAAGTTCCCATTGTCGGCGATGTGCGGAACGTGTTGATTGACTTGCTGCGCCGATGTCAGGAAACCAACGCGGCTTTTGAGCCAAATCAAACGAAAGCATGGCTGGAACGCATTAATCGCTGGCGGGAAGACTATCCCCTCGTGGTTCCCCAATATCCCGATAGTCTGGCACCGCAAGAGGTGATTTCAGAACTAGCGAATCAAGCTCCCCAAGCCTACTACACGACAGACGTGGGTCAGCACCAAATGTGGGCGGCGCAATTTCTCAAAAATGGGCCGCGTCGGTGGATTTCCAGTGCTGGTTTGGGCACGATGGGGTATGGGATGCCAGCGGCGATGGGTGCTAAGGTAGCGCTGCCAAACGAACAGGTGATTTGTATTAGCGGCGATGCCAGTTTCCAGATGAATTTACAGGAACTGGGGACGCTGGCACAATACGGCATAAATGTCAAGACCGTTATTATCAATAATGGCTGGCAGGGAATGGTGCGTCAGTGGCAGGAGGCGTTCTACGGAGAGCGTTACTCGTCCTCAAATATGGAAGTGGGGATGCCGGATTTTGTGATGCTCGCTAAGGCATTTGGGATTAAGGGAATGTCGATCCGCGATCGCTCGGAACTGAAAGATGCGATCGCCGAAATGTTGGCTCACAACGGCCCCGTTTTGCTGGAAGCCCAAGTTAAACGGGACGAAAACTGTTACCCAATGGTGGCTCCTGGCAAGAGTAACGCTCAAATGATTGGCTTGCCAGAACGCCGCAAGTTGGAAAAAGCCACAGAGCTAGTCTATTGCAGCGGTTGCGGTGCGAAAAACATCGCCAGCAACAACTTCTGTCCGGATTGCGGCACCAAAATCTAAGGGTAATCAGTGATTGGTGATGAGTTTTTGACCAATTACTGATGGATTCTTAGCGTTTGGATTACCGATTTTTTCCCTTGGAATATTAAACAGAGACTGGCTATCAATCGCCAGTCTCTTTATTTTCAGGGTGAATCTGGAACAATTTAGATGCGATCGCCTTTACCCTTCAAAGGTGCGATGGCACCATCTAAAAGGATTCGCACACTGTTTTTTAAGCCTTTAGTAATCAAAAGATTACTTATCCTTTACCTTTGGGGGTTACAGTGGCAGTGGCTATCCATCGCCAAATTTTCATAGCTGGAAATAATTACAGCCATGCCTCCAACTTCCAAAGCAGTTCTAGCAATCGAGCAATACGATCCCAATGAAGGGCGTCGTTTGCATTTTTATGCCAAGGGAGACCTAATTCCCCTCGTGCCACAGGGCATTTGGCAGATCGATCGAGGTTTGGTGCAGCTGAGTACCCTTTGCCCGAATGGTGAAGAAGTGTTGCTGGGTTGGGCAGGAACTGCAACATTCTTTGGTCTTTGGATGACCTTGCTGCAAGCCTATCAGGCAACGGCGCTCTGTGATGTCTACTTAAGATGGTTTTCAGTCACAGAAATTGAAGCTTCCCCACGTCTATCTCAGATGATTTTGCCGCAAATGGGACGACGGATGCGGCAAGCAGAGGCACTTTTAGCCATTGTCGGACAGCGACGGGTCGAAGATCGCTTGCAGCGACTGTTGTTGCTGTTAAAAAAAGAAATCGGTCAACCTGTGGCGGGTGGAACTCGTCTGGGGGCACGCCTCACCCATCAACATATCGCCAGTGCCATCGGTACCACCCGCGTGACAATCACGCGATTGCTCAGCAAGCTACAGCAGCAGGGATCGATTAGCCTGGATTGCGATCGCCACATTATCCTAAAAGATGAGAGCTTTGCCAGCATCTCTGATTGGTGAGTCGCATTTGTTAGGAGTAAGCTTCTGTCTCTCTCAGTAATTTCGGTTCCATCGGCAACGAATCAACAGCCCGCTGGGTTGATTGTCGTATTGCATGGCTTTGGAGGGAATGCCCAACAGTTGGCATCCTTAGCCCCATTTTTGAATTTACCGGAGTATCAGTTTTTGGTGCCCGATGCCCCTTTTACAAATCCCTATGTAGCGGGGGGGCGAATGTGGTACGAATTTGGAAAGCCAGGAGGTTCGCAGTCTGCGGATTTAGTCAAAAGTCAGCAAATGCTAACTGAGTGGCTCAAATCTTTAGAAAGTTCTACCGGAGTCCCTCTTTCACGCACAA
This sequence comes from Trichocoleus sp. ST-U2, assembly GCF_039961875.1. NCBI lineage: Bacteria > Bacillati > Cyanobacteriota > Cyanophyceae > Leptolyngbyales > Trichocoleusaceae > Trichocoleus > Trichocoleus sp. ST-U2. Next base: position 44,473 of record NZ_JAMPJY010000009.1, on the reverse strand, counting down.
TTTTGTGTGGATTTTCTCAAGGCGGAGCAATGACGCTGGATGTAGGATTGAATTTACCTTTAGCGGGTTTAGTCGTGTTGAGCGGCTATTTGCATCCTCTCTCTCCAAAACCTGATGCGACTTATCCACCTGTATTAATTTTGCATGGGAGACAAGATTCTGTGGTGCCGCTGAGTGCTGCCCAGAAGGCACGGGACGCTTTAACAGCACTAGGAATATCGGTACAATACCAGGAATTTGATATGGGGCATGAGGTTCAACCGGCAGCTTTAGAAGTGATGCGGAAGTTTGTCAAGGCAAATATCTGATCGGCGCTAGCCGCTAATAGCAGTCGTCAGAGTGAAATGGGTAGTGGGTGTCGAGTCTTCCCTTCCATTCCCCATTCCCACTCGGTGAAATCTCCGGTTTAAAGCTAGTAGACCCGCTAACTTGACGTTTTTTATATTAAGCGATCGCCAGTAATGGCGTTAAGATAAAATGGTTTGTTGCATCTGTATAATACATGGCACAGATGCAGATTGAGGGAGGCGCGGTCAATGACAACTGTTAGCATTTCCAACCGGGATATTTCTGCTGTAACGGCAACTGAAGTGGAACATCTGGCTGTACGGCTAGAGCAAGATAATTACACCAATCCTTTTGAAGGATTGGATGATTGGCATTTGCTCAGAGCGATCGCTTTTCAACGTCCAGATTTAGTTGAACCCTACCTCTACCTACTGGATTTTCAACCCTTCGATGAAGCTTAAATGCAAAGTGGCAGACGAGTTCTCATAGGGATAGGCGGCGGTATCGCCGCCTATAAAGTTTGTGAGGTAATTTCGGCGCTTGCGAAAACTGGGGTGGAAGTTCGGGCGATTCTCACGGATTCGGCTCAAGCATTTATCACTCCCCTAACCGTAGCAACGCTGTCCCGTCATCCTGCTTATACGGATGAAAATTTCTGGCAACCGACACGCGGACGCCCTTTGCATATTGAGTTAGGAGAATGGGCAGAGGTTTTTGCGATCGCTCCTCTAACTGCGAATACCTTAGGCAAGTTGGCTTATGGTTTCGCTGACAATCTGCTCACGAATACCGTCCTCGCTTCAACTTGTCCAGTGCTGTTAGCACCGGCAATGAATACGGATATGTGGGAACAGGTGGCAGTGCAACGCAATTGGCAACAGGTATTCGCAGATAAACGCTATCACGGTGTTGGTCCCGGTGCTGGACTGTTAGCTTGCGATCGCGTCGGTGCTGGACGTATGGCAGAACCTGCTGAAATTTTGCCGCAAATTACATCTCTATTGCACACTGGAGGGAAGCGAGATTTAGCCGGAAAACGAGTTTTAATTAGTGCTGGAGGAACGCGAGAGCATCTCGATCCGGTGCGCTTCATCGGCAATCCTTCGACTGGCAAAATGGGATTCGCATTGGCACAAGCTGCACTGCATCGCGGCGCATCTGTGACGCTGGTGCATGGGCCAATGGAGACGCCATTAATCGCCTCTCTACAAAAAGTGCAATTGATTAGTGTGATGAGCGCCCAGCAGATGCAGCAGGCGATGTTAGAGTGTTTTCCCGATGCCGATTTGATTGTGATGTCGGCGGCGGTGGCAGATGTGAAACCCGCCGAGTATAGTACCCAGAAATTGCCGAAGCGATCGCTTCCCGCTTCCTTACCTCTAGAATCTGTACCCGATATCGTGGCAGAATTGGCGAGTCTCAAACAGCCGCATCAAACATTAATTGGATTTGCCGCCCAGACTGGGGATATTGTTACGCCAGCCTTGGAGAAGTTGCAGAAGAAAAATTTGGATGCCATTGTTGCCAATCCCATCGATCAAGCCGATGCTGGTTTTGGCAGCGACAACAACCAAGCCGTATTTCTTGACAATCAAGGGCGCAAAGTAGAGATTGAACCCTGTAGTAAATTGCAGATGGCTCACGCTTTATTTGACTTTGTTCAAGGTGCTGGGTAAAAGGACAAGCGGTGCTTAGATCCCATCATTTTTCAGCGATTCTCATCGCTTCTCCATCTATTTTTGATTGGACAGAAGCCGATTTCTTAGATTCATTAAAAAGTGCGGCTCAAGATGCCCATTTAACTCCCGTTGGTCAGCTTTCTTTTACTTTTCAACCACAGGGAATATCAGCAGTTCTCTTACTGGAAGAATCTCACATCGCCTTGCATTTTTGGCCTGAAGAAGGGAAAGTTACCGTTGATATCCATGTGTGTGATTATCAGCAGGATAATTACGAAAAAGCAAAAACTCTTGCTGAATTACTTACTTTGGAGATTGGCGACAATTCCAATAATGAGCAGTGGAAATATTTCTGCGTTACTGGTTAATTTAAACAGCCCAAGCGATTAAAAATGAAGCCGCAATATAAGCAAAAGCTTCAATTAGTCCAGCACCCAAGTTCGGGATTTATTGACGTGCAATTTCGTCTGATATTTTTACTCCTGGCACTAAAATTAAATCTGCTACCCAGCGAATTACAATCAGTGAGGCTAAGCAAAATAGGAGTGTTAAACCATATTGAGTAAAACTAATTACCCAATTTTGAAACTCGGCGGCAAATGCTACGCGCACGATATTACCTGTGGCAATAAGTAAGCCCGCTAACGCCACACCAGCAGCAGGATTATTGCGCCTTTCAATCTCTCCAAATACATTGTATTTAGTGACACGAGGATAGAGAACGCTCACCAAAACGAGTACGCCTAAGCCAACGATCCAGCAGACAAACCCTACCAGCCAAGTGCCACTTTCCCCGCCGAGTGCGGCGCTGAGAATGAGTCCATTAGCGATGTGATTGCCAAATTCTACAGCAGCAGCGCCTGTGTTCCGTTCTTCAAGAATTTCGCGCTTACAATCAAAGCAACGCAAAATTAAGCGATCGCCTACCCAAGCGCCAGCCAACATGAATAAAATGACTGTTGCGCCATAGCTTACCAAATTGAGTAATTTGTCCTGCCAATTGTCTGAAGGTTGTCCTAAAACACCACCTAGTGCAATGACGATGCCGAGGTAGTATCCGACAAGAGCGATCGCTACGGCTGGATTATCCTTAACAAATAGTTCCAAGTTTAATTCTATGCGACGAAATAGTTTTTGGTAAGCGAGTTGTCCCAGCCAGAACAACCCAAAGCCTACGACTAGCTCTAGAAGAATAAATCCTAGTTGACTAACTTGTTCCACTACTTAACTCCTTCTCAATATTTGTTTATTATTCAATTAATTTTATGTTTTTAAGTGTTTTAATAAGCCAATCATTGTATCTGCTAGTTGATCATAAAAAAAGTAATCATGAGCACCGATAGTTTTTACTGGTACGCCACCAAACTGACTTTTAAAATAGGAAAATTTTGCATAGCTATGATTAGGATCGTGAGTAAAACCATAGAAATCATAGAAAGTGCAACCGCGTGATTTTGCCCGTTGCATTGCAGCCCAGTGTAAACTGTAAGTTGCCATGACTTCCGGGTGTTCAAAACTACGTCCGCCGTAGAGATAAGTTGCGCGATCGCCCCAATAAACAACTAAGATAGCTGCTAATATTTTTCCTTGCCAGATTGCGAAACCTAGCTCTGCCATATTTGCCTTAAACAAGGTTTGGCAAAGATTAATGAAAAATTTGTAGGGTTCACCAAAAAACTGCTGGCGTTTTACCGTTTCCCAAAAAATATCGTAAAACACAGGAATTGCCTGTGAGTCTTTTCTAAATTCAGTTTCTACACCATGACGCCAACTCAAACGCAAATTATATCGTCCTTTTGGCTTCATAGTTGCTAACATTTCAGTTTCTGTTAATTGTAAATCAATTAACAGAGTTTCCGAGGGCAATAAATCAACGGGGGCACGCATAAACCCGGAAAGGCAATCTAGTTTTTGCTGCCATAAGGGTTCAATTCGTAGGGCAACCGCTCCTATTTTTTTAGCTAAAGATACCGCTTCTTTCACTAATATCTGCATTCCTTCTTTTTCCAATTTTTCAGGTAGCAGAGGGGCACCGGGAGCAACTAATAAATTGGCTTTATTAGGATGGGGATAAAAATAAAAAATGCATCCTCCCAATAATTCTTGCTTGTAAAATAGACCATAACGGAAGGTTTTGTATCCTTCCAATTCTTTGAAATCTGCCCAAGCCCAAGACTGCATAAAGCATCCTGCGGGAGCAGTTTGCACAAGCAAGTCCCAATGATGGCGTTCTTCTGAATTTAGTAGTCTAAGGGTTAAAGATAATTCTTCTAATTGAATTTTGTGCCCATTATTTACATCTAAAATGTCAGTCATTATTCGAGCGATTTGTTAATAAGTTTATCAACCAAATACCACCAGCCGCCGTCAAAACAAATCCTATAGTTCTATTAAACCAACTCCAGTCTCCTTCGCTATAATAAGTATTTCCTCCCGAATAGCCGCTAGAGCCAGGAGAATGGCTACTTCCTGAATAGTATCCCTTGGCAAACACAGCATCTGGAGATGCTAAATTGGCCATTAATAAAGTTACTGAGAGCATCATAATAAATTCTGCTGCTCGTGGTGATAGCGTTAAAATTTGCTGTCCAGTGCGGATTTTATCAGACAATTGTTTTAGTTCAGCGGCAATCTGAGGCGGCAGTTCTTGAGCACGTTCTAAAATACTTCCCAATAAACGTGATAAATCGATTTCTGATAGTAATTTTTGAAGGTGGGCTAACCATTCTGCTGTCATCTTTGGGTTGTGATAAGGATGTTGTACCGGCAATAGTTTGCTAGTATCTATCTCATTACCCTGAACTTCTTCTAACCACCTTTGGGCGGTTGATTCTAGCTGAAGGAGATCCCGCAACCCTACCAGTCCAGTTCCAGCTTCTTCAATGTCTAAAAAATTAATGGTTTTTTCATCAATTGCTTCGATAATTTGAGGCGATTGAATATGAGGATTTAGTAAGTAGTAAAATAGCTGCGGGCAATCCAGGGTGTGAATATTGATGCTGTGGCGGCTATGCGCGATCGCATTCTCAAACTCAAACACTTTTAGCAGATTTTTAAGCGCGATCGCCTGTAAATTTTCAGGTAGGGTAATTCCTTCTATTTCAGAACGCTGAATTGCAACTGGAGACGCTAAGAAGAACCCCCAATTGCCGTAATCATGCCGCTGAAAGGATGGAATTGCTAGTTGTAAAGGCTTTGCCATCAATCCGGCAGCTAACAAGGTTTGATATAAACACCAAAAACCTGTTGTCCGATTTTCTGGAGAAACACCATTCGTGCTAATAATTCCACCTGGATAAAGAACCCGGCTAATCGTTTTAAACCATTCTTGGCTGTATATCGCCGTATCTTCTGTACAACTAGGATAAGTGAAATCGCAAATAATAACGTGATAAGATTTTTCCTTGAGTGTCGATAAAAACTCAAAAGCTTCTTGCGTGTAAATTGTTAAGCGATCGCTTTCTAAGCTTCCCTCGTTAAAATCCTTAAATACCCTTTTCCCTAGTTCTAAAACTTCTGGGTTGTAATCCACTAAATCAACGTGACTAACTTCCGGAAAGCGCAACACATCCCGCGCAGCTAATCCATCCCCACCGCCACAAATCAAGATTTGCAACTCTGTGTGAGGAAATCGTTTGACTGCTAGTGCTACCGATGGAATCACTAAATACTCGTGATAAATGGCTTCATCAGCGGTATCAAATTGCAAATCACCATTGATATAAAAAGCCAATCCGTTGTTATGTTGTTCAATAAATAAAGATGTAGGCATTTTTTTACTAGCCGAATACCATCAACAATATTCCGCAAGCCATCATGAAACTGGCTACTAATGCTTGGAAAATCACGCTTTCCAAAAAACTCTTCTTCGCTCCTCGTTCAATGTGAGAAAAATCTTCTGGTTTTACTATTTTGGTAGAGTAAATATGTCGTTTGCCATCAGGCCAAGCTTCAATTGCTAAATTCCATTGATGATCCTTGTCCCAATAATCCCACGTAATTCGAGATGTCTCCTCTTCATCTCCTTCATAATTACCCTTGGTTGATGATTCAAAGTAATAGCGTTTACCCAAGGCTTGTAATTCTGGGTAAGGCATTTTTCCTCCTTGCATATCGTGCCAAAAACGAATAGCCAAATTATTCAGTGATTCTGGTTCAAATATCTTAGGGTCTGAAATTTCTTCGGCAAGATACCAATTGACTAAGGATTCAGGATTTTGCGGATCAATTTCTCGTAGCAAGTAGTATTCTTTTCCTGCCTGAGATTTTAGCAACCACTCCGTTGTTTCATATCCATAGGAATCGTCATAAGTGCTGTATTCTTTAATCTGCCACTGAACGCCATAATATTTTATGCGATCGCCTGGACGTAAATTTTCAAGTTGAGTTTTCGTAGTAATGGGATACATAAAATTTTGCTCTGCTAAAATTTTGTTTGAATGTAGAAAAAATCTTGAGTTTAAGTTTATTTTATTAAAATAATATCCGGCATTTTTGCTGGTTAATAGAGCGACTTAGCGTAGGCAGCATTTATTATATTCACACAGCTCTTAACTTCATAAAATAATCAATAAGACTTCATAAAAATATTAATTTTTTATAATCATCTACTCAAGGCGATAGAAGAGGTTCAATAACCCGACCCACCAACCAACTTCACAAAAAACATATCCGCTAGGAAGATGACCTGCGGGAGCGCGATCGCAATCAAAGATAAATTCTTCATAAGGAACCCAAGCGCCATCAATCCGCCATCCTACGCGATCGCCTAAAATACACAAAATCTCATAATTTGCGCTTCTCGTCCCTCCGATCCTTTCCCAGATATATTTTTGGACGCTAAAACCAAAGCGTCCTTTGCTGTGTTTTATCCAAAGTTGGTTAATGATCCGAAGGTCTGACATTGGAAAATTTTTGATATCTTCTACTCTCAGCCAACCTTCTGTTTCTCGACCAGAAATTTTCAGCATAACCGTCGTGGTTTCTTCATCCGCTTCTTGCCACTTTCCTAACGCTAAAAAAGTCTGTAGTTGCCGGTAATCTATCTTTGACGCTGAACTTTGCCGATTTGTTAAAAAATTCCGATTTGTAGCGATTGAACTGGCATTATAAGTTTTTGAAACCGGAATATTGCTAGATACTGGCTGCTTAAAACTGTAAGTGGAAATCTTATTAAGATTAAGCAATTCTAGCCACTCCTGCACCGACTGAGGGCGTTCCTCCGCTTGAAATTCCATCCCTTTAAGAATCGCCTGATTGGCTAAATTACTAATACTGGAATTGAGGCGTTGCGGTGAATTTAACCGAATCCCCGCAGCTCTCGCAGGCGCAGGTAGCGGGACTTCTCCAGTCAGCAAATAGTAGAGCGTCGCCGCGAGTGCATAAACATCCGTATACTCGCCCCGTCTTGCTTGCTGAGCATACTGTTCAATTGGAGCAAAGCCTGGAGTAAAGGTTTGCGTATGAGTCTGCGTTATATCGGGGATAAATTCCCTAGCAATGCCAAAATCAATCAGTACCGCCTGAAATTTTTCGGCACGCACCATGATATTAGATGGCTTCACATCCCGATGCAAAAAGCCCCTATCGTGGATGAAAGTTAGTGCGTCACCAATCTGGCGGATGTAGTGTAATGCTTCGGTTTCCGACAAAACACCCAGATTAAGTACGCGCTGCTCTAAGTTTTCTCCTTCAACATACTCCATCGCCATGCAAGGTAACTGTCCTTCAGAGAAGGCATTGTCAATCTGCACAATATTAGGGTGTCGGCACACAGCGAGTCGCAGCGCTTCTTTCTGGAAATCTCGATTAAATTTGTCTCGGTACGCTGTAAATTCGCGTTTAGTCAGTACCCGTTCATTCAGCGTCTTGATGACGACAAAATTCCCTTTTTTGTCCCTAGCTAGAAAAGTAATGCCATAGCCTCCTTCTCCCAGCACCCTTTCAACGATGTATCGTCCACCATGTAACATCTGCCCAGCGGCCCAAACCATTCCTCACACTTTCCCTGACACTTAGGCTAATTTTGCCATACCCTTGGTGCCAGTTTTGTTAAGTATTTGACCTATTCCAGAAGGTTCCATAACGGAAGGGAACAAAGGTGAGATAAGAGCGATCGCTCTTATTTTTGAGTGATATATTCAGCGTGGAAACGCCTAGATGAAGACAATTGTTATGACTGAGGAACTCATGGATTTACGAAATAGCATCATTGAGGGACGCGACAAAGAAACTTTGACGATTTTAGGTGGGCTGGATTGGATGAAGAAAAGGTGGATAGAACTCAGATAATTCTGACAGCTCAACAATTACTTGCTTTGACATATGCTCATTCAGCAAGTATTTTACCTGACATCATTGATGAGTATTTAACTCAGTTACCGGGCGGGCAAGATTGGTTTGAAGACAGGCGCGAATAGAGAATGCGATCGCTTGCCCTTCTTTTGATTGCATTTATTCCAAGCAAGATAGGCAATCCCAAAGCCACCTTTACCCAAATGCCTCTCAATAATGTATCGCCCGCCCTGCAACTTCTGCCCAGGATGCCAAACCATTGCTAAAGCCGCCTCGACACTAGGGTTAATTTTGGCATAAGGGTAGCCGTTCGCTTACACTGACTTCTGGCACCTGCGCTACACCCCATTTTCAGTAGGGGTTGCTTCTGGCGTAGGTTTGTATCGCCAGTCAAAATGAGGAGAGCTAAGTCAGGGATGAAAAAAATATTGTTGTCCGGTTTCTTGTTGTTGCTACCGCTAGCAGCGTGTTCGCCCAACCCCTCCGGGACTTCAGCGACGAACGGTGGAACTGAGGCAAAACCTCTGACAATCGGTGCAATTCCCGATCAAGATCCGCAAAAGTTACAGCGTCAGTATGAGAAGCTAGCTGCCTATCTGGAAAAGGAACTGGGTGTGCCAGTTGAGTATAAGCCGGTTACTGACTATACGGCGGCGGTTACTGTGTTCAAAGTAGGAGATTTGGATTTGGTTTGGTTTGGGGGATTGACGGGGGTGCAGGCACGGTTGCAGGTGCCCGGTGCAGAAGCGATCGCTCAACGCGACATAGACGCCCAATTTCACAGTCTCTTCATCGCTAACAAAAAGGCTGGACTGAAGCCATTTAAAGATATTTCTGGTTTGCAACAACTAAAAAAACATAGCTTCACTTTTGGCAGCGAATCTTCAACATCCGGGCGTTTAATGCCTCAATATTTCTTGCAACAAGCTGGACTCAAGCTTGAAGATTTGAAAGGTCAAGCCGGTTTTTCTGGCGATCACGATAAGACGATTAAATTGGTGGAAGCAGGCACCTACGATGTCGGTGCTGTGAATGAAAGCGTCTGGAAAAAGCGAGTCGATGCCAAAGAAGTAGATTTGAACAAAGTCGAAGTCCTCTGGGAGACGCCCGCCTACTACGACTATCACTGGGTCATTCATCCCGATGTCAAACAGCGCTACGGTGAAGATTTTGTTAAAAAAGTGCAAAACGCCTTTTTAAAACTAGACCCCAAAGTACCAGAGCAAAAAGAAATTCTCGACCTTTTACAAGCAACTAAATTTATTCCTACCCAAAATTCCAACTATGCTCAAATTGATAAGATTGGCCGGGAAATTGGCAAAATAAAGTGATGTAAATGACAGAAGCTAACTTTAAAATTGCAGAAAAATCAGATATCGAAACTCTGATGGAGTTTATCCGGGAGTTCTACAAATTTGAACACCTAAATTTTGATAAATCCATTGTTCGCACGGCGTTAGCAAAGATTTTGCATGATGATTCTCTAGGACGAGTGTGGCTGATCCAGCATGGCGACGAAGCGATTGGCTACGTCGTCCTTACCTTTGGCTACAGTTTGGAATTTCGAGGGCGGGATGCATTTATTGATGAACTCTACATCCGAGAGAGTTATCGGGGGCAAGGGGTAGGCATGAGCGTAATTCAGTTTATAGAAAGTCTTTGCCCTTCTCTAGGAATTCAAGCACTTCATTTAGAAGTCGAGCGGAAAAATACACTAGCACAAAACTTATATCGGAAGGTTGGTTTTAAAGACCACGATCGCTATCTCATGACTAAATGGATAGCAAACTAAGCAGAGAAATGAACTCATCTGCGCCAATCTTTGAACTGAAAAACGTTTCTAAGCAATTTGGACGCTTTGAATCTCTCATTGATATTAACTTGCAGCTTTGGGCAGGCGATCGCGTGGCACTGGTTGGTTCTAGCGGCGCGGGAAAAAGTACGCTGATTAACTTACTCAACGGTACCCTTCTACCCAGTCAAGGAGAAGTCTGGGTACTGGGTCGAAACCTTGCTCATCTGCGTCCAAAGTCGCTGCGTCAAGTCCAGCGCCAGATTGGTACGATTTACCAACAATTTCACTTAGTTGATAATTTGCAGGTGATTCACAATGTCAATGCTGGACATCTAGGGCGCTGGTCGTTTTTCAAAGCAGTAGTTTCGCTGATTTATCCTTTGGAAGTCGAAACGGCTCATAAAGCTTTGGCACAAGTGGGGATTCCGGAAAAACTTTACGAACGCACCGATAGCCTTTCTGGCGGTCAACAGCAACGGGTAGCGATCGCTCGCGTCCTCGTGCAAAATCCCACCGCCATCCTTGCCGACGAACCCATTTCCAGCCTCGACCCCGAACGCAGCCGCGAGATTATGGATTTATTGCGCCAGTTGAGTATAGAAACCGGGAAAACTTTAGTCACCAGTGTCCACACGATTGAATTTGCTCGGAGTCATTATCAGCGAATTATTGGTCTGCAACATGGGCGTATTTTGTTTGATATTCCCGCTGAAGACCTCTCGGATGCCATGATTGAAGAGTTGTACGACCTGAGTTTGATATAGTATAAAACTCCTGTAAGGGTTTAAAAGAAATTTAAAGGTCTTTATAGTTTTTTTATAACATCCAATATTTCCTGAAGTGTGAAATAAATGTAGTAAAACACCGGGGTTCCGTTGATGTCTATAGTCCCGTAACGTCGTTCTTTTTTTATATCCGGTGGCTTCCCATAACCCCTAAAGCTTGGATTAACATACCCTAGCTGGCTGGGAACGCATTTTTCGTCGAAAGTAATACCCCATTTTATTTTGGCTTTTAATCTCCCGTCAGCTTCTCGCTCACCTAAGTCATAGAAAAGGTTTTCATGAAAATAGCTAATAGGAACTTTTTTAAAATCTTCTTCAGTAATAAGTTTTTGATAAGAAATTTGATTTTTAGTAATATCTAAATCAATTTTTAATTTTTCAAAAAAATCTTTTACCTTCTCAATTATATATCCTTCTACAGCGTCTTTTTGGTATTGGTTCTTAAAAGATATTACAGGAACGTAATCACTATAAAAGTCCAAACTTTCGGATTGAAGTTGAATAATGTCTAGTTCATAACTCATAGATTTGCCTCTAGATACGTTTTTTGAATGAGCATAAAGTTTGCTTTAAATACCTTAATGCCTTTAAGATTTAGATTTGGTTCAATTTCTCCTAAGTAATCAAGATTGGAAACTAATTTGTAATAGTAGGGAATGAAAAACTGATTATCGCAAACGATATGTGTTTGCTGAATTGCCAATTCATAGGTAAGTTGTTTAATCAGATCATACTTATATTTTTTTGCAGATTTTGGAGAAGAGCTTGGATTAGTATAAAAATTAAGTGGTACATCCTTATAATCTATTATTTTTAATAAAAAACCCTCTTGAGATTTGTTTAAAACTAAGTCTGGGCGTGGGAAACGGCGTAGAGCCTGACTTCTATCTTGTTCCTTAGAATCATCATACTTACGATTTGAGTAAATCAAAGTTGCAGGTTTTAGATCAAACTCAATACAAAGTAGTTCATCCCACCCAAAGCTTACTGAGTTACGTTGTTTTGGATATTTGGGGATGTCCGAGAGCGTCCGGTAAATCCATTGATTCCAGTACCCAGTTCCACTTGTGGTTTTGCAGTTGCCAACCCGGTGCTGATCTTCGCCTTGCCTTTCTCGATTTAGGTACTCTTTCAAGGGTATATCCGTATCCGCATAACAGATTTCATCGCTGTGTTTTTTAAAGAAGTAGGTGTGGCACATATCCTCCCACAGCAGGGAAAATCCCCTCATTCCCCAATAGTTACCATCGTTTTGACTAGGATTGATTTCGCCGTATAAGAATGTCTCAATAGCCTCGTAAAGTCCCCAATAGTCAGCGTCCTTGTAATAAGTGTTTTTGTCTATGTTATCGAACGTTTCTTTAAGAATGTTGATGGTTTCTACAAAGGTGTCTTTGTCAAAAATAGACTGGTTGCTAGTCAGGTAGTTGTCCTTGAAGCGCTGGGCAAGAAAGTGAATATCCTGACTGTGTGCTTTAATGTTCTCCGATACATCAGCCTGCAACTGCTGTACAATCTCATCAAGAATGTAACAATAAAGATTTACTATGTCAGTGCTTTCATAGCGTAACGTCGGACGCGGCAAATCCATCACATCAACGTAAAATGCATCGTTATCTAGGTAGATAGCACGATCTAAGTATTTGTGAATCTGGGAATAGTCAATGTCCTCACTGCGTCTAACTTTCTTTTGGATCGAGTTGATAGCAAGATCATCGTAGGCTTCAAGCACCTGCTCGATCATCTTAATCTTGCTGTAGAGTACACAAACTTCTCCTTCCTCAGCCTGCATACTAACTCCGCCAGAGGAAAGAGTTGTCTGATCTTGATCTCGCTGATATTCAGATGTGTTTATCTTGAATCGATTGGTATCTTTATTGTCGCGCTCAAACTTGCGAAACGTGCGGTACATCTTGAAAAAGAAATCTCGCACCTCGTCGAAATCCCCCTCCGGGAAATTATCAAAACCGTTTGGCAGACAGAACTCAAAACCCTCCCCAGATACAGATTTACGGATACCAACAAAAAAATCATTGGAACCTTTGATCAGCTTAAGGCTATTAAAGTCAAACACGGCTCATAAAAGAATAAAAGCTAGTATTTCTGATTGACAGCATTGAGGGATAATCAACCTTTTAGATTCATAATATTTTCGATAAAATTATTATGTAATTTAGTGAAATCTCCGAATGTAACAAGTTCATCTCTTTTTACATTAAGAAGCTCTTCAAGTGGTTTTTTATCCCGATTAAAAACGCTGTCCCACAAGAAGAACATTAGTTTATTTTGTATCTGTTCAGCAGTTACCGGCTGTTTGATGAAATAATAACCAACCTGCTTGTCCTCAATCCCACGGACGGAGGCGTGATGACTTTTTATGAAGCCGTTAAGGTTTTTGATTAATTTTCTCCAGTCCTTCTCCTCTAAAGTTCCCCCTTTTCCGTATATGGCAGTAGGAGGCTTACTGCCATCCCAGTTAATAAATTCCCAATCCCAACGCCGCTTGAAGGCACTGTCCATAAAGTAAATGGAGTTGTCGGACGTGTTCATAGTAGCAAGGATTGACAGATTGGGGGGGAGCATTATTGTCTTAGTTTCTGTATTTATTCCTAATGGGGTAAACTTGTCTTTTAAAGCATCGAAAAAAACAAAATGACTGTCGCCGGGAAACTGAAATTTTAGGTTGTTATCGACCAGAGATATTTTTACTCCTATCAACTCGATAAATTTATAAAATTCAATTTCTGTAAGATTTACACTATAACTTGACCATCCTGTCTCTTCTCTATCAAGTAATTGAAAACAAACACCAAAAATTGCAGCAGAGTTGCCTCGATTAATTTCATCAATAACTAAAGCAACATTATTGACATCATTCCAGTTAATTTGCTCAAATGTTTTTGGCTTGGTTATCTGAATGTTTTTGTAAGCTTGTCCTAAAGCTTTTAGAAAATGTCCCTCATAAAAATTGTATTCAGGTTTTCCGCCGGATTTAGTTATAGGCACCAGCTTACCCATAAAATCACCGTAGGTATATTCTGGATGAAAAACTGTTTTTATAATATTCTCTGGATTTAGCGATTTATTTATTTCCAAATCATCCGGGATAATTTCGTGATCAATTTTGTAGCTTTTCCCGGTTCCGGGGCTACCGAAGAGGATTTTCTGAATGGGAAGTTTCACTATTTTTAAGCTAATTATGACGAAGTTATGTGTAGTTGAGTTTGTGCAGAGTACAAGCCAATGCCATACCTTTACCGCTGGTTATGTGGTTCGGAAGAACCGACCTGTACCCCTGACACTGCACAATGTGCGCCAAGAGGACTCTACTATTTAGTGTACTTGATGCTCTCAAGGGTTGGCTCAATGCACGAGCTATCAAGATTGGCAAGAGGTCAAAATACTTAAGTTTTACATAAGCCGATAAAACTCTAGATTAGAAATAACAAGATTTATGGATTAAATATATGGTAGCGGCAGAGGAATGGTATTGACTTAAAGGGCAATTAGACAGGGTTGGCTACAAATTCACTAAGGTTCTAACACAAGACTTATGGTTATGTCAGTGCCCTTTAAATAAGAGAGGGTTCTTGCATTTGATATGAAAAAAACTTTAAATCGCCATCCAATTACCTTCCCTCAGCGCCCCTCCCCGCTTAACTGGCGTACTGTATGGGGATTGCTGTTTGTCGCGTCCCTCATTTGGTCGTTGCACGTAGCAGGCGTATTCCAAGAAAATTTAATCAACTCAGGCGGCTGGAACCTCGTCTGGCGCTTTCTCGTAGCTGCATTTTCACCCGATCTCAGCCCGGAATTTCTCCAACTCACTCTAGATTCCACTCTGAAAACCCTCGCTTATGCCGTGTGTGGCACTTTCTTCAGCGTGCTGATTGGGTTGGTGGGGGGTGTTTTTTCTTCCGAGATATGGTGGCAATCTGTTTCAAATTCAAAACTCAAAACTCAAAACTCAAAACTTAAACCTCAGCCTCCTTGGGTGGTGGTACGAGGAGTTTTGGCAATCCCCAGAGCAATTCACGAGTTAATTTGGGGATTATTTTTTGTCAATATTTTTGGACTCGATCCCCTAGTAGCTGTGCTAGCGATCGCAATTCCTTTTGGTGCGATTACTGCCAAAGTCTTCTCCGAGATTCTAGACGAAACCCCCCGCCAGCCACTCATGGCACTCCTCAATAGCGGCGTTCCTCCTCTGAATGCCTTTGCCTATAGCTTGATTCCCGAAGCCTTTCTAAATCTGCTATCCTACGCTTTCTATCGGTTTGAGTGTTCGATTCGTTCCGCCGCCGTATTAGGAATTATCGGTGCAGGTGGACTGGGGTATCAAATTCTCCTCAGCCTCCAATCTCTGCGCTATGAGCAGATGTGGACGTTTTTGATCGCCCTAATTGTATTAAATGGTGCTACGGATTTTTGGAGTGCTTTGCTACGCCACCGTTTAGGTGCGCCGAGTCGCCTGGATTTGAACGTCCTAAATCTCCAAGGGCGCAAACAGCGGTTTTATCAAAAAGATCCAGTCGTGCAGGTGTCCTTTCTCGGCGGCATTGTTTTAGTCATTTTCTCCTTCTGGTACGTCCAAGCTGATTTCTCAAAGCTTTGGGCACCGCGAACCGTACAGCTATTGGCAGGAGTGTTTCAGGATATCTTCCCACCGGATGGGAGTCAGGTGAGTCAACTTTTTACCCTTTCGGCTCAAACCCTTGCTATGTCAATCCTGGCAATGGCTGGGGCTGGATTAGGCGGCATTTTATTATCTTTTCCAGCCGCAAATAATTTCCTGTTGCCAGGAGGGATTTTAGATACTGGCAGAAGATCCAGCAAACTCCCCTCATCAAAGGGGACAGCGACTCTAATACCCGCCTTTTTAAGGGGGGCTAGGGGGGATCTACGAGCAACTGCTGTACTGATTTTTACCCGCTTCCTACTACTGTTTGCCCGTGCCGTCCCCGAACCTATTTGGGCGTTAATCTTTCTATTTGTATTGTTTCCAGGTATCTTACCGGGAGCGATCGCCCTCGGTTTACACAACTTAGGTATCCTAGGGCGTCTGATGGCGGAAGTGACGGAAAATCTAGATGAACGTCCCTTGCGATCGCTTAAAGCATTGGGCGCGAGTGGTTCCCAAGTCTTCCTCTACGGCGTCTTACCCCGCACTTTGCCCCGCTTTATCGCTTATATCCTCTACCGTTGGGAAGTCTGCATCCGCGCCACCGTTATCGTCGGATTAGTGGGTGCGGGTGGATTAGGTCGCTTGCTCGCGGAACAACTGAGTAGCTTTGACTACAAAGGTCTCCTGACAACTCTAATCGTGTTTCTCGCCCTCACTTTTATCGTAGATATGATTAGTGCCTCAGTACGACGGACATTAAGGTGATGCTGAGGAAAACTCAACCTTTACACCGTCAGACTGATGTAGACACCCGGTAAAAGTTCAACACTGATAATGTAACAAACAAAACATTTCCCAGTTACACCATCAATTCAGATTGATGGAAGAAATCGTTTTGTTGCGGAATTTTACATCATTTTTGAATGTATTTACAGCGCTTATCTAATCTTAACGAATCTCTAGAGCTAAAAATAGAAATAACAGCCTGATATCCCTTCTGAAAGCATTACCCGTCTGGTAAATAACCAAAGCAAATAGGCAAAAAGTTTTCATGAAAATTTCAAAATTCAAAATTTACCAGACGTTGTCAAGTCCATTTCCTGAAGATTAAATGTGCTGCCGTGAAAGCTTTTTAATAAGGAGATACCATGAGCCAATCAAGCAATCTACCAAACAATAGTTCGATAACTACCGATGCATCTACAGGAGAAGAACATAAGACTCAACAAGCGGCTGCAAAAGCAACAGCCAAAGTTGCTTTTGAAATGGCACCCGAAAAAATTGTCGTTGACTCTCCACCCCCAAAACCCAATTATCCCCACTATCGGGTTCATCCTGGAGAGCAGTTTGTCTTAGCATCTGTCGATCCGAATGCTTCGGAAGACTATAAAAATAAGAAAGATATTGAACAGGAACTGCAACATCAGCGTCAGCGCCTTCAAAATTTACAAGAACGTCTATATGCTGAACATCAGCGCAGCCTACTCATTGTCCTGCAAGCGATGGATACAGGAGGCAAAGATGGCACCATTAAACACGTATTTGGTGGTGTAAATCCGCAAGGTTGCCAGGTTTGGTCATTCAAAAAACCTAGTGAAGAAGAAGCAGGTCATGATTTTCTCTGGCGTTATCACCAGCGGACGCCGTTACGAGGGATGATTACTATCTTCAATCGCTCGCATTACGAAGACGTGTTAATCGTCCGAGTGAAACAACTGGTACCAGAGAATGTATGGCGGCAGCGCTATCACATTATTAATGAGTTTGAGCATATGCTCACGCTTAATAACATTGCGGTAATCAAGTTTTTTCTGCACATTTCTAAAGACGAGCAAAAACGACGGTTACAAAGTCGTTTAGAAGATCCAGATAAGCATTGGAAATTTTCTAGCAACGACTTGAAGGAGCGTCTGTTTTGGGATGAATACCAGAAGGCATTTGAGGATGCAATTAACAATTGCTCGACTAACTATGCACCGTGGTATGTCGTACCTGCTAATAATAAGTGGTACCGCAATTTAGTTATTGCTCGTACAATTGCTGACACCCTTGAAGCAATGAATCCACAATATCCAAAACCAGAAATGGGCTTAGAAAGTATTTTGATTTCTGATTAACTTTCTTCTATCACTCTGCTATTATTTTACCAGATTGATAGAATTGCGTGAACAATATTTTGAAACGAACGCAATAAACGAAACAAGCGAAATAGCTCTGGTTTTGGATTGGTGTAGCGGTGCTCTCTTGGCTTTAGGCTTAGCATCTGGTAGCTACGACGTTAGCGCGATCGCTTGCTGGCACGCCACCCGGCTCAATTGCATCAATCTTAGCCTTAACCAGAGCGATCGCTTCCTGTAAATCTGCTTGTCGCTTCAGTAAAATCTCGGTTTTCCCAATGACTGGATTAATGGCATAAAGATTCCAGTTGTTGTCAGAATCTTCATAGGGTTTAACGTGCCACTCTTGATAGATAAAATCGTCGCATTCGACGCAAACTAGCTGTTGCATCATCCGGTCAAAGCGAACGCTGTCCTCGTTGTTAGGAACCCAATGGCTTTCGTGATTACTCAAAGCAATTAGAGATTCGACAAATGCTACAGCTTCCTCGTATTGCACAAAAGCCTTTAAGCTGCGATATGGATTGCCTTGCGGGTTCCAAATCTCCAGATGATGCCCGTAGCGTCCCGGTACGATTTGGTAAATCCATCCGTCAAGCATTTGTGCAGTGTAGTCTTGTTTGCTGCTCATGAATACACCTTCTATCAGAACCCAAAAATATCAGGTCTTCTCGTTGGTTAGCGATTCCTAGCCTTGTCGCTTTATCCTGATTTAGCTGTGTTGGGATACCATCTACTCTAGCGACCCTCGGAGAGAGTTTCACCCCCACTGTTGGCAGTAACCGCAAAGAACCAGAAAACAAAATCAAGTCTTGGCGTGCATCTCCCTGATTTGCAGGCGGGAGAGGAAAGCGATAGATAGCGTGAAATCTGGTATATTTCCCGTTTGCCGGACGCGATCGCATTTGTTATACTCGCACCGTTTATTCGGAAACCCGAGTAATTAGCCGTATTAAATTAACAGGAAATTCTAGAAATTCACCGATGTCTGAAGAACCAAAATCACAGGGATGGTTTCATACCGTTCCGGGCATTATGACCGCAACTGCTGCCATTCTCACCGCTGTAACCGGCTTGGTTGTAGCGCTAAAGCCAGCGGAAGTTCCAAAGCCATCACCAGCCGCATCCACTGCGCCATCGATAGAGGAACCAAGCCAACAGGTATCGACTCCTGAAAATACTGGCACTACACAATTTGATGGCAAAGGAAAAGGAAAGAACAAAGATAAGGGTAAAAATAACTAGTCCTTGTAAACGACCAATGCCGCTACGGATTACACTCATGATTTAGTAGAGACGCAATAAATCGCGTCTCTATTTTTTTAGGTCGGGCGCAACTCAATTAAGATGACAAATTGCTAATTTTTTAAGGCATTTAGTAATTCGCAATTTGCCATTTCTGTAATTTAGCGATCGCGCAGTTCCGTCTCCAACTTGTCTAAATCCTCTCTCAAGAAAATGACCATTTGACCGTTATACGCCTTCCCTTCCTTGGTTTGGGCAATTTCCATCCAGTAGCCAAATCGATCTCCTAAGCGCAGTTCACCCTGTTGTGCCGCCAAAAGCGGAAGCCGCTGCCGACGAGCTAAGTCTACAGTTTGTGGTGTGGGATATTCGTAGACAATTCGGGAACGGTCGTAGTCTTGATAAATATCTGGGCCATAGATTACCCGCAGCGATTCTTTTAGACGTTGTGGCGTTACGCCATTAACCATGTCAAAAAAAGAAAAGCGTTCGCTGCGAATCGTGCCTCGATCTTTAAGAAAAGTGACTCTACCGGGAGGAAGGACAGTTGCGAGAAAAGTAAATCGCTGGGCGGCTGTATTGGTCTTTTGCACTAATAGACCATCGCCTGTAGAAGGTCGAAGAGTGGGATTAGAATTAATCCAGGCAATCACTTCTTCTGTTTTCTGTCCGGGTAGGGCGTCAGCACTTTTAGTGGCTCCTAATGCTAGTAAAATTCCCAGTGACAGAACTGACCAAAATTTAACGCTTTTCATTTAAACCTTAAACCTGCAAACACACTTCACTAATCAGCACCCTGTTCTCAGCTATCCCTATTCTTAAGATGCCATGCTGGGGTCGATAGCAACCTTAATTACCTTACGATTCTTCATATCTTGGAACACTTGCTCTAAATGCTTTAAAGGCTGATGTTCGCTGATGAGCAATTCTAAGGGGATGGCGCGACTCGCCAATAGAGATAAAGCATCTCGTACATATTTTGGGGTGTTGTGAAAAACGCCTTTTAGAGTGAGTTCGCTGTAGTGGAGTTGTTCGGTATTGACGGTGATGGTGGTATCGCGCGGACATCCCCCGAATAGATTGACGGTAGCACCCGGACGGGCACACGCGATCGCACTCTCCCAAACTGCGGGTACACCCGTCGCTTCTATCACCACATCTGCACCCCAGCCGTCGGTTCGCTCTTTTACCGCACTCGGTATATCTGTCAGATGATGATAATTAAACGTTTCCACAGCGCCTAGCTTTTTCCCAATTTCCAGCCGTTGGTCATTTCCCCCAAAGAGCAACACCGACGCCGATTGATGCGCCAGTACCGCCACAAACATCAGCCCAATTGCCCCATCTCCCAACACTACAACGCGATCGCCAGACTTTACATTAGAACGTGCTACCCCATGCAGCACGCAGGCTAACGGTTCAGTCATCGACGCCAAGGCATCGGGCAAGTCATCGGGAATGGGCAACAGGTTATGTTGCACAATCGGGGCGGGAATTTTTAAATACTCTGCGAACGTGCCGTTATTCCACGTCAAGTTAGGGCAAAGAGAATATTCTTGACGTTGACAAAAAAAGCAATTCATGCAAGGAGCAGAATTATTCGCAACGACGCGATCGCCCACTTGCCAACCTTGGACTCCGCTTCCTACCGCCACAATCCGCCCCGCTGCCTCATGACCAAACAAGGTAGGAGGCTTCAGCATCTTTGCATGACCACCGCGCCGCCAAACCTTCAGATCGGTGCCGCAAGTCGTTGCCGCAGCCACTTGAATCACCACCTCACCAGCAGAGGGTGTAGGGTCAGCGACCTGTTCTAGGCGTAGATCCGTTTGTCCGTAAAGTACCGCTGCCAGCATGATACACTGCCCCTAACCGAGTCCAAGCTGATTTTATCAGGGCAGATGAATTTTGACGCCTGACATGACGGCGAATTGGTTTCCAGGTTCAGCTTGGGAACAGTAGCACCAGGCTGAAAACGGACTTTTCAGTTTTTCTTTATCTAACAGTTAGGTATTTCTTCCTTCCCAAATAAGGGAAGGGAACTGTTTTTTTATGGTTTCACCAGTTTCAGAGAAAGCGATCGCGCTCCCTGAACCGCTTGATGAAGTGGAAGTGTTTGATCCAGGGCTACAGGCAGCATTTCTTGTCGGCATGAAGTACAAAACCAATAAACCCCATTTTGGCGCGCATGACGTAGAAGAGGACTGCCGCAACAATGGCAAGTATTCATTCGCATTTTATTAAACTCCTTATTCACAAAAAGTACACCCCTGAAGCCTTGGTCACTCAAGCGAATGTATAGGCGAACACAATCTGAAAAAATAAATTAACTTTGAGCTTCCCGAACCTTAAAAAAAGATGTGGTTAATGAAACTTTTTGGTTGCGAGATGCTAATGCCCTAAGACCGAATATTAAGCGTGTTGACCGCTCTGATAAATAAAGATAGAACTGAACATAGGTTTTGTTCATCTATCCTGGGGATCATCTCCTGGTACGGTATCCGGACTCCGGGGGGCAAAAATTTTTAGCAGGTGTTTAACCTGGGTAAACCAGATTAAGCTCATGGCAAGAGGTTTCTAAGACACCTGCACTCACCCCCCGACAAAGGAAGCTTTAAAGAGTGCGAATCATCGCCTAAATAAAACAAAAATAGAAGAAAATTTTGATTTTCCCCCCTCGTCTTTAAACCGGCACTTGACACACCCAGGTTTCTAGAAAATCTGTCGCAACAAACTTTACCGACATCTAATATCTACAATCCTCTGCTATCCTCATCCAGATAAAAGAAAATATATATAGCGCTCCTAAAGAATTCCTAAAGCCGAGATCCCCGACTTCGAGATAGAAGTCGGGGATCGGAAGGGCTGGCTCACAACTTAAATAGGATTGCGATAGCAGTCGCTTGAGTGAAATACATTTGAAACTTTACTCCTAATCCCTCACCAAAAAGCCCAGAAGGGGCAGTATTGAACCACTAAGCAAGCAGTCTTAATTTGCATTCTTGATGAGATCGACGATCGCTGCAATTAACGCGGCTGACTCGATCGGCTTAGAAAGGTGCCGCTGGAATCCGGCAGCGATCGCTTGTTGTTGATTTAGTTCCCCCACATACGCCGTGAGAGCGATCGCCGGAATCTCACCACCTTGCTCTGCGGGCAACCGTCTCACTTGCCGCAACAGCATATACCCATCCATTTCGGGCATCCCAATGTCACTCACCAGCACCGCTGGCTGAAACTGAGCTAACGTGGCAAGAGCTTCCGCTGCTGAACCGACAGCCACAACCTCTGCCCCTTCCTGTTCTAAGACAAAGGCGACATACTCGCGCATATCTGTCGTGTCATCTACCACTAACACTTTGATACCTTGCAAGCCTGAGAGAGGTTTGGACTCGCGAACGATTTGAGGAATGGTTGAGTGCTGCGACATCAACGGAAATTTCACCGTAAAAGTGGCTCCCTGCCCTTCCCCAGCGCTATCTGCACGAACACTGCCACCGTGTAATTCAACGATTTGACGGACGATCGCTAAGCCCAATCCTAATCCACCAAATTGTCGAGTCGTGGCGCTATCAGCTTGGCGAAAGTATTCAAAGACATAGGGCAGAAATTGGGGGAGAATCCCTTTACCTGTGTCGCTGACCGTAATTTGAGCTTCAGCCTCTATCTGCTTTAAGCGAATTTCAACTCGTCCTCCTGACGGGGTAAACTTGACGGCGTTGGATAACAAGTTCCAAATGACTTGCTGCAAGCGACCTGAATCGCCTAAAACTTGCCCAACCTCTGGTTCCAGGATTGTTTGAATTTGAATCGATTTGGCGGCGGCGGCTAACTGCACTGTTTCTAGTGCGGCGGTGATGGTGGTTGCTAAATTGACCGGATCGACATTGAGGCTGAGTTTGCCTTGGAGAATTCGAGAAACATCGAGCAAATCATCAATGAGCTGCACTTGCAGTTTGGCATTGCGTTCGATGATCTGTAGGGCATAAGTCGTTCGCACTTGATCCATCTTGCGGTTTTGCAGTAGCTGAGACCAGCCCAAGATCGGGTTGAGAGGCGATCGCAACTCGTGAGACAGTACGGCTAGAAACTCATCTTTAATGCGATTTGCCTGTTCGGCAGCTTCCCGTGCGGCTTGTTCTCGTTGCAGAATTTGTTCTCGTTCGATTTCACTACGCTTGCGATCGCTAATATCTTTGAACAGTACGGCAACTTTTCGGCTCTCCGGCTGCCCAACGCGGAACGCATAAACATCGAACCAACGGTTCATCACTTGGGAACCATTCTCGAAGCGAATGGATTCACCTGTTAGGGCGACTTTGCCGTAAATCTCGTACCAGTGCTTTTCAAGATTTGGAATGAGCTGACGCGCCGTTTTGCCCGCTGCCTGTTCGAGTCCCGTTTGTTTCCCAAACGCCGGATTAGTCTCCAAAAAGCGGTAATCGATCGGCTTGTTATTTGCATCAAACTGCATTTCGATGAGGCAAAAGCCTTCGTCAATGGACTCAAACAGCGTTCGATAGCGTTCCTCTGATTGGCGCAAGGCCACTTCTGCTTGTTTGCGCTCGGTAATATCGACGAGTGCGCCAGGAAAAGAAACAGGTTTCCCTGCTGCATCATACTCAACTCGACCCCGTGCCGTTAGCCAACGTTCCTCACCACTGACAGTCCGAACGCGGTACTCAGCAGCATATTCCTCACCTGTGTGGATCGCCTGCTCAATTGCAACTGAAACGCGAGGACGGTCTTCCTCGTGCATGGAGTTGATAAAGAACTCGATCGGCAAGCCTTCTGATGTCGCACTCACCGGGTCTACAGCAAACAGGCGAGCAAACGCAGCATTGACCCTGACGCGATCGCCGGGAATACTCCAGCGCCAAGTGTAGACGGCTCCCGCTGCCAAAGCAGATTCTAACTGCACATGGGCTTCTCTCAGCGCTAGTTCAGCTTGTTGGCGTTCGGCTTCAATGCGCTTCGCTTCCGTAATATCCCGTGAAATAGCAAGCAGTTGCACCACCTGTCTCTGGGCATCTCGCACTGGCGTAATCAGGGTATCCCACCATTTCGGCGTGCCCTTGGTAGTGGGGAGATAGCCTTGAAATTGACCAATGTTGCCAATTGTGGCAGCGGCGATCGCAGCTTGGGCTTTTTCATAATCTTCGCTCTCCCACAAATCAGCCCAGACGCGATAAAGGATAGATTTCGGCTCGTCGATTTCTAAAAGACACAGCCCACCAGGATTGATGTAGAGAATTTCACCGTTCAACGCTAAGACTTTGATGCAGTCAGTACTGCTCTCTAGAATGCTTTGCTTTAGCTCCTCACTTTCTCGCAAAGCTTCTTCTGCTTGTTTGCGCTCGGTAATATCCGTGCAGGTACCAAACCAGCGAATGACTTGACCGTTTTCGTCGCGCATGGGTAGGGCGCGGGTGAGATGCCAACAATAAATTCCATCTGCCCTTCTCAAACGATGTTCGATATCGTAGTTTGTGCCCATTTCAGTGGATTGAGTCCACGCTTCAATAGTCCGGAGCCGATCGTCTGGATGGAGTGTGTTTTGCCAACCGCTCCCCTGGATTTGCTCCAACGTCAATCCGGTGTAGTCAAACCAGCCGGGGCTGTAATAATCTACCCAACCGCTGGCATCAGCCGTCCAAACCATTTGGGGAATAGATTCAGCCAGGAAGCGAAAGCGCTGCTGATTAGCTGTTTGGCGCGATCGCCCCAGTTCTAAATTGGCAGCGACGCGGGCAAGCAATTCACCGGAGCTAAAGGGCTTCACCAGATAATCATCGGCTCCAGCTTCCAGTCCTGCGATAGCCGATTCTTCTCCGGCGCGAGCCGACAGTAGCAAAAATGGAATTTCGCGAGTTTTGGCATCAGCTCTTAACCGCCTGAGCAACTCAAAACCATCCATTCCTGGCATCATCACATCGCTGAGGATCAGGTCAGGCGCACGATTATATACGGCAGTTAGAGCGGTTTCGCCATCTTTCGCCATTTCCACCTGATAAAACTGGCTGAGGAGGCGGTGCAGATAGTCGCGCATATCGGCGTTATCATCGACTAGCAGAATCCGGGCGGTAGCCGTCGAGATTGGAGCATCTGAGGTTCGTTGAGCGTTTTCTGCGGTCTGCAACCTCGGCGCTGCATTTTCTTCGGGTAGCCAACCTAAAGCTTCTTCAACATAAGGAATTGCACCAGAAGCGGTGGAGGCTTGGGCGCGGCTGGCGTGAATGTCATCACTCGGCAAATGAGCCGTTCCCATTGGCAATCGAACCGTGAAGGTACTGCCCCGACCCAGCGTACTGTCAACAGCGATCGCTCCACCTTGCAACTGCACGAGTTCCTGCACCAACGATAGCCCGATTCCTGTACCTTCAAAGGTGCGTCCCCGTGCCCCCTCAACGCGATGAAACCGCTCAAACAGTTTGGGAAGCTCGGCAGATGGGATACCCGTACCCGTGTCGCGTACCATCAGTTCCACATGGTCGCCGACCGGACGCAGAACCACCGCAATTTCTCCTTCAAACGTGAACTTAAAGGCATTCGAGAGCAGATTCAACACAATCTTCTCCCACATATCCCGATCTACATAAATCGGTTCTGGTAAGGGAGGACAATCAACCGTGAGTTGCAGTCCTGCTTGCTCAACGGTAGAACGAAATAGACTGGCTAATTCAGCCGTATAGGTTGCCAAATCGGTTGGCTGGTAGTTTGCCTGAGTGCGTCCGGCTTCAATGCGCGAAAAATCGAGCAGCGTATTGACGAGCTTCAGCAAGCGCTTCCCGTTGCGCTGCACCATTTCCAGTTGCGATCGCGCTTTGGTCGGAA
Source organism: Trichocoleus sp. ST-U2 (assembly GCF_039961875.1). Lineage (NCBI taxonomy): Bacteria > Bacillati > Cyanobacteriota > Cyanophyceae > Leptolyngbyales > Trichocoleusaceae > Trichocoleus > Trichocoleus sp. ST-U2. The sequence continues at coordinate 18,812 of NZ_JAMPJY010000009.1, read as the reverse complement.
TGCTTCCCTCTAATTCGGCTAGCGTCTGCTCTAGCGGCGATAGCATCAGCGTCAGGGGAGTACGGAATTCGTGGCTGATATTGTTGAAGAAGGACGTTTTGGCGCGATCCAGTTCTGCCAGTGCTTCCACTCGCTGGCGTTCTTCTTCAAACGCGCGGGCATTAGCGATCGCATTCGTGACATTGCCTGCCACCAAATCAAAAAATTCTCGGTACTCATTCTCAAAGGCTCGATGGGGATTGATTCCCAACACCAAAAACCCAACAATCTGAGGTTGTCCCGATTGGGTCACTGGCACAACCCAGGCAGCAGCAGGCGACCTATCCCAGGCTCCCTTCGGTAACGCCCCGAAGCGAGTTGCTACATCAACAATAACGGCTTGCCCAGTCTGATGAATTCGTCTCAATCCCCATCCGTCATTGTCTTGAGTCAGGTCTACGATTGCTGGCGTTGCTGAGGTTTCCGCCTCGAATCCAGCCGTTTCAACCAGAGTCGCTTGCTTGCCATCTGCCTCCACTCGATAAAGCAGGGAAAACGGAATATCATGAGCATTGGTGGCTAAAGCCTGAATTGCCGTTCTACAGGCAGCTTCAACCGTCTTGGCTTGAGCTGTTTTGCTCGCCAGTAAGCTTAATGTTTGTAAGCGGCGATCGCCCAGAACTCGCCCGGTTGTCTCGCTGACGATGCAAAAAATGCCGCCGACTTCCCCGCTCTCGTCCCGCACGGGGTCATACGAGACATCAAAGTAAGTTTCCTCGCTGTACCCGTAGCGATTGAGAAAGAACAAATAATCTCGCGCCCAGAAGGCTTCTCCAGTCGTGACAACTCCATCTAGCAAGGGTTTGAGCGCGTCCCAAACTTCGCTCCACAGCTCACGAGCAGGGCGACCCAGCGCCCAAGGATGCTTCGATGCCAGGGCAGGGCGATAAGCATCGTTGTAGAGCGCGATCAATTCAGTTCCCCAGAACAGGCAAATCTGAGCTTTTGAAGGCAGCAAAATGCTGACAGCGCTCCGCAAACTTTGGGGCCAGTAGGTTACATCTCCTAAGGGAGTCTGCGACCAATCGAGCGATCGCATCAAATTCCCCATTTCGCCGCCTGCAACAAAAATGCTGTCAGCAGCCCTTCCTTTGTCTGCAAATGTCACTGGCGCAACTCCTGCTCCTCGAAATACCTGGCTAGTCGTCTTCGACCTGTTCCCCCATTATGATTGCAGCAGTGTTTCAATCTGCTTCCAACCGAGTGGTAAGGGGCACGTTCGTTTGTTTTCCCATCGATTCACACTATGGAACGATACCCCAAGTAGCGTTGCGAACTTTTCCTGTGAAAGTTCAAGCCGCGGGCGAGTCTCGCGGACTAACCCCGCCACCTCTAGCTGTTCAAGTGTGGTTCTTGGGCACAAATCCCTCTATCTTAATGCGTAAAATTGAACGATAGCCGGTGCGATATCCTTCCATCTATTAGCCAGAATGGGGCTATTTTCTCTTCATTCTCTTCCCCTCCTAGTCATTGACTGAAAGGATTTTTATCACTAAGTAACTGTCTTTGAACAGGTCAATTTTCACAGGCGATCTCTCCCCGTACCATCTAATGCAGGCGACCCTGGAGCGGAAGAATGCTGCTTGCACAACCAGCCGCTATCTGCACGCTGCTTTAACCTCCATTCCACAACCTAAACTGCCATACTCCGAATTTTCGACATTTAAAAATTTTGGGCTTGCGATCGCAAAACATATTTACATTTTTTTGTATAAGAAATCACCTTTGTTAGAAAAAAAAACCGAAATAACCGATTGTGACAGTAGGGGGTGCAGAATGTGCGATATATCTGTAAAGCTGGAAAATATAGGTATCCTTTCCCAATGCCCTGCCCGAAAAGGGAAAAGATGCGAGCTTAACTTGCGAATCCATTGTTAACCCTAAGCCGCACTGAGCTTGAGTTCCCTCGACACGCTCATTGCTCGCGACTTGAGGAAGAATCGAATTTATTCAATTGACCTTTAAACTTGAGACTTTTAACAGGATGAAGATTCAGCAATTGTGCCAATGCTGGTTCAATTATCCGATGGTAGTATCTAAATTTACAGGTAAAAGAGTTGCGAGAGCAGAACATCTCCATATGATTCTTAGAGAAAACTAGCTGATTGTGGAGCATAACATTGAACTCTTTCAACTTTTGCAATCTTAAATTCCTTGGAAATCTCCTATTTCTCAAGTCGATAGCAGGTAGCAGTAAGAGTGTCCATCCTAAACAACCAGGCTAACTCAGCTAGCCAAAAAAGTAGCCGGGAAGTATTGCCCAAATTGGGGAAATTCAATTTTTCTAAAGCGTTTTGGTCAAGGCTGCCAAAAAAGCAGCATCGCTACAAGCAAAGATGGCAACCTCGTGACCTAATTGTTTTATCGATACTGGCAGGGTCAACTTTGGGGGTGAGTGCGATCGCTGTAGTTAGCTATCAGGTTGTGCGGGGACTGATTCTGGAGAACCTCCAGCAACAAGCCTTACTGAAAGTCCAACAGGGGCGGGATGAGATTGACCAGTGGCTATCTAATCGGAAGACTGAAGTAGAGATGCTGGCGAACAGTCCCCTCGTGCGCTCTATAGATTGGTCAGTCGCCCAGCCTTATTTAAAGTCGGAATTGCAACGGTTTAAAGAAATTCACCAGCTGTCAATTGTCAACTCCGAGGGTTGGGGTGCGAATACCAGCGTCGGTCCTCATCGCAAAAATATTAAAGACCGGGAATGGTTTATCAACGCAATGTCAGGGCAAGTCAGTGCCGCGAATCCCGTAGTCAGTCGCACCACAGGCCTTCTACAAATCAATATCAGCGCTCCAATTATGGGGGATTCAGGGACTCAAGTGCTGGGAGCAATGGGTGGAGCGATTAAAGTTGACCGAGTGATTCAGGTAGTCAGCAGGCTCCAAGAGGGAGCTGGCAGCTATGCCTTTGCACTCAACTCCACAGGGGTGGCGATTGCCCATCCTGACCCCAAGATGATTGGCTCCGCAGAGCATGAGGCACCCAGCTTCTTACAATCTTCCAATCCGGCACTGGCAGCGATCGCCCAGCACATGGTTGCCAAACAAGCAGGGATTGAACTATTACGAGTCAATGACAGATGGAACTACGTTGCCTACGTGCCCCTAAAGGAAGCGGATTGGTCAATTGCGCTGGTTATTCCTCACCAGAATATCGAATCTAACTTAGGCGCACTCAACCTCTTGGCGACCGTTTTAGGCGGATTGTTGCTTATTGCCCTGATTGGTGCATGGCGACAGGTGCAGCTGTTTGAGCAAACCCGCACTCGTGCCAAGCAGGAAGCTCTACTGAATCGTTTGGTGTGTCGTATCCGAGAATCTTTAGAGCTACAAACCATTGTTCAGACGACAGTTACAGAACTGGCAACCTTAACACAGTTTGATAGAGTGCTGTTTGGCTGGTACGATCCCCAATCCCAAACCCTTGAGCTGGTTGGCGACTCTCACGCCCAAACATTGACGATTCAGCCAAGAAAGTTTCAGTCCAATTCGTGTATAGACATAGCAGCTTGTCTACAGCAGACAGAAGCACTTCATCTGTTGTTTGTTGATGCTGAGTTAGAGCAAACACCTCTACAGTTAAAAGCTCACGCCTACCTTGCACTCCCTATCCCGCTTTTAGATGGCTGCTGCGGCTATCTCATTGGGTTGCACGCTCATTCCCTAAGTCCACTAGATCGGGAATTACTCAAAGCAGTTGTCGATCAGTTAGCAGTTGCCATTACTCAGGCTCAGCTTTACAACCAAACCCAACAACAGATTACACTGCTCAACCAAACGCTGAGCAAACTTAACCAGACCCAACTCCATCTGGTGCAGAGCGAGAAAATGTCTAGTTTGGGTCAGATGGTGGCAGGCATTGCCCACGAAATCAATAATCCAGTTAACTTCATCTACGGCAACCTTACTCATGCCAGCTCTTACATCCAAGATTTACTAGAGTTGATTGAGCTGTACCAAGAGCAGTATCCTCAGCCCACGCCCCAGATTCAAGACAAAGCAGAGGACATGGAACTGGAATTTCTCAAAGAAGATTTATCCAAACTCCTTGCCTCGATGCAAGTTGGCGCTCAGCGTATTCGTGATATTGTTTACTCGCTGCGTGTGTTTTCCCGTTTGGATGAATCAGAAGTCAAGGATGTGGATATTCACCAGGGCATTGATAGCACGCTGATGCTTTTGCAAAACCGTCTTAAGGCAAAGCCAGATCATCCAGCCATTGAAGTTGTCAAGGAGTATGGTCAGTTACCTAAAATTGAGTGCCATGCCGGACAACTCAACCAGGTATTTATGAACCTCCTCAGCAATGCGATTGATGCCATAGAGGAGTTTAACTTCAAGCGTAGCTATCAAGACCTGCAAGCCAACCCCGGTCGAATTACAATTCGCACGCAAGTTTTGGCATCAAAACAAATTGCGATCCGGATTGCAGATAATGGAGCGGGGATTGCTGAAGATATTCAGCAACGGTTATTTGACCCCTTCTTCACCACCAAGGCGGTTGGAAAGGGAACCGGGATGGGATTAGCAATTAGCTATCAGATAGTGACAGAGACACATGGGGGACAGTTGCGGTGCATTTCGGCACCGGGACAAGGAGCAGAATTTGCGATCGAGATTCCGATCCAACAATCACCGCAACCATCGTAGGAATTGATTGAGCAATCAGTTTAGGGGGAAAGTTAGGGCACAATTCCCGACTACAGCTCAACAAAAAAGTAAGGACAAAATAGATTTGAGAAAAGTTTAGTGAAACTTTCTCAAATCTAGATTCACCTAACTTGGTGAAAATTGGATCTTGGTATTCTTGGAAATTTAGGACAAGACAGGTGAATCGTTGGGTCGGTTATAAACAGCCCAATCCTGAATTCCCCGCTCGCGAAAAACTCCTTCAACTTTGGCGATTTCCTCGTCTGTTCCATCCACAATTACCAAATAGTAATTGTAGAACAGGCGATCGCTATAAACTTTAGCGTCATCTTCATGAATGCCGAGATCGGTTAATGCCTCAATCAGGCGATTCGTTGCCGCTGTTCCAATCCCAACACCAGCAATCGTACCGGCTAGTGTCAAGCCCAGACCACCCGCTGCCATTACAGCCCCCACGCCAGGAACGGCTAAAGTGCTAAGACTGGTGAATATGCCACCAAACAGCCCAACGTTAGTATTTGCGTTGGCTTTTGTGGCAGCAGTGACGCTAGCTTCATCACCAATGCGATCGCTCATATTCGCACCGGCAAGTTGATCGTCAGGTTTTGCTTGTGTGGTAATTACCGAAACCCTATCTATTGGGAAGCCAGCTTTGTTAACTTCATCGAGTGCAGTTTCTGCATCTTGACGATTAGAAAATACCCCCACAGCACGCTTATTTTCAGCTACAGTCATTTTTCCCTCCGATTGCCATATCTGCATCGCGAATCCACAAATGCAGAATTGATTTTTTAATCCTTGATGTTGAAATTTTGGTATTTTCTGCTACTAGATCCATCAATCCCTAGATGTAACTCGGAGGTAGAGTCTCTCCGGGCGTTTTGTTACGGCTGAGTTGAATGATTGAAGACTCATCTCAAATCCGTCTACTTGCCCATCATATAAAGAACCCCTCCCCGCAAGCGGGAAAGGGTTGGGGTTCTGGGAAATTAGGGGAATCAACCAGACTTTAAGATTACTGAGTCGCCAGCCGGATTACTCGTTAGGCTTTTGATTCGCCTGTAAGAAAGCTTCGATTACCTCAGTTGCCAATTGAGTCATGGGCTTACCCTGACGGGCTGCTTCTGCTTTCAAGCGGCTGTAAACATCATCCCGGACATTGATCCGACGACGGATTTTAGCTGCAACTGCAATTTCTGATTCTTCTGGCAGCACCACCTCATTAATCAACCCGGTATCTGACTGAGGAGAGACTGCTTCTGACTCATAGTCAACTGTAAATTGACGAATCGCATCAAAACCAACGCGATCGCAGAAATCCCCAAAACCTTCTTGGGGTTGCCGCGACTGCTTGAAGTAAACGAAAATCGGCTCTAATTCGGTTTCTAGCTCGTTAATGTGCAGCCGATCCATATAGGCTCTAGAGAGTCGCGTTTGGTCGCGTGAAGCCCCTAGCCAAATCTGATAAGATTCAGCCGCACTCCCGACAAATCCTAATTCTGCCAGATAGGGACGAGCGCAACCATTCGGGCAACCCGTCATCCGCACGATAAAGTGTTCGTTTTCCAATCCCACTTTTTTCAGCAGCGCCCGAACCCGATTCAAGAGATCCGGCATGATCCGTTCCGATTCGGTAATCGCCAAGCCGCAAGTCGGCATGGCGGGGCAAGCCATTGAATAGCGCACCAACGGGTCAAGTTGATTGGGGTCTGCCTGAACGCCACAGCGGTCAAGAATCTGCTGAATTTCGGTTTTTTGCGCCGGGTCAATTTCGTAAAACAGCAAGTTTTGGTTGGGTGTCAGGCGAATCGGTAGCGAGAACTTCTGCACGATTTCCCGCAGTGCAGTTCTGAGCTTAAAGTTACCTTCGTCCTTCACCCGACCATTTTCAATCGGAATTCCTAGAAACAGCTTGCCGTCGCCTTGTTCGTTCCATCCCAAGAAATCTTTGTATTTAAACGGCGGTAACTCTTTAAAAGCTGCCAGCGGTTTGCCAAAGTATTCTTCGACTTTGGCGCGGAACTTCTCGACGCCCCAATCTTCGATTAGGTATTTCATCCGCGCATGACGGCGGTTAGTGCGATCGCCATAATCTCTTTGAGTGGCGACAATTGCTTTGATCAGATCGTAGATATCTTGTTTCTCTACATACCCGATGGGATCTGCCATCCGGGGAAATGTCTCTTCTTTGTTGTGGGTGCGTCCCAAACCACCACCTGCAAAGACATTAAATCCCTCTAGTTCTCCCTCGGTGTTGGTAATTACCACCAAGCTGACATCTTGGGAATAGAGGTCAACCGAATTATCCCCCGGTACCGTTACGGCACACTTAAATTTCCGGGGCATATAGCGATCGCCATATAGCGGTTCTTCTTTCCCGTGGACGACGGTGCCGTTGCCGTTGCGTTGCCGCGCCGCCTTTACCTCTGGGTTTTCTTCCGCGCTAATGGACTTTTCGCCATCCAGCCAAATTTCATAATATGCACCTGTTTGCGGTGCCAGTAGGTCAGCAATATTGTTGGCATACTCCCAGGTATATTCGTAGTCCCGGCGATTTTTATAAGGCGCTGGGGGCGTCATCACATTGCGGTTGAGATCGCCGCAGGCTCCCAGCGTTGACCCCATGTTTTTAATGATGGCAGCGATGGATGCTTTGAGATTTTTCTTTAAAATTCCATGCAGCTGAAAACCCTGGCGAGTCGTAGCGCGTAGCGTTCCATTGCCATATTCCTCAGCCAGTCGGTCTAAGGTCAGATACAGTTGCGGTGGAATGAAGCCCCCCGGATTACGGGTACGCAGCATGAACTGGTAATCTTTTTCCTGACCCTTCACCCGGTTGTCCCGGTTATCCTGCTGGTACGATCCGTGAAATTTGAGAATCTGGGTGGCATCTTCTGTGAAGCTGTTGGTGTCTTCCAGTAGCTCAGTTGCCACAGGTTCGCGTAAAAAGTTGCTGCGTTCTTTGAGTCCTTCTACTTTAGAAAGCTTTTGGACTGGGGAAATCGGAGATTTAACCATCGGAAACTAAGGGGCTGAACGGTTGAACTGGATCACCGGAAAATCTATCGGGATTACGGCGTATACATTCATGGTACTATCACCATTCTTAATCTTTAGCGATAGGTGAGAAAATCCCTAGATTTTAACAATTCTTGCAGAAAGGGATATCCCCAGAGGACGCCCTTCGGTTCGCCACACCGTGATGCAGGGATGCAGTGATGCAAGTAAGAGCGTCGAGTCTTCGCGCCTAACCCGATTTTTGAGCCTAGCAATCTTAAGCCGTCCATTGAATCAGCTCCATCGGTAGGTTAGCATAGCTACCCTACTGTGCGGTGTATCAAACCCAAGTGAGAACTGCTATAAAAACAAAGTGGGACAGGCTTTATTAACCTGTCCCACTTTGTTAGAAGTCAGTTAAGTCAAAATATCTCGAACCAAACACCGCCAAGAACGATAGAGAGAGCGTTAATCTTAGAATCCGTAGCCGACTCCTAGCTGGACGCTAACAGAAGAAGCAGGACTGTTTTCGTAAGGCTTGATTCCCAGTTTGGCATCGCTGAAGACTACAACGTTCTTGGCAACTTCTGCTTCGACGCCAGCCGTGACTACAGGCGCATTGCGGTTGCCGAAGGTAGATGGTTTGCCTTCCGATTCATGCAAACCGTAGCCACCACCAACGTAGAAGTTAGCTTTATTGGTAACAGGCACATCATAAGTAACCATCGGAATGATAGTGCTGGTTTCGTTGGTGAACTGTACGGAACCTCTAATAGAAACTGGCGTCTTGGGAACCGCATAGCGGCCTTGAATCACACCGCCGACTGCGGCAGCATCGCCATCTTGTCCGCCATTTGTAACGCTAGCAGAACCACCAACTCCGACATAATTTGCTCGTGTTCCAGTGGGTTTTGCAGAAGCATCCAAACTAGACATTAAAACAGGAGCGATCGCTAGTGCAGATAGTACGGAAATCTTAGCTACGGATTTGAGAGCGCGATTCATAATTACTTCCTTCAATTCTCTGGTTTTCAGTTGCTTTGTTACATTCAAAGTCGTTAGCCAAAGCAAAAGGTTCCAGAAATCCATAAAAATTTTTTCCGCCCGCTCAAATCAAGGATTGCTAAATCTTTTAAGTCTCAGCATTCCCCTACAGGTAATGGCTTTAAGCTCTTTAAATCCCAAAATAACAGTAAATATTTTAGTATCTGAATAATGTTTTTACCTCTGGCAATGGGTTGAAGTAGCATTTCCTCAAATAGAGGCTTCCTGCCAGTGGACTGTTTGGAAAGTGGCACAAATCCATGAAAGATTCAAGGAACTATTTTGTTGTCTTAGCAGTCTAAAATTTAAGGGCAATTTTCATCAAAAAAAGTAATCGTAAAGTCTCATAACCCTATAAAATTGCTCTATAAAGCTAAGAAGTTGGGAGCTGGCTGGATTAGGGAAAACAACTTTAAAAAGTTATAATTGTAACGATATTTTTAAAAATAGACTAAATTTCACTCATCACAGGTCATCGGGAAAGTGCCGGATGGTTATAGCTGTTAAGAACCGCAGACACTAACCCGAAGAGTGGCTAAGAGCAGCATCGGCTAACGCGATCGCGTCCCAGAGCTTTTGCCTGATAAAGCGCCTCATCCGCTGTCTTTAACAATATTTCTGGTGAAGTATCGCAGTCGGGAACCGTAGTCGCAACGCCCAAACTCAGCGTCACATACTGACTAACTAAAGAATGGCTATGGACAATCTTTAAGTCTTGCACTGCCACTCGAATCTCTTCTGCCACTTGCAATGCCCCATTTTGTGTAGTGTTGGGCAAAATTACGGCAAATTCTTCGCCCCCGTATCGAGCGACTAAATCCGCTGGTCGCTTGACAGCTTGAGCGATCGCACTGGCGACGGTAATTAAACAAGTATCCCCGGCTTGATGACCATAGGTGTCATTGTAGAGTTTGAAAAAGTCAATATCGCACAAGATCAGAGACAGGGGGACTTTTTCTCGTCTCAGACGCCGCCACTCCTGATCTAGGTACTCATCAAACCGGCGTCGGTTCGGCAGACCCGTCAGACCGTCCAAAGTCGCAAGGCGCTGCAACTTTTGGTTAGCTGCCTCCAATTGTTCATAGAGTTGCCCTTGTTGAATGGCAATACCCACCTGCATCGCCAAAGAAGAGAGCAGATCGATTTCCCACGGTTGCCAATGTCGGGGTTGCGAACAATGATGAGCAATCAGCAACCCCCACAACTGTTGCCCTTGCAGAATCGGAACGACTAAGTTCGCTTTAACCTGAAACTGCTCCAGCACATCGATATGACACTGACCCAGTCCTGAGTTGTAAATATCTGCGATTGCTTGAACCCGACTCTGCTGATACAGCTGGGCGTACTTTTCCTTAAAACAGGGATCGTAGACGGGAGTTCCCAGCATCGAAGTCCAATTGGGGTCTACAGACTCCACCGCCACAACCCCGCGCCAGCCTGCCTCGAAACGATAAATAATCACCCGGTCGCAGGCTAGAAATTGCCGCACTTCTGCCACCGTCGTGTTGAGAATCTCGCTGAGATTGAGAGACTGACGGATGCGCTCTAGCATCGCCCCTATCAGTTGCTCCCTGAGAACTTGCAGTCGCAGTGCCTCCTCCGCCTGCTTGCGTTCGGTGATATCGGTGAGCGTGCCAATAAAGCCAACAGTCGCACCGGCTACTCCTTGTTCCGCCACCGCCTGACCAAACACCCAGGTGACGACTCCATCCGCACGCCCAAACCGATACTCTGAGGCAAATCGCCGGTTTTCTATTATCGCCTGCTTCCATTCGCTGATGACGCGATCGCGATCGTCGGGATGCAGCGCTCTCGTCCAACCTTCTCCGAGTGCTTCCGCCAGGGTTAATCCTGCCAGTTCGCGCCAGCGCTCGTTGACATACAAACAGTTCCCTTCTACATCTGTGTGGAAAATCCCTACCGGCGACATTTTAGCTAAGGTGTAATACCGATACTCACTTTCCTGAAGGGCTTCCTCGGTTCGCTTGCGCTCGGTGATATCAGTGATTGACCCTGCCATACGATAAGGTATGCCTTGCTCATCTCGAAATGCAATCCCCCGACAGAGAAACCACCGGATATTGCCATTCTTGTGGATCATCCGATGTTCGATTTCATACTGGGGTGTCAACCCTTCGAGATAAATACTTGCAGCCGTCATCACCCATTCCCGCTGATCCGGATGTACCAGATGGAGCCAAGCCTCTATACGGTTGTCAATTTCGTCTTCGCGATAGCCCAGCATCGCTTTCCAGCTAGCGGTGAGATACATTTCACCAGTTTGGAGATCCCAGTCCCAAAGTCCTACTTGACCGGCATTAACGGCTAGGACATAGCGTTCCTCTGCCTGGTGAGCAGGAGTCATGTCCGTCATAAAGCGATCGCGCCCGTAAATAAATCGGCAAAAACTTTTAAAAAGTTGTCCCAATACAGCCCGCACGCTTTTTTGGCATCCGTGAAGAATGCTTTATTTTTCCTGCCTTCGGCTGTGAGTGTGGCTGCATTCCAAACTTGCGGTTGATTTGTCCCAACCTGCACTCGGATGAAGTACATCGAGGCAGGTTGGAAGAGGGTGCTAAAACATTGCTTCAATTTCCCTACCTTTTGACGCAGCGCTTTCTCTAGTTGGCGACGTTCTAGATGCGATTGGGGTTGCTGGAACGTAAGCACGGAGGCTTCATCCTGGAAATCATGCCAGGAAGCTGGGCAATCAAAGCGCATTTGAGTTTGTTGTTTAAGAGGGGTGTTTTAAAGAGTCTCAATCTACCGGGGGTTTAAATAAAAACGACACTCCCCGGTCATCTAAAAAAGTAAGTTGAGATGCCCCAAGGTTCTAAATTCTATTATTGTCGAAAGGTTTAAGCGATCGCGTAATTCGCTTTTGCGAACATAAAATGCGTTGGCAAAAGCGAGGCGATTTTAGGGAGAAGGGTTGCAGATAAAATGCACTGAGCAAGTCTAACGACCAACCTCACGGAACCAGCAGTTCATACGCCTGCCGTTGTCCCAAAGGAGTTACCACAACCGCTTGAATTTTCCGTTGCTTAGGCAGTGGTACTGTAATATCAAATTCACCAGTGCGCTCCACATTCTGTAAAGTAGACGCCACGATCAACAGATTGAACGGATCGATTAGACCGCGAATGCGTACGCGATCGCCCTCTATCGCCGCTAGAACTCGGATCTCTAATTCACCCTCTTCTTTTAAAGGAATTGGCTGGGAAGGGGGTTCGCCAGGAATCACTAAAGTCCGAAACCCAGCATTGACTTCTACGGCTTGCCCCTGAGCTTCCTCGACCACGCTCCCTTCCAGGGTGGCAACGCTCGTCTTGCCATTGGGTTTGACGCTCACACCAAATTGCGTCCCGCGAACGCCACTCAAACCGGCAGGTGTTTCAATTTCAAAGCGCGAATTGGGATTCGTAAACGGTCGTACCTCCAGGCGAGCTTGTCCCCCCGTGACTTGAAGCCGCGTAATTTTACCCCCATCAGGCATTGTCTGCAATTGTTGTACTTGCAGAGTCGTATTTTCTGAGACATTCACGAAGCCAATGCCGGTATCGACGGCTAGGACCGCTTTGGACTCGTCGCCCGTTGTGATAGTATCCCCCACGTCCTCAAGGCGCAAGCCGACCCTCACCGACCCAGCAGCGTCTCTAAGTTTATAGGTGACTTTACCTGCATAGGAAACGACTTCTAACCGTCGGTTGAGTCGAACCTGCAAAGGTTTTGCCACTGAGTCTGTACCGATGCTTAAGAGAGCCACCAACAGCAGGAGAGACACGAATGCTCTACGACTTTTCACTGCTCACCTCTTGTAGAAATGAAAAATTAAAAATTACTAATTTGATTTTGCAGTTTTAATTTTTTCAGATGATTTGTGCATATTAACTTGATTAAGCGATCGCACTTTATATCACCTTTTATATCTGCGTGGCTGATTGTATCTACCGATGCATCATCGCCAGAAGCTGCGTCTAGGAGCATACGCGATCGCGTCCCCCTGCTTTTGCCCGATACAACGCCTCATCAGCTTCCTTAAGTAACGCTTCTGGCGAGGCGTCATGCAAAGGAATCGCGCCAGCAACACCCAAACTCAGCGTTACATACTGGCTAACAGCAGACTTGGTATGAACAATTTCTAAAGATTTCACAGCCTGTCGAATTTCCGTTGCGACTTGCAACCCACCCGCAGCAGAGGTATTAGGCAAAATTACTGCAAACTCTTCGCCGCCATAGCGTGCGACTAAATCTGTCGAGCGCTTGACAACCCGAAACAAGGCACCGGCGACAGTTTGTAAACAAATATCTCCAGCTTGATGCCCGTAAGTATCGTTGTAGGTTTTGAAAAAATCGATATCGCAGAAGATGAGAGATAGGGGCAGTTGTTCGCGTAACATTCGCCGCCACTCTTGACCAAGATACTCATCAAATCGACGGCGGTTTGCCAGTCCCGTCAGACTGTCGAAGGTCGCAAGTCGCTGCAAGTCTCGGTTTGCCACCTCCAGTTGTTGATAAAGTTGAAATTGTTGGATTAAACGCCGCACCCGCTGACGCAGTACGGGCCAGTGAATAGGTTTGGTAACGAAATCAATGGCTCCGACCTCAAAAGCTCGGTCAACGGATTCTTTGTCGTCAAGACCTGTAATCATCAATACGGGAGTGCGATCGCATGAAGGGATCTCTTGTAGCCTGGAGCAGCAAGTGAAGCCATCCATTACCGGCATCATGGCATCGAGCAAGACAATATGCGGCTGAAAGCGAACATAAACACTCAAGCACTCCTCTCCATTGCTCGCTTCAACAACCTGGTATCCTTCCTGTTGCATTGCTTGACACAGTAGCTGACGCATGATTCTGTCGTCGTCTACCACGAGGACGATAGAGGGTTCTTGGGGAAGGGAAAGCATTTTTATTAGACCTATCCGTAAATTGGTATAGGATGTACTCCGGACGGAGGTTTCAATCTCGATCAAAGATGGAAATCTTGCAACGCACAGCGCACGCGCTCATACTCCGCCTCCATCTGCGATGCGATTTCCGGTGCCCCTGCTAGAGTATCGTCTTTCGCGATCGCTTCGAGTTGCTTACACAAATTGGATAGGGTCATAGCACCTAGCGTCGCACTGGTTGACTTAAGCGTGTGAGTCGCCTGTCGCAGCGCCACGGCATCTCCAGCATCTACTGCATTCCGAATGACTTGCAATATTTGGGGTGTATCTTCCAAAAAGCTATCAATGACTTCTACCAGAACGGATGAAGCATTCTCTCCAAACATATCGCAAAGCGCTTGGATTGCCTGGAAATCAACGGCAGAGGTGGAGATGGGGAGGCGGGGAAGCGGCTGCAAAGCAGCGAGTGCCTTCAGCAGCGCCTCCATCTGGATCGGCTTGCTGACGTAATTATCCATCCCCGCGCTCAAACACTCCTCGCGATCGCTCTGCATCGCATTCGCCGTCATGGCAATAATCCAGGGACGTTGCTCGTAGGGCCATTCCTCACAGATCCGTCGCGTAGCGCTCAATCCGTCCATTTCTGGCATTTGCACATCCATCAGAACAACATCATAGGGCTGGCGTTGCAGCGCTTGCAGCACTTCCAAACCGTTGCTGGCGATATCCGCTCGATATCCCAGACGCCCTAATAGATGCAGCGCCACCTTTTGGTTGACGACATTGTCTTCGGCTAACAGAATTCGTAGCGGTAGCCGTTGCGCTAGATTCGGGTCAATCGGTTCGGGATGGGGACGCGGACTTGGCAGCGCAGCGGGTTCGCCAAGCAGACCGCTCAAGACATTGTAGAGCTGAGATTGTTTAATCGGTTTATTCAGGAAGGCGGCAAAATTTGCTTGCTGTGCTTGTAGCTCTATCTCCGACTTGCCCAGAGAAGTTAACATCACCAATGGCAACGTCCGAGTATTGGGTAGTTTGCGAATTTCTGCCGCTAAATTTAAGCCATCCATCTGCGGCATTTGCATATCCAGAATCGCAATATCAAAGGTCTCCTGATTGCTCAGCCAGTTCAGGGCTTCTTCCCCAGAGGTGGCGGCGCGGGAGATCATTCCCCACGCGATCGCCTGCAAAGTCAAAATTTGCCGATTGGTCGCGTTATCATCCACAATCAACAACCGTTTTCCAGCTAACAGTTGTTGGGAGTCGCGGCTGTCAGCAAGCGTTGAAGCGGGAACGGAAGTTGCGACAACAGCGAAATAAAATGTGGAACCCTGACCCCCTTCACTTTCCACCCAAATTCTACCGCCCATCATTTCTGTTAATTGTCGGCTAATCGCTAATCCCAACCCCGTACCGCCATAGTTGCGAGTTGTAGAGGAGTCAACCTGGCTGAAGGGTTTAAATAGACGGTCTATACGGTCAGAAGGAATCCCAATTCCGGTATCTTTAACGGCAAAACGAATCGCATATTTGTGATTTTTTATTTTGGGTTTTCGATGTTGGATTGCAGCTTTTTCTTCTAGTTCTTCAACAGAAATCGGTTTGTTCGTCTCATCTGTAAGATGAGCAATTTCTTGTTCTAAATTCGCTCCCCAGCTCCCCAGCCCCCCTGTCCCTCTGCCTCGTTCTCCCAATTGACGAGCTTTTACCGAAATCACAACTTCCCCTTGGGGTGTGAATTTAACAGCATTCGCAATTAGATTTACCAGAATTTGGCGGAGTCGCGTTACATCCCCCACAATCATTTTCGGTACAGAAGGATCTATCAAATACGCTAATTCCAAGTTTTTTTCTGCCGCCTTGTGAGCTAGCAAATCAAGCGATTCTTCGATACAATCTCGCAGATTGAAAGGTTGCTGTTCCAGTTCCAGCTTACCGGACTCAATTTTAGAGAAGTCAAGGATGTCATTAATAATTGTGAGTAAGCCATCGCCGCTGTTGCGAATGGTTTCTACAAAGTCTCGCTGTTGTGGCTTGAGTTCGGTATCTAGTAGTAACCCAGTCATGCCAATTACCGCATTCATGGGAGTGCGGATTTCGTGGCTCATGGTCGCTAAAAATTCACTTTTAGCACGGTTAGCTGCTTCTGCCTCTTGTTTTGCTTTTTCTAAGGCAACATTTTGCTGAGCTAATTGTTCGCGTTGGCGGGTTTCTTGCTCTAATAGGCAAGCTTGAGCCAGAGCAATACCGACTTGATCTGCCACTGCTTCGAGTAATTCAATTTCCTCTTTAGTCCACTCACGGAAGGTGTTACATTGATGCAAGCCAATCACACCGTTAGTTTCTCCTTGATAGGAAGTGCGAATCGCCAGCATCGATTTGAGTTGAATTTGCTGACACAGAGAAACAGTTTCTTTGAGCAGCGGATCGGCATAGACATTTGAGGAAGCGATCGCGCGATCTTGAGCAATTGTTTGTTCGGCATGGGGATTGCCAACAACGGGGATTTGTACATCCATTATCGAATCATACCCAGGCTCCAAATACTCCGCCACTAGGGGAATTTGTGGTTTAGGGGTGGCGATGTATGAGTAAATCAAACAGCGATTCACGGCGAATGTTTCGCCCAATAACTTACAAGTCGTTTGAAAAATTTCTTGTGTTTCTAGCTTGGCGCGAATCTCTTGGGTAATCCGTTTAAGCAGCAAAGTCCTGGTAACTTGCTGTTGTAGGGCTTCTTGGGCTTTTGCCCGCTCAACTTCACCTCCTACCCACTGTGCCATGAGCTTCACTAGCTCTTTGTCTACCACCGTGAATGGTTGCGATCGCACTTTTAAACTGGAGAAACTGAGGGTACCGTAAACAATCCCGCCTGCCACTACCCTGGTACCAATATATGCCTCTATTCTGAAAGGGGTATTTGCCGGATACTGGTACCATTGCGATCGCTCAACGGACTCAAAGCAAATCGGTTCGTCGCAGCGCAGTGCTTCACCGCAATAAGTCTGCTTAACATCGAAAAGATTTCCTTTGGCAAGATGAAGGGGTGAGTTTTCGGGCACCTGAGCAGCAATCAGGTAATATTTATCCCCTTCAATCTTCGCTAGCGTCCCGATTTCTAAGCCAAATCGCCAGCATCCCATTTTCAGCATCCGCTGGATGCGTTGGTCGAAGTGTAGCGGCGTTCCTTTTCCGCCTTGAGCTGCCGTCACTTCATACAGCGCTCGTAACCCTGCCTCGCTCTCTCGCAGTTCGTGTTCCGCTTGCTGGCGCTGCGTGATGTCGCTGCCAATTCCGAGAAACCCAGTAATGTTGCCCTCAGTATCCCGTAACGCCGTCATCGACACCAGCACGGGAAAACGACTACCATCTTTGCGGATAAACGTCCATTCGCGCTCGTCCACTTCTCCACGACGCGCCTTGGCAACAAAAACCTCAAACCTTGGATCGATGGGGATTCCCAACTCCTGTGACAATTCTTGGGCACGCCGGAATACTTCGCGTGAATCGTGAAATCGCAGGGGTGTTGTTTTGCCCACGACTTCAGCAGCAGCGTATCCTAAATATTTCTCGGCGGCGGCATTAAAGGTGCAAATTGTGCCATCTGGTGTTGTAGAAACGATCGTGTAGTTGGCACTATCCAAAATTGCCCGCTGCAAGCTGGTTGTCTTTTGGAGTGCCTCTTCAGTTTGCTTGCGATCCGTAATGTCATTTAAGGTGCCGGAAATACCCACGATACTTCCGCTAACATCCAGTGTCGCGCAGGCATAAACGTCAAGCCAGCAAAAGCTGCCATCAGCGGTTAGGATGCGGATCTCCTGTCGGTAAAATTTCGTTTGGCATTGAATCAGAGCTTGAAACAGTTTTATATTGCGTTGGCGATCTTCAGGATGAACGTAGTTTAGAACATGAGTGCCAAGACTTTGGGCAATCGAGAATTTGGTGATTTCTGTCCAAGCCGGATTCAGAAATGTCCACAAACCTGTGACGTCTGTTTGAAAAATTACTTCTTTGACGTTATCAACGACAGAGCGATATTTTTTATCGCTTTCTCCTAACGCTTCCACTACCTGTTGATGCTGAGAAACGGTGCGTTCTAATTGATTGAGATGAATTCGGAGTTCCATCTGAGCGATCGCTTGCCGCGCCAACGCTTTGAGCGCTTCAATTTGTTGGCTCATTAGCTTTCGAGGAATCTGGTCAATTACGCATAAGGTGCCCAAAACAAAGCCATCGGGCGTTACCAAGGGAACTCCGGCATAAAACCGGATATAAGGGTCAGATGTCACCAGAGGATTTCTGGCAAAGCGTTCATCAACTAACGTATTGCGTACAATTAATAATTCATCTGATTTTAAAATTGTGTGAGCGCAGAACGCTAAATACTTTGCTGTTTCTGTTGCTTTCAGACCGATTTTCGACTTAAACCACTGGCGATTGCTATCAACCAGGCTGATGAGGGCAATGGGAGTGTTACAAATGTGGGAAGCCAGTGCAGTCAGATCGTCAAATGCTTGTTCTGCCGGAGTATCGAGAATTTCATAGCGATAAAGTGCCTTGAGCCGATTTGCTTCAGCCTCAAGGCTGGCTGCGTCGCTGTTTAGGGGCAAGAATGGTTGCCGCTCAAAAGAAGAATATTCGCTCTCCCCTTGAGGCAGAAGACTTGGGTTTTTTTTGGGTTGCTGAAACAGCAAATACCGTAGAGGCGGCTTGCTAAGGTGTCTGTATAGCGATCGCAGGATAGGACGGAGGATTTTCATCATCAATATGAACTAGAGCCGATACAGCCCCAGAAACTCTTCCTTTGATGTTTGCGGGCTTTCATCCCCTGAAGGTCTGTCTGGCTTTTGCGAGCGGTTGTTCGGCTTCCAGGTTAACTTTCCGGGCAGATAACTCCCACTTCAACCTGTGTCCAATATAAGCTGCTCTTACATTAAACTTAATCGGAAATAAGAGGTTGTAGAGAAAAGTGGGATCGTTTCTATTCCTTTCACCCTAAGCTGTCACCAGCTAGCGATAGCTGAGACGGAAGTTGTGCAATCCACAAGCCGTTTCCATCACATCATCAACATAATAGACCTCTTGCACGAATCAGCTAACCAGAGCTAGCTCAAAGTTGATGATGCCTGCGAGTAGATGCACTCGGCGCGTAAAGTGCCGCCGTCGATTCCGATAGCGCTCAGCCAA
>NZ_JAMPJY010000008.1:0-207890 GCF_039961875.1 Trichocoleus sp. ST-U2 | reverse complement strand
CGCTTTTATAGGCTTTTCTAGTCATAGCCGCAGTTTTAGGCAACATCCACTTATGGTATTGGCGGCATTGCTATCCACTCCCTGTCTTCAGATTTACTTTATAAATCAGCTCTAAGTTGAGTGACTTAATTTTTTAGAAATATCTAAAGGCTGACACTTCCTTCAGAAAATGCCAGTCTTTAGAACTTCTATTGAGTAGAACTAGAAACCAGCAACTCCGCGATAAACACTTATAACCACCGTGAGAATGGTGATAACTCCTATTGAAGTGCTAAGGATAAATAGAACAGAAGGTTTCTTTGCAAAAGGGGTTTCGCTATCGTGCTGCACAGCGTCAGTTTGATTGGGATTTTTTGGTTGTTCAGATGTCATAATGCTCCAAATTTAGATTTCAATGAGTTTAATTGATTAGAACAATTACCAAAGATTGCTGAGGATATCGCCCCAGAAATGAACGATGCCTTGCCCACTTAATGCCTCTATAGTGAGGATGGATACAAAACCGAGCATGGCAAAGCGACCATTCCAAATTTCAGAATTTGGGGTGAAGCCTTGTTCTATGTTAATAGCAGCTTCCGTGTATTGTTGTTCTGTTTTATCTTGCGAAGTTTGCATTATTTAAATTCCAAACGCGACTTTGTAAAAAGAAGAAAGTCAGATTTAAAGGCGGGTAACGGTAAGAGAAATTAGCAAGAGATCGCCTTGCTTATAGGATTCCCCAAAAGTGCAGGACTCCCTGATTACTAACTAAATCAATAAGGACAGCAATCACAATGCCCACCATTGCCAAACGACCATTCCAAATCTCAGCACTAGGGGTAAAACCCCATTTCCATTCGCTGCTGTAATGTTTGTAGCTCAAATTTTCTTCTCTATCTACAATCTGCATAAGCTCGCTTTAAACGGTTTTCTTTTAACTATATTATTTGAAACAAATCTTATAATGTTCTTTCCAAAGTAGTAAAACTTATCCCATTTCAGCAACTTATTCGTAATCACTAATCCCCCCCGATCCCCAAATTCTTTGTCTACCGCACATCATCCTATTCAGAGTAGAAGGGGGTAGGGGGGATAGAATATTTAGCCTGAAAATGTTGAATGAGTATTGACTAAATCTCTGAAGTATTTTTTTTACGAAGCGTCTGCAAAAAAAAGCAATCCCCCCAACTTTTAGTTTTTAAGACTACAGTACCTCAGGTTGTTAAAGGTAGAAGGGGGTAGGGGGGATAGAATATTTAGCCTAAAAATAGTGAATGAGTATTGTCTAAATATCAGAGAAATTTGTTTGCGATTAATTTCTCTGTATAAAGAATGATGTATTTTGGGAAACTATCGATAAGGGTTCAGCAGATAGGTAATAGCGAGAGGGAGGAGGAAATTTGAAGCGATCGCTTCCAGCACCCAAGCTGAAATTGAGAAAAGCGGGTAAGCGTTGCGAAAGCTCTTCGCTTATCGCTCAACTTGAACTGGAATAGACCCAGATGCGATCGCGCTCATGAAGAGCTGCTGCGCGATCGCAAAGCATGCCGTCAGGCTTATCGCATTTCTACAGAGTATCGGGGTCAACTCCCATCTGCCGCAGCCGCTCAGCCAAACGCTCTGCCCGTTGACGCTCCTGCTGTGCAACTTCCGAGGGTGTAGAGAGTTGATTACCATTCTGGTCGTACCAGTACAGCCACTCCCGCGTCCAAGCCCGATAAGTACCCTGCGCCCTACCAATTCCTAAGCCAATCTCAGGTATCCACACTGGCTCACCCGATTGCAGCACATACTGCCCATCCACCAAGCGATAAACCTCAAAGGGATTGTGGTTGTCACGCCTATGGTACTCCGGGTTGTAGACAACATAGTACGGCACGCCAATACTGGCATACTCATCTTTCTTGATGTCGTACTCTTGACCGTAAGTTTTAGAGACATACTCAAGTGCCAGAAGGGGAACTTTACCTTCTTGCCAGATAACATAGCTCAACCGTCCCCCAGCACGGGTTAATCGTTCAACTCCCAAGCTTAAGAATCCATCAGGGACAATTGCAGATTTTCCAGGGTCATAGTAGACCCCCATGTTGATGCCCCAAAACCAGTCGGTGCGGTTCTGCCAAAGCCAAGCCAGGATTTCTTCCAACAAGTTGGCAACCAGAATTTGTAGTTGACTTTCCACCGGCTTATGGTCAGTTTCAGGCAGTTCTTCAGCGGTGGGAAGATGCTGCAACGGGTTGTACTGTACCATGACGTTTCCCTGTAGTGACTTACTGCTTGTATCTTAACTAGGCGGGGTAGTGGTAATTCTCATACCTAGCAGCGATCGCGCACTACATCTTAGAACGTCGGTGAACAAGTTTGATGGGCGATCACCCCTCTTGATCTCGAACTTTTTAGTAATCGTAATGGGTGATTGCTTCTCAAATCTCCAAAGCAGAAAGTCATTGCTTTGAGTTTAGGGTGATTGAGGGCGATTACTTCTCTATTGAATCACTGCGATGCAGCCGCCTCTATTTCAACTGAAACAAAGCAAACATCATTATTGTTGAAAGTAAAGCAGTATAAGAGGTAAAAGGTAAAAGGAGCTATACTAGCCTAAGTTCCTTCGCAACCAAGCATGAAACGATGTCCAAGGTAACGAACCAGCATTATGTTCCTCAGTGTTATTTAAAAAATTTTACTACTCGCAGCAAAATTTTTGTATTTGATAAAATTTTAAAAAAATCTTTGTCATTTGAAGGAACAAATGTGAGAAATGTTGCCAGTGCAAGGTATTTTAACGATTTCCCTGAAGAGATGCTTCCCGCAGAGATTAGAGGCACGGGAGAATCACAGTTAATTGAAAATAATTTCTCAGCTATTGAAGTTGATCTTTGCCAAACATTAGGAAAGATTATAACTGCATACAATAATCAAAACCCAGAAAATATTAACCCCACATTTTTTTTGAATAAAGAAACCAAGGAAAAGCTTTCCTATTTTTTGATGCTCCAAATTATAAGAACAAGAAATTTCAGAAATATTTTAAAAAGAATGTTTGAAGATGCAGACACCCTGCTGAATAAGCTTCAAAAAGTTCGCTCTGATTACAAGCCCCTGGCAGATGAGTATGTTGAACCTCTTCCAGGGGAGCTTAACAATTTTATAGGTATTGAAAATTTTATTGCAAATGAGCCAATAACAAATTCACAAAAGCAACATGTAATTTATATGTTTAACAAACTTAATGGAGGTAATGACGAAGAGATTACTAAAGCTTTGGCAGAGCATATATGGATAATTGGTGTTAATCCCACTGCTATTCCTCTATGTACATCTGATAATCCAGTTGTTATAAATGAATATCAAAATTTTGGTACTGGTCTGACATCTGTTGGTGTCCAGATTGCTTACCCAATTAGTCCCAAGCTCATAATAATCTTATTTGAAGCGAGTTTTTGGAAAAATTTGAAAAGTCATGATAGAAAATGTTTTAACTTGTCAGAAAAATGGGTAAGACTTTACAACAAACTACAGCTAACTCAATGTACCAGACAAGTATACTCATCCACTAATGATTTTAGTTGGTGTTGAAATTTGGTTAAAAAAAGGGGTATATAGATGTTAGTTGAGCCTCTCAAAAATAAAGTCAACTAAATCCGTTGTTGTCACCACTTATTCAATAGCACTTTAGCCGTAGTTGTTGGGAATGACCACTCTAAAACTGTTAATTCGTTGGTTCTAGTAGTGCGATCGCTCTCATGAATTTCTGCTGCGCGATCGCTCTAAATTCTCAAATTCACAGACACGCGCTAAATATCAAGAATCACCATTGCTGTCCAACCGTCATCGGTTTTTTCTAATTGGAACTGGTGTAATGTAACCGCTTTGACATCTACTCGCTGTTGATGGCGATCGCGCGTTTATCACTACGAGGTGACGTGGCTGGAGCCTTTGATTTGCTTGCCTGCTTGTCGCAACTAGCGTGTCAGTTGCAGGTTCAACAATACCAGTATTAGTCCCAGACCTGGAATTAGCATAGCAGAAAAATTTTCTCCGAGCCTAGTAAGAGAGCGAAAGGAGAGACAATAGACAGCGACAGCACCGCCAAGGGATCGCAATGGTGAATTCTCAGTACCGCAAAAATAGTTGGTGGCAATATAATTAGTGCCCCTAGCGTTCCCCCTGCTCAGAGCGTCCGTTGCTGAGTTCGCATGAATAATCGCAGTTGGGCTATGCTTGCGTAAATTAGGATTAAGCTAGCCACTAAAGTAAGACCAAACAACGCCCCAGTTCTGCTCTCATTTACTTTTACAGCAGCATTTATACCAGTAGCCGATTGTGCAGGGGACAGTAAAATAAATAAAGCCAAGGGGATGATCGCAATCACTACATTCAGCGCGATCGCTACTACCGCTGGACTTTTTTCACCCCAAATTAAATCCTTTACCAACGAGCTATCAGCGAATCTCTTGCTATTAGAACCCCTCTTGGGTCGAGCGCTTACCCAATCCTGTAGAGTTTGGCGATGAGGCGTCACAGCAGCAATTAAACAGAGGTATAGCAACAGATTCAACAACGATAGTGCCAAGAGGTTTTCTAACAGCGGCGCAGCGTAAACGCTACGATTTTCTATGGAGTTGTAATTGGCACATCCTAGAGTCAAAACTGTAAAGCAAGCAGTTAACAAATAACTCTGCTGCTTACTTAACATCGTGGCCTTGGGATTACGAAAACAACGCTGCCAAGCTTGCCAAATAAACCAAGTCAAAATGCTGTAGTTTAACACCACAAAGCCTACGGCAGTTAAAACACTGTCACCCAAGGGTAAGTTAAACCACTTAAAACCTTCTAACCCTGTGGCAAAGGATTCATTAAAAGAACTGGCAGACAAATGTGGGATTAGGCAAAAGGGGTTAAGCAGCTTCAGCCAAGTCGTTGAATTATAGTAACTGGTCGTACTTATTCCCTTAGTTAGCATTAGTAAAGCCAGAACCGTACCACTGCCTAACCAACCTTGAAAACCGCCCAGCCAAGAACTGGCAATGCCATATAACAACGCAGCACTATAAAAGAAAATACAGCTACCAACGAGAACTCCATAGAAACTCAAAATTTCTCCCAAAGGAATTTTGGCGGCGAGTCCAGCCCACAAATGGAAAGGAACTGCAACGACGGCTACCAGATAAATCAAAATCGGAACCCCTAGCAGTTTTCCCGTCAAAATACCAGCAGTAGAGTGAGGGGTGAGGCGAGTAAAATTCAGGGTGCCGCGACGTTGTTCGGTAGCCAAATCACTAATTAGCAAATAGGTTCCTGCTAGTAACAGGATTAAGATGCCAATAATGCTCAGGGATATAAATCGGTCTAATGACCATAATTGCGAGTTGATAACCAAATTGCCCAATCCATCCGACAGACATAGCGGTTCCTTACTATTAGGAAGGGGCTTGCCCGTGCAATATTTATGGTAGATATCCGCGATTCGGTTAATAGAATTCGGCATCTGGGTTTGAAAATACATGAATATTCCAAATTGACCCAGCACAGAGATAGCACTTGCCAACAGAATGTTGCGAGGTTTAAGACGCCCTTTGAGTTCCCGCAAGAGTTGGGGATTCCAGTTGCCCAGCGGTTCTATAAAATTGTGCATTATAGGAAAAATCTCCTCTTGAAAGGATGTTTATAAATACCCACTGCGATTGGAAGGATAAGGATATCCTGTAAGCTATGGATACAAGACGAAATCTGCCTTCGCAGGTTTCCAAACTTGGGTTTTTGGTGAGTCGGCGTTAGCGTAGCGTGCCGTAGGCTAGAGCGACTTAGCTTGGGTAATATTTTCCCCGGTCAGAGTATTTAAATCGAATGTCACTGACTTAAAGGAAGATTAGTCATTCTTTGAGAGAGTAAACAGTAGGGGCAATTCATGCGCCCCTACAAACAACCTATGTTCCACTCAATTGAGAACCGCAATATTCGCTGCAATCTTAAAATATCCGCATCGGCATTTACAATTTGCAAAGCCTTTTTGCAGATACGCACTAAATATCAAGAATCACCATTGCTGTCCAACCGTCATCTGTTTTTTCTAATTGGAACTGGTGCAAAGTAACAGCTTTGACATCTACCCGTTGTTGATGGCGATCGCTATCTAGCTTTTCTCCCGTTGTAACCGCACTTAGCTGATGCACTCCATCTTTCTCGGATATCTCAACCTGCTGCGCTCTCAGCAGTAGTAACTCGCTGTCTTTGTAGTAGATGAATTCTTGCAAAAAATTAAACAGCAGCATATCCAACTCATCGTTTTCCAAGCTGAAGGTGCGCGTCTCGGTTTGCGCGATCGCATCCAGATTATCAATCATCACGTTAATGGTTGCATCACCCGCCGTGATAAAAAGCTCCTCTAAATCCTTTCCCCAAGCGTGAAAAGCAATATCAGCAGTGGCAACATCTTCGAGAAACTCATAAGGCATAGGACTATTGCTCACACGTCTTTAACTGACTAATAATTTCTTCCTTGCGATCGCTTACCTGTTTGCCAATAAAAACTAGCTCCGTGCCCTCTTGTTCAAATGGCTCCAGATCCCAACGTCCAGCCACGAAATTAAATAGATAGTTTCCTTCAGGAAATCGTACAAAACCTTTCGCCCGGTAAACATCTGTCCCAAGTGAGTCGGCAAATTCTCCAAAACATTGCCGATCGAAAGTGGCAGGACTTGTCGTGCTAAATGATTCAAATTCAAGTTGGTGAACGTGATGAGGTTGCGGTTGAACTCGCTCTCGACCAATCCCAAATAGCAAATCTGGGTCTACTTGGCATCGCTTAGTATGCAAAATTGAGGCGACTTCGTTGAAGGAGCGCAATTTATCTTCTATCGCCTTTAACTCGCTTTCGGAAACCAAATCAACTTTGTTCAAAAGGAGGGTGTCTGCTGCTTCAATTTGTATCCTAGTGGTATGTCCCACAGACGGATATTTCACCATTGCATCGGCATCGATAACCGTAACAACTCCATCCAGTCGCACTTTAGTTAAGCTTTCTTGAATGTCGAACACCAGCGCATCTGGTTCTGCAACTCCAGTTGTCTCCACCACAATATTATCCGGGTCAACGCTATCAATGATTTCATTAACAGCGGCTTCAAACTCGCCTAACAGCGAACAGCAGACGCAACCACCACCGAGATCCGCCATTTGGACATTTTTGCCTTGAATGATTTTAGTATCAATACCAATTTCGCCAAATTCATTCATCAAAATGGCAATCTTTTTAGGAAAAGAGTCGAGAATGTGACGAAGCAGAGTTGTTTTTCCGCTTCCGAGTGGTCCCGTAATGACTGTAAGTGGCGTGCGTACCTGCATAAACTATCCCTTTGATGGAACTGCACTGCGATGATTGAAGAAATTCCAGCGAGAATACATTTACTTCCAGCGAAAGGCTCGCCCTACGTCGCTGTAATCAGACGAAAGCCGTCAAAAGTTTTCCACATCATTCGTTGGAATACAGAAGACGATTGCCTAGAATATGGGTCTTGGTTTAACGGTAAGTTATATCCAAAAAGATGCGATATATCTTTCGATGGAAAATGGATGGTTTATTTGGCGATGGGGGGGCGTAATGGCAACACCTGGAGCGGGGTTTGTCTGTTGCCTCGGTTAAAAACCCACTTGGAGGCAGACAATATGGGAACGTGGTTTGGAGGAGGCTATTGGAAAGATGAGAAAGAACTGTTATTGAATGGTTTGGGACAGCCAAAAGGCAGCATCCCTTTTAAATTAGGACAGTTGAATTCCCAGTTTGGAGGAGAAGATTTAGGCGTACTATATCCCCGGTTAGAGCGGGATGGATGGACTAGAGCTGGAGACAATTACGGCAATAATGTGAAAGTTGAGAATTCCAAAACGTATACGGTCAAGTGCGAAAATGACGACGGCTGGTATTGGCAGCCGAGTCGAGAGCATCCGACATTAAGAATGTATTACACAGGTTTTTTGCAACGTGGCTATACTTTCAAGTTTAGGTTAGATGAATATCCCGATCTTCTTGATTCTATTGACTGGGCTACTTGGGATTTTCTGGGTAATTTAGTGTTTGCCAAACAAGGAACCCTCTACAAATACAAGCTTAGTGACTTCAAAAAAGGTAAGCCTAGTTTCTGTAAAGATTTGGAATTTTTAGAGCAACCTAAAAAGCCAGAATTTTAGTAGGAGATGGCGATCGCGCAAATGTTAAATTTGCTTTATCCTTTGATATTTCCAATCGGTGTTAACCGCACCACCTTTTTACTAATCCCCGCTAACTCAGCCGCTTCAATCACATCATCAATGTCTTTGTAAGCTGCACCCGCTTCTTCTGCTAGTCCAGACATTGAGGTACTGCGGACATATATGCCCTTCTTCTGCATATCCTTCAGGAGTGTTTCTCCCTTCCAAGCTTTTCGCGCCTTGGTACGGCTCATTGTGCGTCCGCTTCCGTGTGCAGTGCTGAAGAAAGTTTGGTCGCCAGTGGGGACTCCGACTAATAAATAAGATCCGGTTTCCATACTGCCGCCAATGATAACCGGCTGACCAATATTCTTGTAGCGTTCCGGAACATCTGCCATTCCCGGTGCGAAAGCGCGAGTGGCACCTTTACGATGGACGAGGAGCGATCGCTTTTTCCCATCCACAATATGACTCTCTAGCTTGGCGGTATTATGGGCAACATCATAAACCATGTGCATCCCTAAGTCTTCCGCCGAACGTTCAAAGATTTCCGAAAATACTTCGCGGATGCGATGCAGAATCACTTGACGATTGGCATAAGACATATTGATGCCGCATTTCATCGCCGAAAAATAGGCTTGTCCTTCCGGCGAATCAAAGGGCGCACAAGCTAATTCTCGGTCAAGTATTTTAATTCCATACTTGCTATCCATTACCTTTAAAAATCTTTGCAGATAGTCGGTTGCCACCTGATGACCAAATCCGCGACTTCCACAGTGGAACATCACCACCACCTGATCTGGCATGGTAATTCCCATCGTCTTGGCTAACTCTGGATCGAAAATATCTTGCTTTCGAGCAACTTGAATTTCTAAATAATGATTGCCAGATCCTAGAGTTCCAATTTGATTAAACCCCCGGTCAATTGCCTTGTCACTAATCTTTGCAGAATCAGCACCTTTAATGCAGCCGTTTTCTTCAATGAATTCTAAATCTTCTTCCCAACCATAGCCATTATTGACGCACCACTGAGCGCCTTGTTCGACGACTTTGCGAAAGTCATTCCGCGATAATTTTACAAAACCGCTGCTTCCCACTCCAGCCGGAACCCTTTCGTAGAGCCTATCTACCAGCTTTTTGATATAGGGTTTGACTTCATGGTAGGTGAGGTTTGTAACCATCAAGCGCATTCCGCAATTGATATCAAAACCGATACCACCGGGGGAAATCACGCCCCCCTTTTCCACATCCATCGCCGCCACGCCACCAATCGGAAAACCATAGCCAAAGTGTCCGTCAGGCATACACAAAGCATATTTGGTTATTCCTGGCAGCGTCGCGACATTCGTAACTTGGTCGTAAACCGCTTCATCTAATTCGGAAATTATCTTCTCTGTCCCATAAATCCGGGCGGGAACGCGCATCCCTTCCTTGTAGGAAACCGGAATTTCCCATACCGTGTCAGAAATTTGTTCTAAAAATTCCTTAATAGGCATCTCGGTTTTACTCCTAAAAGGTGATGTGGAAAATAGAGGCAACCGTCTTAAAACGTTTCGTTTCCAGACTCTACCTGAGCAAGAGCTTTTGGAAGTTCTGGTCGCCCATTATTGAGAATCGGGAAAGAGATGAGTGGTAGAAGCGATCGCATCTTCCCCACCAATAGAAACAGTAAAAGTCCTTGCACCACTAGCAGGTTCGTGATTAAAAAGAATGTCGCCTCTTCAATCGGCAACCCAAACGGCTTAAATCCAATGCTATAGGTCTCAGAAATGCTCCAAATGCCCTGTCCGATGGCAATGCGGTCGGCTATCCACAGGTAAACTGTGGGGATTAGAGTGCCAATCAGCCAAGCATCTTTTCTGGCCCAGAGTTGCTTTGCTCCAACTCCCCACTGTAGCGCCAGTATGGGGCATGCCCAAGCTAAAATTAGCCCCATGTACACAGTCTTCTCCGACTGCAACATAAAAGCTCCCGCAATGCTGAGAACGAGCCAGAAAACGATGCCAGATGCTCGCAGCCAAGGAGAATCCTCCTCCTGTGCTGGCTCAGTTGTGAGAGGAAACAACCAGTACAGCCACAGACCTGTTAGAAGTGGCTGAAGGATGAAGAATAAATATTCCTCAACGGGCACGTAGCCAATCGTACCCACCACCCGATCCGTGCCATAGTTCCATACGTCGTGCCAAACCAGGTAATTGTCCCACGGTGTCGTATAAATCAGGGCAATCAGCGCAATCAGGGGTAGCCCTAACCACGCTCTTAGTCCTCCGATACCAGCTAGAGGTTGGCGTTGAACCCATGCTAGAAAGAGGATTGGTGGCAGGATAAAGACAAGGTGAAATGCAAAGTAGCTCATCTTGCTAGCAATACTCTAAACATTAATGATGCCGAAGTAAAAGCCAAAAAACAGCAACACAATCGCCAGAGTTGCTATCGTCAGGCTGATGCGAAATGCCTTCGGAGGCAAGTCTTCAGAGGTAATTACACTATCTCGTTGTACCTGAGTAATTGGCTTGGAGTTCTTGTCTGCCGGTTTTTGGGATGGATTGGTTTCTGTTGGTTCCATAGACTTTTTTTGCGTTCTTCATGACTTGCCTGCTGTCTATGTTGGAGAAACCGCTCTCAGCTTACCTCGTTCTTAAGAACTACCTTCGTGCGGGGTAGCGTTCTGCCAGAGGAGTTAGCCCTCATAAAGTTGGCTTGTAATTAGGAATACACGCAACCCTAGCCATTTTTCTAGGGTGGGTTCTCCCCATTTCTCCGATGCCGCCCGTCTTTTGAAAACGGCACGATATCAGCAGGAAGTGGCAATTCGGTTTAAATCGGGCAGACCTCACCCCCGAACCCGCTTCTCTACCCCCGCGAGGAGGGTTAGGGAGAGATGGAGAGGGGTTGAGGGAGTTTACCGAACCGGATTGGCAGTTATCCCGTAAAAGCGATCGCATGGGAGAAATGGAATGTCTTTATCTTCATCGGAGATATCCAGCACCTTGCTGGCTCTGTCCAACAATTTAGCCGATACTGTTGAGCGAGTCGGTGCCTCAGTTGTTGCAGTCAATGGGCGAACCTCCCACGGGAGAAGAGGATGGCTAAGGCGGAATTCCTCCTCAAGCGGTATCCACTGGCGACCCGGTATCATCGTCACCTCTGACGAAACCATCAAGCGCGAAGAGGAAATCACCGTCACCTTACCCGATGGTCGGACAGTCCCCGTTACCATCCTGGGGCGTGACGCTAGCACCGATGTCGCTGTCCTGAAGCTAGAAAACATCGAATTCCCGGTTGCGGAAATTGGCGATGCGGCAACTTTAAAGGTTGGTCATCTGGCACTTGCACTCGGACGAGGGACTGAGAACGGCGTGAGTGCCTCTATGGGTGTGGTGAGCGCGATTGGGGATGCTTGGCGTAGTATGAGCGGTGGTTCGATCGATCGATTTGTGCGTCTCGATTTAACCCTCTACTCCGGATTCTCCGGCGGGCCGATGGTCGATGCAGCCGGTAAAGTTGCAGGCATGAACACCTCCGGGCCTCGCAATATGGCTTTAACCATTCCCGCGTCTACGGTGAACCGGGTAGTCAATCAGTTGCTTTCAAAAGGACGGATTGCACGAGGCTACCTGGGTTTGGGAATGCAGCCGGTTCGCTTGCCGGATACGCTTAAGAGTGCGCTTTCTCTGGCTTCTAATGGTGGGGTGATTGTTGTCAACGTTGAGCCGAATGGCCCTGCGGATAAAGCTGGGGTGCTGATTGGCGATGTGTTAGTCGCAATCGATGGCAATCCGGTCAGCGACACGGAGAACGTGCAGGCGATGTTGGGGACGGAAAGCGTCGGAAAAAGCCTGAAAGTGCAGATGATTCGGGGGGGTGCGCCCCTGGAAGTCACACTCATCGTTGGCGAACGACCGGCGAGGGAGGATTAAGATGGCGAACTTGACCAGTCAGCGCTTCGCGATCGCAACTATAGAAAATACAGGTGCAAGTGCAGAGATTGCCCTGGAGTTGTCGCAAATCGCCGAACAACTACGCCGTTGTACCGTACAAGTCCGCAGCAGTGGCGGGGGTGGCGGATCGGGTACAATCTGGAATTCTCAAGGTTTGATTATCACCAACGCTCATGTCGCCCCTTTCGACCGGGCAATTGTGGAACTTTGGGATGGACGAGTCATTGAGGCTATCCGCACTGATATCGACTCCAGACAGGATTTAGCAGCACTCAAGGTTGAGGCAACTGACCTTCCCGCCGTCACGGTTGGCGACTCTGAGGCTCTCCGAGTCGGCGAACTGGTGCTGGCAGTGGGAAATCCTCTGGGTCTAGTCGGAGCACTCACCAAGGGCATTATCCACGCGACTAACGCCACCGATGACTTCAGCACTCAAAGATGGGTGAAGGCTGATATTCGGCTAGCACCCGGAAATTCTGGGGGTTTGCTTGCCGATGCACGGGGGCGAGCGATCGCAATTAACACGATGATTGCCAATGGGTTAGCGTTGGCAATCCCCAGTAAGAGAGTCGAACGGTTTCTCAAACGCGATCGCCCACTCTCTCTGGGTGTCACTCTCCGTCCCGTGCTGCTTTGGTTAGAAAATCAGCGCGTTTTAGGCTTATTGGTGTTGGAAGTTGCTCCGGGGAGTTTAGCTGCCTCGGTGAGTCTTCAAATGGGCGACGTGCTAATAGCCGTGGGCGGTGAATCTTTTCATACTCCTGAGGATCTGCTCAGCATTCTCAAGGATGCCGAACCGGGAAAGCCGCTAGCGTTGGAATTTCTGCGTTCTGGGAGACGGTGCTACGCGATCGCATCGGCTCCTCAAGACACTGGCGAACCAGCCTTTCCAGAGGTGAAGTCAGCGTGATTTCGGTCGTGGTGACAGCCGAAAATCCCATCGTGCGTGCGGGGTTGGAGAGCATCATCCGCACCTCTGAGTTGCTGGAAATCGTCGGTAGTTCGTCTAGCACAGACACTCTGGTGCAGCTGCTTGAGGAACGACAACCCGATGTGGTGTTGCTGGATTATTCCTTCTC
Organism: Trichocoleus sp. ST-U2; assembly: GCF_039961875.1. Lineage (NCBI taxonomy): Bacteria > Bacillati > Cyanobacteriota > Cyanophyceae > Leptolyngbyales > Trichocoleusaceae > Trichocoleus > Trichocoleus sp. ST-U2. The sequence continues at coordinate 194,704 of NZ_JAMPJY010000008.1, read as the reverse complement.
AGATGACGATCCGGCTGAAGAGAAATTACTCGCGCTTGGTGCAGAATCTCCGGCACTTGTCATCTTAGCGAACAACCCCCACAGCACTTGGCTAGAGTCGGTTTTGCAAGTCGGCGTGCGGGCAATCTTACCGCGAACGGCAACGGCTGAGGAAATTGTCGCAACTGTGGTGACAGCAGCGCTGGGGCTGATGGTGCTGCATCCAGACTTTATGGATTCTCTGCTGCCTCTCAGAGAGTCCTCCGCACGCCGACTCCCTGCTTCCCCGATTCAGGCGCTGACACCACGGGAGATCGAAGTTTTAGGGATGCTGGCGCTGGGAATGGGGAACAAGAATATCGCCAAGCAGTTGAGCATTTCTGAGCATACCGTCAAGTTTCACGTATCATCAATCTTTCAAAAGCTCAACGCTTCCAGCCGAACTGAGGCGGTGACTCTGGGTGCGAGGTTGGGTTTGATTATGTTGTAAGCAAATGAGGTCGTGGCTATCAACTTAAAACGCCATGCTTGGCAAATCGAATTTCCTAGCCCCTTCCCTAGCAGGGAAAGGGGCTAGGGAGAGGTTAGATCGGGATGCCAACCGTATCCTACAAGTGGGGCGGGTCATATGAAGACGGAACTCGTCTAGCTCGGTTTACTTCCCTCCTGGTGGTCCGTCATGTCTATTCGGATCTTTCTTCTGCTTCTTAGTGCCGTCAGATTCCTTTTTAGGCTTTTTGGCTTCTTTGCCACCCTTTTCCTTTTCCTTGCCCATAACAATTCCTTAATAGAGGTTCCCTTAATTGTGGAACAATTTACAGATTTCGGAACATGGAAAACTGTAATTTTATATTTCGATTTAGGGGAGCAATGGTGGTTTGGAGACCGATAGTTAGCGCTGGGACAACAAGGGCGGAAAAAGTCAGTTCGCCAGATTAAAGTTGCGATTTTCTCTCTTCAGCTACATTATTCGCTGGAAAGCCCTCTTCTCGGATCGGTAGCACGCCAGGATATTGGCTCATTTCACATGGGTTCGATTAAACCTGCACCGCCTTGTGTCAGGAGTTCTTTAAAGGTATCGAAGGCACTGTGTCCGTCAGCAAGCCGCACCTAAGAGGGATGCGGAATTTGGTTTGCCTTTGGTTTCCGAACGCTGAGATAAACTGCTATCCAGGGGCAGCGCTTTTTTTGTAATGCTGACGGCAGGCCCAAAATGCAAATAGCGATCGCGCAATCATAAGCTTAGGCATCGCTAACCAGACTGGCTCTTTTATATCAGTCTAAAAATTGATATAAACCGATAAGATTTCCATCAGGATCTCGAAGATAGGCTGTCTTCATTCCATAGTATGGGTTGGTCATCGGATCTGTAGTAAATTCGATGTCTTTATGTCTTAATTCGTGATAGGCTTCGTCCAAGTTAGGTACTGTGAAAATTAATACAACTTTGTCTTGACATTCGGCACTGGAAGGCTTCTGATCGTTTCCGATCATCTCTGCCATTTCCTTGCGCCTGAATAAAGCCAGCTTCATATCTCCCGCTTCAAATTCAGCATATCCGCTCGTGAAATCTTCTACATTTACCTTGAATTGCATTACATCTCGGTAGAACAGAAAGCAAGCTTCAATATCAGTAACCAGAAGCCTTGTATATGCAGATTTAACTTTCATGGCAACTTCACCTTATTTAAGCGATACATTTTTGTGGGAGATTTAAAAATCGTTTCGTTCTAGATTTTGCAACCTTAACATTACAGATTCCCGCTCCAATTCCCCCAAGCATTCCTGATTCTCTGGCTTTAGCGTAAATTCTGCAAGGTGAATTAGATCGCCATTGGAAATTATCAGGAAATAGCATGGGTTTATTGATTTATTCCTTACCCTGGTTTCAGCTGCGATGATTGTCGATTAAGTTGAATGTGCCGCCATAAAGGCGATCGCGGATCGTGTCATTACTCAGGAAGTCATGGGGGAAGCCCAGATCGATCTGACTCACCTCATTGAGGCGTTGCAAATGCTCTGGCGTCAGATGGACATCTAGGCAAGCCAGATTATCTTCGATCTGGCTGACCTTCCGAGAACCGATAATCGGGATGATGACGCTGCTTTGAGCGCTTAGCCAAGCCAGCGCCACCTGTGAAGGCGTGTGCCCAATTTCTTCGGCAACTTGACACACAACGTCAGCGATCGCTAAATTCCGCTCGGAAATATTCCCCCCTATCGTTCCGATTCGCCCCTGTTCGCCCCCCTGTTCGCTATTGTTGCTCTGGGTGCGCTGATTGTACTTGCCCGTTAGCACACCGCCACCCAAGGGCGACCACGGCGTAATTGCCAAGTCGAAAGCCTTTGCCATCGGTAACAAGTCCCGTTCCGGCGTCCGCTGAATCAAACTGTACTCGACTTGCAGCGCTACAAACGGCGTCCAGCCGTAACACTGCGCCAGCGTGTTTGCTTGGGAAATAATCCATGCGGGTGCGTCAGAAATGCCAATGTAGAGAACCTTGCCAGAACGTACCATGTCATCGAAGGCACGCATCACTTCCTCTACGGGCGTCATGAAGTCCCAAGCGTGCAGCCAATATATGTCAATGTAGTCAGTTTTAAGGCGTTTCAGACTGCCTTCTAACGACTGCATCATGTTCTTGCGATGGTTGCCACTGCCGTTGGGATTGCCCGCGCGATCTCTACGAGAAGGCGAAGCGCCTACGCTCATGTGCAAGGGAAATGAGTATTTGGTAGCAACGACAAAGCGTTCCCGTTCTGAGGCAATGAACTCACCAACCATTTTCTCGCTGGTGCCCTCTGTGTAGCCGTTGGCAGTGTCAATAAAGTTACCGCCTGCTTCCACAAAGGCATCAAAGATTTGGCGGCTTTCATCTTTAGATGCGCCCCAGCCCCAGTCTTCACCAAAAGTCATTGTGCCAAGGCAGAGTTCGGAAACTCTTAATCCACTCTTTCCTAATAGCTTGTATCTCATGGTTTTCCTCGTAGAACGAAGGGAGTTTTAGCATGGACAAAAAATCTGATGGCTCGGAATTAACCGCTTTCAGGATTGCACGCAGTAACTTTGACCTGTCACAAGCATCTTTGTAGCAGAAACCGTTGCTCAAAAATGTCAGCGGTTTACCATGCTCATCATCGATTCCGGGTAACGTCCGCCGCTAGCGACGCCCTTCGGTGCCGCTTCGTCGATGCGCTGCAAATCTTCTGGTGTCAGATTCACTTCCAGCGCCGCGGTATTTTCTTCCAAATACTGCCGCCGCTTAGTTCCGGGAATGGGAACGATGTCTTCACCCTGCGCCAGCACCCAAGCAAGAGCCAGCTGCGCTGGTCGGCACCCTTTTTCTTGGGCAATTTCGCCAATCCGTTGTACCAGTTCCAGATTTTTCTGAAAGTTCTCGCCCTGAAAACGCGGTGAGTTGCGGCGGTAATCATCAGCAGCCAAGTCATCAAAGCTTTTGATCTGCCCGGTCAAAAAGCCCCGTCCGAGCGGGCTATAGGCAACAAAGCCAATGTTAAGCTCTCGACAGGTGGCAAGAATGTCGTCTTCTGGATCGCGGCTCCACAGGGAATACTCGCTCTGCAATGCGGTAATTTGATGTACGGAGCAAGCACGACGCAAGGTTTCCGATCCGGCTTCCGAGAGTCCTAAATATCTGACTTTGCCTTCTTGAACCAGTTGCGCCATCGCACCGACGGTTTCTTCGATGGGAGTATTGGGGTCAACTCGATGCTGGTAGTAGAGGTCAATCGTCTCTACACCCAGACGACGCAAACTCGCTTCGCAGGCTGAGCGAACATACTCCGGTTTGCCATTGATACCGCGAACGTTAGGGTCTTCGCTGCTAACGATGCCGAATTTAGTAGCGAGAACCACAGAGTCGCGGCGATCGCTAATTGCTCGTCCAACTAATTCTTCGTTCTTGAATGGCCCATACATATCAGCCGTGTCGAGAAAATTTAGCCCCAACTCCAGCGCCCGATGAATGGTGGCAATTGATTCAGTATCATCGCGGTTGCTGTAAAAATCTGACATTCCCATGCAACCCAAGCCGATTGCCGAGACGGTGAGATCGCTTTGTCCTAACTGTCGTATCTTCATCGCTAATTTCTTTGTTAAAGTTTGCCTGATTGACTTGCGCTCAGTCTACGCAGGGAACGATGTTTTGTCACTTGCTTGGGGATACGTCTTAAGATAGACATTTTTCCTAACTGGCAATCGGTTTTCCGCCTTCACACTTGGTGGGGCTTTACTCAGCGGTTGCACATCGACTTTAAGGATCTCAAACTGATAATCTGTCCCGTTTATCCGCAACAGCAGAAAACAGATGATAGAAATCAAACCGATACAACCGCACCAAGTTGAAGAAGTCAAGCGCGTAATCATCACGGTTTGCAAGGAAATATGGCAGCTTCCTGAAGAAGTGATTAGGCGTTATGATGCCATGTCTGATATAGATGACGTGCAATCGCACTACTTCGACAATAAGGGCACATTCTTGGTGCTGATTGATGAGGAGCGGGTTGTTGGCAGTGGCGCAATTCGGCGTTTGAGCGACGACATCTGCGAACTAAAGAGAATGTGGTTTCTTAAAGATTATCGAGGACGAGGGTTGGGGACGAAAATGGCTCAGATGCTCTTAGATTTTGCCAGAATTACAGGTTATAAGAAAGTCAGGCTGGATACGATTGATGAACAAAAACAAGCACAAGCTCTGAAGCTTTATCAGCGGCTCGGCTTCTATTTTATTGAGCGATACAATACGAGTCCTTGTACTGTGTTCATGGAGAAAATGCTTTAAAAAGTAAAAATGCATCATCTTTCATCTTGATATATCAGTCCTATGTGATTTGGGGGAAAAACGAACCGCCAAGACGCAGAGAACACAGAGAAAGAGAAGAGAAGAGAGAGAAGTTTACAACTCATTTAGGATTGCTATATTTGTTAAATACCAGTCCTGCTTTGTAGATACTCATCAGCGATCGCTTGAAATTTCTGGTAATCTTTTGGGGTATCAATGTCGATAGCACCCTCCGGAAAGGGGATGCGAAAGACTTCGGGTGAGTATTTTTTAATGATTTTTTTTGCGCCTTCGGTCGTTTTTAGGCTCGTGAGTTCTGGAAACAAGGCGCGGCTGAACAAAGCGGGTACGCCCAAGCTTCCTGCATACTCTGAAGCAATAATCGGTCGGCGCGTCACCTGATAAGCTTCCACGATTTGATTGAGTAGTTGGGAAGAAATGAAAGGCTGGTCGCAAAGTGCGATCGCAACGGCTTCTATGTTCTGATTTAAATTACTCAGCGCTTCAATACCCACCCGAATCGAAGAACTCATCCCCTCCGCCCACTGTGGGTTTTCTACGATTTGGACGGGTAATAAGTTAACTTCCGGCTTCATTCGTTCCGCATCTGCACCCAAAACGACAACGATGGGTTGACAGAGAGAAGCGATCGCAACTTCTGCGGTGTGGCGGAGGAAGCTGCGCCCTTGATACATCAGCAGTTGTTTTGGCGTCCCCATGCGAGTGGATGCTCCTGCGGCGAGAATAATCAAACCGACGACAGGCGCATTCATCCGGTACTCCGGTTGTGGATTGGTTCCTGGCGGTTTCTTAATAACCCGCCGGAACGATTGGCGAGAACTGCTTGAATTTCCGCCACAATTGAGAGTGCGATCGCTTCCGGTGTATCAGCGCCAATATCCAGTCCAACAGGGCCATGCAAGCGGTGAAGTTGGGCTTCTGTCAGATGCATTCCCCCTTCTTTTAGCTCCAAAAGTAACTGTTCGGTTCTTCTTTTAGGGCCAAGAATGCCTAAATATTGCACGGAAGAAGGCAAGAGTGTTTTCAGGATTTCTAGGTCGTGCAGATAGTTATGGGTCATTACCACAGCTACCGTGCGCTTATCAATTTCTACGGTTTCATTGACGATTTCTGGGCGAGACAAAATCACTTCATCAGCGCTGGGAAATCGCTCTGATTTTGCATTGGCAGGTCGGCTATCAATGACTGTTACGTACCACCCCAATTCTTTCGCCAAGCGTACAACCGGGATAGCATCGTCACCTGCTCCAAAAATGACCAGCGAGACAGGTGGCTGAATCGCTTCGATAAAAACTTCGGCTTTCCCTCCCAGTAAGGGATACGCTTTAAAAAGCGAGCAATTTTTATCAAGCACTTCACGGGCATCTTCGAGTATGTCTGCACTCAAATCTGCATCTTCGAGGTTACTGAAAATTGTGCCATCTTGATGCAGCATTAAATGGGTTCCGACTTGTGCCTTGATTTGACCTTCAATGTGAAATATCGTTGCTAGAACTCCTACCTGCCGCTGATGCAGACACTCTCCCAGAAAGGTCATCGGACTTAACTCGTTCTCTGGAGTTAGGCGTTCAATCAACACCTGTACCATTCCCTTGCAACCAAGTCCCAGCCCCCAGACGATGTCATTGTCGGAGGTCGTATCGTAGTTCACCAACATGGGTTTACCAGACGCGATGACCTGTTGAGCGCGTTCAAAAACGTCATTCTCCAGACAGCCGCCGCTAATTGAACCGATTCTCTCACTTTCTAGAGTCATCAGCATTCGAGCGCCCGGTCGCCGGTAGGTAGATCCACTGACTTTGACTATGGTGGCGATCGCTACTGTCTTGCCGCAATTTTTGGCTTTTGCAAATGCGGCAACAATCTCCTGTAATTCTTTCATATAGAGCTTTGCAGTTTGAGCCAATCCGGGCTGACCTCTCCCCAAACCCCTCTCCGACACGGAGAGGGGCTTTGAATATGGCTCCCCTTCCCTCGTAGGGAAGGGGATGGGGGGTTAGGTGCTAAGACAGATTACAGCAACTTATCCGGCGTAATCGGGAGGTCGCGGATGCGCTTCCCGGTGGCGTGATAGACAGCGTTTGCCACCGCCGCCGCCACGCCAGTGATGCCAATTTCGCCCACGCCTTTAGCTCCAATCGGGTTAATGTGCGGGTCGATTTCTTCGACGAAGTACGACTCAATTGCGGGGATGTCTGCGTTGACGGGTACGTGGTACTCACCCAGGTTGGCGTTGACGATGCGTCCGGTACGGGAGTCTGTCACCGTTTCTTCTAGTAGTGCCATACCTAGCCCCATGACGATACCGCCAATCATTTGCGATCGCGCTGTTTTGAGGTTGATTACCTGTCCCACCCCAAAGGCTCCCACAAAGCGGGTTACGCGCACTTCGCCAAAGTCAGGATCGACGCGCACTTCGGCAAATTGAGCGCCGAAGGAGTGCATGGAATACTTCTTCTCGGCGCGGTTAAACTTGGCATCAAAGCTTTCTTCGACTTGCGGCAAATTTTGGCGCGTCAGCACCGCTTGGTAAGTTTCGCCCTGGTTGCGATCGCTCTTGCGAAACAGGCGTCCGCCCTCAATCGCCATGTCTGTTTCCGGGACGTTGTAAAGCGGCGAACTAGCATCCGTGCGTGCCAACTCCAGTACCTTCCTACGGGCTGCTTGCGCCGCTTCATGCACGGCAGTCCCCACGCTTCCCATCGTCGCCGATCCGCCCGATATCGGCGCGCGGGGCAATTGGGTATCTCCCAGCTCAAATCGCACTCGCTCAACCGGCAAACCAAGGGCGTCAGCGGCGACTTGCGCCATCACCGTCGCCGTACCCGTCCCCATCTCTTGGGAACCACTTTGCACTAAGGCGGTGCCGTCTTGCAGGATGCGGACTCTCGCGCTAGCCGGGAAGTGATTCACGGGGTACGTGGCGCTTGCCATTCCCATACCGATTAGGTAACGACCGTCCCGCATCGAACCCGGTTCGGGAGTGCGCCGCGACCAGCCAAATTTTTCTGCGCCGAGTTGGTAACATTCTTTGAGCGACTTGCTCGACCAAGGCAGGTTATTGCTGGGATCTATGTCTGCATGATTGCGGAGGCGCAACTCAATTGGGTCAAGTTTCACGGCATAAGCGAGTTCGTCCATTGCCGATTCCAGGGCGAACATTCCCGGACTTTCGCCGGGGGCACGCATAAAGGTCGGCGTTCCCTTGTTGAGACGGACGAGACTTTGCTTTGCTTGCAAGTTGGGAGTGGCGTACATCATGTGGGTTCCCACAGTGTACGGTTCGAGGAATTCCTCGAACGTTGAAGTATGGGAGATGCCCCGATGGGCGATCGCAGTCAAGCGACCGTCGCGGGTTGCGCCGAGTGCGACTTGTTGCTCGGTTTCTGCCCGGTGCCCAACCACGGTGAACATCTGTTCGCGGGTTAAAACTAATTTCACGGGACGACGTACCTGGCGGGCAGCGAGGGCGGCTAGCGTGACGTGGGGCCAAACCATAGCTTTGCCGCCAAACGCGCCGCCAATGAATTGACACACGACGCGCACGTTCTCGTCGGGGATGCCGAACGTCGTCGCCATTGCCTGACGCACGCCGAAGTTAGACTGCGTGGCGTCGTAAATGGTGAGGCGATCGCCCTCCCACACGGCAGTTGTCGAGTGCGTCTCCATCGGGTTGTGGTGTTCGGTGGGCGTCCGGTAAGTTTCTTCAATCCGCACTTCAGCATCGGCTAAAGCTTGCGTCGGATTGCCGCGTATCGTCTCTGGCGGTTTGCCAAACACGGACTTCGGCACGTATGCCTGCGCCTTTTCCATCTCCACCACCGGCGTTTCGACGTCGTAATCAATGCGGACGAGGGATGCGGCGTGGGTGGCGTTTTCTAGGGTGTCGGCAATAACAACGCCGATGTGCTGACCGATGTGATGTACAACCGCTTCTTGCAGCACCAGGCGGTTTTCGGCAGCAGCCCCACCCCCGAACAAGGTGGGCACCGGGCGGAGTTTAGGCGCGTTGAGGTGCGTCAAGATACTCAGTACACCAGGGGACTGTTCCGCCGCACGGGTGTCGATGCTTTTAATGCGTCCGCAGGCGATCGCGCTGCCGATAGAGACGGCATAGGCGGGATTTTCTACAGGGATTTCCGCCGAGTAGCGGGCACCACCCGTCACTTTCAGGCGTCCATCCACCCGATCCATTGGCTTACCCACAGCTTGGTTGGTTGCATTCTCAGATTGACTCATACTGTGCCTCCTGCTGCTTTTGTGAGTGCCCGAGCGATCGCTCGTTTTGCCATTTCAACTTTGAATCGGTTGTATTTTTGGGGTTGGGCTTCCCGAACTGTTGCCTCTGCTGCTGCTGCAAAGGTTTGCTCGTTCGCTTTTGCACCAACCAGAATTTTCTCCGCCTCAACCGCCCGCCACGGCTTATGTGCGACGCCTCCCATCGCGACTCGCGCCGCTTTAATGGTGCCGTTGTCGATATCGAGGGCGGCGGCGACGGAAACCAGGGCAAAGGCATAACTAGCGCGATCGCGTACTTTTAAATAGTGCGATCGCTCGGCAAAGGGTGAATTTGGCAAATCCACCGCAACGATTAGTTCGTCATGTTGAAGCATCGTATCGATTTGAGGCGTATCTTCCGGTAAGCGGTGAAAGTCACTGATGGGGATTTGTCGCTCTCCGTTCGGCCCCTCAACACGCACTACGGCATCAAGGGCTGCCAGCGCCACGCACATATCCGAAGGATGCGTTGCAATGCACTGTTCGCTGGCACCGAAAATCGCGTGAATGCGGTTGTACCCTTCAATCGCCGAACAACCGGAACCGGGTTCGCGCTTGTTGCACGGCATCGTCGAATCGTTGAAGTAGTAGCAGCGGGTTCTTTGCATCAAGTTGCCGCCGATGGTTGCCATATTCCGCAGTTGCGGCGACGCGCCAGCGAGTAACGCTTGAGACAGTAACGGATAGCGATCGCGCACCAACCGATTATTTGCCACGTCGCTGTTGCGTGCCATCGCCCCGATGCGTAAGCTATTCGAGATTGCCGCCATGTCTGCCAAGGGTAGCCGGGTGATGTCCACCAGTTGGTCAGGCTGCGCCACGCCTCCTTTCATCAAGTCGATTAAATTAGTGCCGCCTGCGATAAATTTTGCTGCCCGATCCCCCGCAACTGTCTGAATGGCTGCGCCTTTTTCAGTAGCACGCACATAACTAAAAGGTTTCATTAAAACTCCTGTGCATGGGTTTAAGTTGAATGGCACTGACTTAAGAGCCATGAAATAAATTTCCGGCTTCACCGCTCAAACCTATTTCAACCCGTTGAAATCCATATCCAGTTAGCTTTAGCTAACTTTAGCGATTAGCCCGAAATTGATTTCAGGGCAAAGCTGCGGGTATGCAATTGATTGGTGAAACGACGGAATTGCTCATGCTTCCCGGCTACCCATTGCTAGTCTGCGTCTGATGAACTTCGCGCACAGCGGCAACAATGCCAGGATAGGCACCACAGCGACAGAGATTGCCGCTCATGCACTCCCGAATTGCCTCATCGGATGTCGGGCAACCTTCTGCTAATAGACCCACCGCAGACACGATCTGACCGGGCGTACAATATCCGCACTGAAAGCCGTCATGCTTAATGAAAGCCGCCTGCATGGGATGAAGTTCATCGCCACGAGCTAAACCTTCAATCGTTGTAATTTCCGCGCCCTCCTGCATCACCGCCAAGGTCAGGCACGAGTTGATGCGCCGTCCATCGACCAACACAGTACACGCACCGCATTGTCCGCGATCGCAACCCTTCTTGGTGCCTGTCAGACCGATGCGTTCGCGCAGTGCATCCAGTAGCGTCACGCGCGGTTCTATTTGCAAAGTGTGCGATTTACCATTGATTCGCAGCGTCACGTCAATACGACCAGGCTCCTGGGTTTTCGCGACTGCGGTGGAAGTCTTAGGGCTTGTTTGCATAAAAATATTTTTTGTAAGGTTTGCATTCGCGATGCGGGATGCGATCGCGTCCTTAGCAACGACCAAGGTACTTGCGATCGTTAGCATACCGAACCGTCGCCGTGTTATCCTCAGCCTCATTTTGCGGTGTCAAAATAGGTCTAATAACAAAGATAGTGCGTTTTACATTTCTCGGCATGAGAACTGAAGTTTAATGAGGCGCAAGGAAAGCAATTTTTTTGCTGATAGCTTTAATTTCGTTAAAACGGGCTAAAAATCAGAAATATTAAGGTTTTTAGTCTATTTCAATAGACCTGATTTATTCACCCAGAATTTGAATTCTGGGCAGGTTATCGGGTTGGTGCAAGATTGCAAGATATTGGTGCAAGATATCAGTTGAACTCAACTTTGTGAAACAGGCACCCAAAAATCAGATGATTGTAACTGAAACACCGCGCTTAATTCTCCGACATCTCACATGGGATGATGTAGATGACTTGGCAGCCATTTTTGCCGATCCAGTCGTGATGAAGTTCTTCCCCAACACGCGAACATCTGAAGAAACTAAGCTCAACATCGAGTGGATATTTAGCTGCTACGAGAAATACGGCTTCGGTTTGTGGGCGACCATTCACAAGGCTGAAAACCAGTTTATTGGTCGGTGTGGATTAATACCGCAGCGAGTGGATGGGCAAGAAGAAGTCGAGATTGGTTATATGCTGGCTAAGGAATACTGGGGAAAGGGTTTGGCAACCGAAGCGGCTAGTGCAATTCGGGATTATGGTTTTGAGCTGGGTTATAACCGCCTCATTTCCTTAATCCATCCGGGAAACATCGCGTCTCAGAATGTCGCAATGAAAGTCGGCTTAACTTACGAAAAAGACACAATTATTCAGGAAAAGACTGTTCGCGTTTATGCAATAAAAAGACCCAATCTTCCGTAGAATTAACTACAGCAGTTTTATTGGCTGAGCAACAGCGAGAGAGAAAAGAGAGGGTCACAAATGCGGATTTTATTTGTGTGTACGGGCAATACCTGTCGTAGCCCGATGGCAGAAGCGCTATTCCGCCAAAAAGCGAAAGGAATGGAAGTGGAGGTGCGCTCGGCGGGCGTCGTGGCGTTTGAGGGAGATTCTGCATCCCCGCAGACCCAGCGCGTCCTGAAGGAGTATGGTATCGATTACTACCATGAAGCGAAGCGGCTGGATCGCCAGCTCTTCGATTGGGCGGATTTGGTGCTGACAATGACGGGCGGGCAAAAGAAAGCGATCGCTGATGCTTTCTCTGCTGCTGCTGACAAAGTATATACCTTAAAAAAATACGTTGGCTATCCCGATCAATCTGAAATCGCCGATCCGTATGGTGGCGACTTGACAACCTATCGACAGTGTGCCGGAGAAATCGAGCAAAAACTGGATCTGTTGTTAGAAAAACTAGCCGCTACGTGCCGAAGAGAACCCGCTGATTTTTAATCGTGACGAAGGTTTTTTAACCAAATGTCTACGAATTAGTGAGGGTTGAGCGGCAGGATTCATTTGTCGTAGAGAAAGGATTGATCGCGTCTAGAACAAACCATCAAAATTATCTTGAGAGCCTATTAGACGCGAGAAAACGATCGGGATTACTCAGTTTTGACGCAGTTGAGCATCCGCAGAGTGGCAGCGGCTGCATAGTTGCGGCGAGTCGGAGAGTTTGGCTCAAACTTGCTACCGACTTCATTAACTGGGGAGGCGACGTTGCAATAAGAAGACATTTGGCTAATCAGCGAGGCAGCCCAGTGTTTTTCGGTGTCTGAGAAGGTTTTCGCTAAGTTTTTGGTCGCTAATTCTGGGCTAAGGCCACGCATATTTTTGCCAAATTCAGCAGCACGTTGCAGCACTGCCATCAATTCAGCTCTCGTGACGGGTTGAGTGGGTTTAAAGGTGCCGTCTTGGTAGCCACTGACAATGTTGTTATCCCGCGCCCATTTAATTTTAGCGGCACTCCAGCGCGAGGCATCGACATCGGGATAGGGTCGGGATGCAGCTTGAGTTGGGATCGTGACATTGGCTCCTGGTAGCTTTGTTAAAGATTCCAACACCATAGACACGAGCTGCTCTCTGGTTAAGGCGACTTGAGGGCGGAAGGTGTTGTCTTCTTTAAAGCCTGCGACGAACCCCAGCGCAACGGCTTGTTCAATTTCTTTCGCGTAGACATCTGAGGCGATATCTCCGAAGGTGGAACTTCCGGGAGGCGTTGCGATATCGCCAGGGTCGATTCCCGGCGCGGCTTGGTCGCTAGCAAGATAGACGTGACCGAGGGTTTTCCCGTTGTAGGTTCTTTTGGCGAACCGCCACGCCGGATCGAGATTGATTTTCATAAAACCATCGCTGAGTCCGTTGGTTCTGCCAATTTCTATGGTTGGAACCGTGCGATCGCTAAAGTTTGTACCGACGAGGACGAGTTCTCCGTCGCGCTTTACTAAGTTGAAACTGTACTTCAGCCCCAAATCCGTCCCCGCCATACGCATAGAATAGCCGTTGCTATCGGTACTGCGTCCGCAAATGCCGGTGAAGTCAAAGTTGAGTAGCAGCGGATCGACTGCTGTTGGGCGATCGCCACTTTCACTCCAACAGGCCCGTTTATCGGATATCTGTTCCAGGATTAGCAGTTGATGACTATTCGTGCCGTATGGGGCAGCTACGGCGATAAATTTACCTTGTTCAACTTCTTTTTGAGTAAAAACGGCGGCTGGGCTGGGGTTGACGGCACTGAGGGTGGAGAGGACGACGGTGGCTAGGGCGGCAATTGACCGTCCAAATAGACGCTTGGAGGAGCTTGAAGGCAAAGACATGGTGAGGAGGTTATGGAGCTGGGTAGATTTCTTTTCTTTAATTATGTGATATTATTTATCACCCAAAAGTTCCCCTCTCCTGTCGCTCCAATCAATGGAATCTTGGCGCTAGATGCCTTGTACTTCCGGTGCGGCTGAAACTTGGTAGACCAAGGATGCCTGGAGTTGAGAGTAAGGTTCTAAGATGAAATTCCAGGTGCAAAAGCCATTTTCATCTGCCTGGATGCCGTCGGTAGTTTTATCGGAGATTACCTCAACTTTCACTTGCTCTAGCTCAGAAACCGGCACCCGCTCAGTGGTTGCGATCGCTCTTTGTTCTGCACCAATATTGGAAAGGAACAATGTTGTTGTAGTTGTAACCGTATTCCATTTAGTCAGATGCTCCTGTTTTCTTTTTTGGGTTTGGGTGCGCTGTACGCGCATTGCATTATCCGCTCCCCATCCCAACGCGAATTTCTCTCCAGGCGAAATAAATAAAACTGAGGTGCGACCGATAAAGCCAGAAGTCCGCACTAAATCTACGGGTCCGGCTAGAATCGGGAATTTAGAAGTGTTTGTCTGTTCGCTCTTAAGGATGACTTGACAGGATAATTCTGGCATCAAGACATACTCTACAGAGGCGGGAGAGTCGAAGGAGAAGATGGCAACGCGGTAAGGGCGACCATCGGAGGGAATCGTTGCTTTCGTCTGGCTGCGTAGGTTGCGGACTTCGCCGCCGTCATCAACGCCGGGTAAATCAATGGTAGTGGGGGCGGTGCCAGTTCCGAGTCCGGTTGTCTGAACTTGTTGATCTCTCGCTTGAATGATTATCTGCTGAGATTTTTCTTGAACATTTAAAGGGTCATCTGTCAGCAGGGGTGGTTCAGTTCCCAAGGATGCGCGGGCGGTTGAAAAGACTAAATCTACGTCTTTCCAATCTTCTCCCGTGCGTTGCCAGACACAGCCATCGAAGCGGAAAGAGAGCGTCGGTTTTTCGTCGAGGAGAAGGCGTGCTTGGTGCCAAGGTCGCCACATGGCACCGGGAACCACATAGTCGAAAGCGATCGCATACTCTCCCGCTTGGGGAATCATTAAGTCGGCTTCGATGTTGGCAACATAGACCATATCGGGACGCGATAAGGCTTCTGCTTTGGCAATTAAGTCGTGAATTTGCTGGTGTAGTTGTTCTTGAGTGTGATAGCTGCTTAAGATTTCCGATCGGAAATCTCGCAATTGTTTAAATAAAGTAGAAATTTGCTCTCGCCAGGATTTAGGGTCAATTTGTCCCCAAATCGCATCCACGGGGAGTTCCTGCAAACCTTTAGCAAGGATGGTGTTTACTCGCTCGAAGCACGATTCGAGGTGCTGGCGGTCTTCGCTGATATTGTTGAAGGAGTTAAGTAGTGATCGCAGTTCTGCTTGTAGAGACGCGAAATTTTGCATCTCTACATTGGCTAGTCGATCTGTTTCCTTAACCAACATCTGGCGGCGAACGCGAACATCGTCAATCCGTGCCTCTGGATATTCCTCACAAAACTCTGCCCGAAGAGATTTATCTGAAAGAACTGGGGCAACTTTCTGGACTTGAATTCTCCACAGTCCTTGGGTTAAATTAATTTTGCCAATTCGTCGCACCTGTGCCCTATCTTCTAAGAGTGTTACGACACAAACGGGTGCATCGAGCGTTAATTCTTGAATAACTTCTGGCGACTTTTGAATTGCTTGCATAATTTACCACTTCCTCATATCAAATTTATTTAAATCGTCATTGTTTGGAACCTCACCCCTATCCCCTCTCCGTTAACGGAGAGGGGAACCGGAGCCGCAGGCGATCGCGGGAAGAGTTTCTGAGGGAATGCTAAAGCAAATGCTGAATAATCAACCGGATTTGATGACATCATTTGGAACCTCACCCCTACCCCCTCTCCGTTGACGGAGAGGGAAACCGGAGCCATCGGCGATGGCGGGGAGAGGTTGTTTGCAAATGCTGAATAATCAACCGGATTTAATATCATTTAGCTTTTGCATTTAAGTATAAAGATTAGAATATTTACGCGGCAAATTTTCAACTATCAAGCTAATTGCTGTTGGTGCATCATTAACGATTGCAATAATCTGTTGATAATTACTAGGAGCCAATACTTCATACTGCCCCTTTCCTGTGGGTACAGCAGCAGGGCAATCGTACCAAAACGGCGGTTCCGTATATCTGCTGAAACCTAGACAATAATGACTGGTATACGGATAAAGTTGACTCAGCACTGAGTGTTTTCTAGCAGTTTGAATAAGATGAACTAAATCGTACACAGAACGGTGAGACTCAACCATGCGGATTCGGATGATAGGGGGCATTTGATTGTTTTCCCAAGTTTGCTCTGTGTATTGCCACCGCTGCTCGTGTTTTTGCAAAATTTCTTGCCACCGCTGTTCGAGTTCTTGCCATTTATTTTCAACATACTCATTCGTTGATATTTTTGTGGAAATAGGATTGGTTGATGCTTGAGAAGGCTTGCTGCTAGCACTAACGCTCAGTAGCAAGAGGCTGCAAACGGTGGCTGAGCCATACACAATAAACTCCCGCCGATTGTATTTTTCCACGGTACAACTTACTCTCTTTAGGCTATATATTTAGTAAGCCCAAATCTTCAATTAAAATTACGACTCCCGCCGATTTCCCCCAATCAATTCGCTGTCTACAAAAGTTTTAATGATGTAATCAACTGATAGGGTAGTTTTCTCTTTTGCGGGGACTTCGACTTGCCAGCGATAGCCGCCTTTGATGGGTGAGTTACGTTCTTGTTGTTCGTATTTTTCCCAAGGTGGCGAGACGCGATCGCAATGGATATCTACTTTTGCTCCTTCTTGGGGAATGGGGAGTCTTTCTCGTACTTCAATCTTGGCAATTCTTGGTAGATAGTTGTTAATATCGATTTTAATTTTGTGGCGCAGTTCGTTGAAGGAGACGATGGTTTCGCCAGAACGAACTTCTTCATAAACGGTGTTTCGAGCAACTTTGATGGCTTGTTCCACTCCTAGCCCTAATTCCATCTGTGCTTTTGGTGGAACTGTGGCAATATTTGTAGATAAGATGTACTCGCCATCGACGTAGACATCCGCAGGGCCAGCGAGTAGCGGTGCTTGTAGGGGGTTGCGGAGTTGGGCAATTCTGAAGACGTTAGTATCTTCGCGGGGAACGACGATGTAGCGCAAATCTACGTCTGTACTGTTGCTAGTTAGGGCGACAGAGTGAAATTGCCCGTCTGAGGGGACATCAATTCGTCCATCAGCGCTATAGGCATAGTCGAAGGAACCTGCAACGTCTCGCACATGGATACCACCGGGAGGAAGCATTATCCAGAGGCATTTTTGGGCGTTATCAAAAGCCTGTTGCACGACCTGCATGACATTAAACGTAACCGTAACTTTCTGACGTTGAAGGATTTCTAAATATATTTCCTGCTGTTGTTCTATCGACAATTTACCCCGCTTTGCTTGGTCATCTGCTGCGCCCATTCGCATGAGACCGTATGCAAGTAAATCGGTTACAGAATTCTCATCTGTAGTATCCTCCAGGTTCTGCCTCCTTCGACGCTGGAGAAATTCTGGTGCTGCTGGTGGGGCAGCTGCCGCCCGTTTCAGTGCTTTGTGAGCCGCTAGTCGGTCTCCTAGGGAAGGGGATTCTACTTGCGGTGCCAGTGATTCCTCTATATAGTCTGCACAAGGCGCTGCTGCTGGCATAGCCATCCCATAACTAGCGTACATTTCAGAGCGATCCTGCGCCGTCAGATCGGGTAAGGGTGGAACTGGAGGAGAGTTGTATAAGAAATTCGCGATCGCGCTTTGTGACGACACAGCGGTTAAAGCTGTCGGTCTCTGGCTATCGTAGTCCTCAAAAAGAATCTCTGCACCGATTGGGGGACGACGCCAGCCTGATTTTCTCATCGCTGGTTGCACTCGTCCTAGCCGCAGCGAGGGCAATTCCGGTAGCGCACACCAACCCATCGGTTCGGCTGTAGAAAGTTCCAATCTTACCCCTGACCAATCTTCACCTGTGCGCTGACAAATCAACGCCCTGACGGCAATGCTGGCACTAGATTCCGCACTATTTAGGCGGCAAACATAGGTCGGTGTCCAACGCGCACCGGGGACAAAATATTCGATAACTAAGCGTGAAAAACTTAACCCGTTTTCCCCCGTTTCTACAAGGGAAGGAGGGGAATTTTGGCCCTCTCCTGGTAGAAAAGGGGTAGGGAAAGTAAACTCTTCGTAACTCAAACGGACAATAACCGTCTTGCGAAGCTCATTAGGTCTAGCATTTCTGGCGGTGGAAGCGATCGCCTGCTTTTGTTGCAAATCGGCAAGATATTCCTGAGCTAGACGCAATTTTTCCAAATTTTCCCGCTTTTCCTGGATTCGGGCGCGGATTTGTTCTTCGCTGAAGTTTGCCAAAGCAAGTCTAGCGTTCATTGGCGAAGGCGGCGGTGCTGTCCCTGGTTGAGCGTTGGGGCGATCGGGTACTTTTAGATTACTGAGGACGCCAATTTCTTTTTCGATGAGGGCGATCGCGTCCTCAATGCGTTGTACCTCAGCCGTCGCCACACGCAATTCCTCCTCCGGGGGTGGGTTCTGTGTCTCTTGCGGCGGGGGAACAGCTAAACCAATGCGAACATCTGAGGCAATCGGGGACGGGTTTTGCGTCTCTACAGATTCAATCCTCACTCGAACACTGCTATCATCTAGCGCCAGAGGCAATCCCGGTATCTCAACGTGTTCTGGCAGTTCCCCAACGTTCAGATGTAACTCAGCAATCCGAGTCACAGTGGCACCGGCAGCGTAGACTTTAACTGCGTCAATCCGAGAAGCCAGTTCTTGCATTGCCATGATGTTTGCGCTGAGTTACTGCCTATAGATCCAGTAAGGCACAGGGGAAGAAGCGATCGCAAGTAACTCTATGAAAAATTTAAAAATAAAAGATAGACTTTAAACTTTTTAATTTTGCAGTTTTAACTTTCCGCTGTTGCCAAAGGGAAGGTAAACCAGAAAGTAGAGCCGCGATTCGGGCGACTTGTCACTCCAATTTCTCCGCCGTGAGCGGTAATAATTTGCCGACAGAGATACAATTTTAACCCGATGTTAGTCGAGCAGCGAGCTTGAGGATCGCGGACGAAGAGATTGAATAAGCGATCGCACTCAAGCTGACTCATTCCTCTACCATTATCCTCAATGGTAAAGCGAATCATCTGCTTATCAACTTTAGCTTTTAGAGTCAATTTCAATCCAGGCGGATTTTGTTTTAAAGCATAGGTGAATAGGTTTTCAAAAACCCGCTGACTCTGATACGGATCGACCATGACTAACGGTAAATTTGCCGCTATCATATTTTTGATAGTTGCTTGATTTTCCGCCAGCATGGGTTGCAAGTCTCGGAGAATCGCCGGAACCAATGTATTTAATTGAACTAACTCTCGCTGAAGAACAATCCCTCTATTTTCGTTAGTATTGGTTTCGATTAATGATTTAATCATGCTCAGTTGGCGTTCGTTGCCTTGGATCATTCGCTCTACAAGAGAGCGAGGAATGGTCACTTTTTCTTCTGGCGAACCGAGCAGATTATTTAACACCATGATAGTGCCCTGAACCGAGGTGCGGAGATCGTGAGAAACTGTATGTAAAACAACGTCTTTAATCCGGTTCAGCTCTTGCAGTTCTTGCATTTTCTGCTGTAGCTGAGCGGTACGTTCTTCTACTTGGCGTTCTAGATTAGCATTCAGCATTTGTACTTGTTGGAAGAGAGAAGATTGCTGAATTGCGATCGCTACCTGTACTCCCAGTTGATCGAGCAAGTCAATTTCATACTGCTGCCACTCCCGTGGTGCAGAGCATTGATTGGCAATTAAGATGCCATAAAGTTTGTCTCCTAGCATAATTGGGACACCGATGCCAGCTTTGACTTGATATCGATTGTGGTATTCAGCGATAAATGCAGATTTTTCTACTTTTGTTGTATCGTTGACAACTCGGATGCGATCGAGTTCAAATATTTGTTGAACTTCTTTGTAAGCAACGTTCTCCGTAACCCAACCTAAAATTGACGGAAAATTAGGATCTACTGACTCTGCAACGGTTGTACCTTGCCCCTTTTCATCAAAGTAACTAATAAACACGCGATCCGCGTGCAAAAACTGCCTAACTTCTTCAACTGTGGTGTTGAGAATTTCATTCAAATCGAGCGATCGCCTAATCCGCAAGGCAATCTCGTAGAGCAAGCGATCGCGTTCTGCGGTGGCGCGAGCCAAAGCTTCAGCAGCTTTGCTCTCAGTAATATCGCTCCTTACAGAAACTAAGCATGATTCGCCATTAATGTTGACAATTTCTGCTGAAAATAAATAGATTCCCACCTCGCCAGACTTCTTGCGAAACTCAAATTCCTGGTTGTGAATCGCTCCCTGTTCCCGCAACATCTGTTGCATCCTAATGCGATCTTCTGGATTCACCCAGGCATTGATTTCAAGTGAGGTACAACCAATAACTTCTTCTTTTTTATAATTACAAAGGCGGAGATAGCTATCATTTACATCAATATAACGCCCCTCATTGAAGGTTGTAATACTCATAGCATCAGGGCTATAACGAAACGCTATAGAAAACTTTTCTTCCGAAAGCAAGAGTGCCTCTTCGCGAGTCTTGCGCTCGGTAATATCTATCAGTAAACCATTCCAATAAATGTCATTATTTCCTTGCAAAATAGGTCGAGCCGCAGTTTGCATCCACTTGAGGTTGCCCGATTTGGTAATCACACGACCTTCCCATATCCAAGGTTGAAGATTCGCTGCCGAAATAACTAATGATTGTTCATAAGCTTCCCGATCGTCAGGATGGATCAGGTTCCATAGCAGAGGTGGGTCTGTATAAGCTGAATAAGATGCTAATTCTAAGAATTCTTGGCAACCGGAATGGGCAAATAGTAACCAGCGAGAATCATCACAATTGAGAAGCTGAAAAATAATTCCCAGCTTATTTGCTGCCACTTTTTCAAGTGTTGGGTCACTTTGTGACAGGGGAATTTCTGCGGGTAAAAGATTTTCCCAGGAATGGGTGACAGTTGGGAACTGAAAATCTGAATCGACTTGTGTTTGAGTTTGGCTGACTATTTCTTCAACACTTTCTCCCTCTAAATTCAGGAGCAGCTTTAACTGTTCAAAAGCTGCTTCATCTCGACAGCAAGCCCGTAAAGCTTGTAAATAATTTAAATCAGAAACCATGTCCTTCCTAGATATGGGATGACACTGAAAAACTGATTGATGAGCAGCACGTGATTGAGTTCTCTGAGCCAAGAATTTCTTTTTCAACATTGCACTCACCCTTCATTTTCAGTATTATTCAGTCTTATTCCAAGTTACAATAAGCACTGGCGATCGCCTTCGTGCAGGTGACTCACCCGATTGGGTGATTTTTAGCGATCGGTCATTAGTCAGTGGTAACGCAATAATGACGATGAACTAACCAGCTTTTTCTGCCTCTGGTGAGGTTGCTAAAGGTAATGTGAACCAGAAAGTTGCTCCAGTTCCGGGGGCGCTAATGGCACCAATTTGTCCCCCATGAGCGGTGATGATTTGCCGACAAAGATATAACCCTAGACCGATGCCAGCAGAACGGGCGCGGTTTCCTCGAACATAACGATCGAAAAGACGATCGCACGCTTCTGGAGTCATCCCGATCCCGTTATCAGCAACGGTGCAATGAATCATCTCTTCTTCTATGGTGGCTTCCAAGGTGATGCGAAGTCCGGGTGGGTTATGGTTCAGAGCATTAGTCAGCAGATTTTCAAAAACTCGTCTTAGCTGCAATGGATCGGCTGTCACGCCCGGTAAATCGTCGGGAACTCGATTTATCAGCGACGCTTGATGTTTTGATAGCAGCGGTTCTAAGTCTTCTGCGATCGCTTGAATCAACGTACTCAATTCTACAAACTCATATTGGAGGACAACACCGCGAACTTCGCTGGAATGCGCTTCGAGGAGAGAGTTGATTAAACCCAGTTGGCGATCGCTACTCTGGATCATCCGCTCTAAAATTGAGCGAGGAATGGGAATCGTGTCTCCTGGCTTATTCAACAAGTTATTCACTACCAAGGACATTCCCATAATCGGCGTGCGAAGATCGTGAGAAACTGCATGAAGAAACTCATCTTTGAGTTCGTTCAGCTCTTTGAGTTCCTCCATTTTTTGAATAAGTTGGGCAGTGCGCGTCTCAACTTGACGTTCCAAACTAGCATTGAGATCCTGTACTTGTTGATAGAGTTTTGCTTGCTGAATGGCGATCGTCACTTGAGTTGACAGCGATGAAAGCAAATCAATTTCCAATTGTTTCCAGTCACGCGGGGTTGTACATTGATCGACCATCAGGATTCCCCACGGCTCGTCGTTCAGAAGAATCGGTACAGCCAGATAAGCTTTGATGTGATAATTGGAAAAATCTTGAGAAATGGCTGAAGAAAGCTCTATTTGAGAAGTATCTTTGACAACGTGGATAGTTTTATTCTCAAACATCGCTCTGATTTGTTGCATATGTTCTTCATCTGTGGGACTCCATCCCAAAACAGGTCGCCAAGGGGGAGCGACCGATTCCGCAACCACCTCAAAATTGCTATAAATACGACTGATAAAAACCCGATCTGCTAAGAGAAAATTTCGGACTTCTATCACAGTAGTATCTAGAATTTGCTGAATATCGAGTGATTGTCGAATCCGGAGTGCCATCGCGCCCGACAAGCGATCGCGCTCCGCCGAGAGTAACAGCGCCTCTTCTGCACGCTGGCGCTCGGTAATATCAATTCCTAACCCAAAGAAAAAGTCAAGTTCCCCATTTTCTTTCGCAACCGACTTTCCGTGCCATTCTACTAGCAGTTTTTCGCCTTGTTTGGTAAGCACGTAGTTGTGCCTTTGAGGCAGTTGCTGTAGTTGGATGACATGCTCAAAGACTTCAGAAACGATTGCGCGATCGCTTTGGGGAATAAAAGTTGAAAGATAATCAGTTCCTAAAACCTCCTCAAAGGTATAACCAAGAGCGTGAAGCATTGCGTCATTCATCATCCTGACGGTGCCATCCGGATTGATAGCCACAAAAAAAGCTGGAGAAGTTTGGACAATCGTGGTGTTAAAGTCTCTTTCTTGGCGTAGTTTCTCCTCTGCTTGCTTCCAATCGGTAATGTCTTGCGTCATCACCATTGCCGCAAAAATTTCTCCGCCCTCATTTTTGACGGGAAGTGCGTGCAAAAGATAGATCCGGGAAGCAGCGCGATCGCTATCAGACGAATTATTGTAAGGAACTTCAATAACAGTGGCTTTTCCTGCCAGCGCTGCCCGATAAGTCGGCTCTAACAATTCACAAGTTTCACGAGGTAATGTCTCCCAAAGCATCTTTCCTTCTAACAACTCTTTAGAAAGACCAATCGCAGCTAATCCTGCACCTTCAGCAATCGTGTAACGGAGGTCTTGATCGAATAAGAAAACTGCGCCGTTCGGAAAGTTTCTTGCAAGCGTGCGGTATAATTCCTCACTTCGCGTCAGAGCTTCTTCCGCTCGTTTTCGTTCGGTGATATCTATTCCAATACTGATAATGTAATTAACTGAGCTATCCGCATCGACGAGAACCGTATTCGACCAAGCAATCGGTCTTCGGCTTCCATCTTTCGTTACCCAGTAGTTTTCATTAGTCTTAGGAAATTCCCCTGATTGAAGAGCTTTAAAGATAGTTTTGACGGGTTCCAATTCCTCCGGAATTATAAATAAATCCCAGAAATACTTGTTCTTGACTTCTTCAAATGAATATTGAGTTGTTCTCTCGCAAGCTCGATTAAAACGGATGATTCGTCCTTGGCAATCGAGAACTACCACTAAAGCACCAGCCGTATCAAGGATGGCAGAAACAAAATTTCGCTCCTTCCTCAAATCTTTAATGAGTCCCCGCAATTGAGACGTCATTTCATTAAAAGTGGTCGCTAATACCCCCAATTCATTGCCTTGTCTAACTGTGACTTCCGTATCTAGATTTCCCCCACTAATTTGGGCTGCTGCTTTTGTTAAACGCTGCAAAGGTAATACAATTTGCCGGGAGAAGAACCAACCCAGCTCAATCGCCACTAGCATCGCCACGCTCAATGCTATCCCCATCACCAAAAGCATTTTTCGCACCGGAGCGTAGGCTTCAACGGTGGGTAGTTCTACCACCACCTTCCAGCGCCCAGTCCGGATGGTAGAAATGGCTCCCACTACCTCAACACCTCGCAAACCTTGATAAGTAGTCAGCCGTTTTGCACCATTTAATTTAGTTAATTTTTGGATGAATGGGTAGTCTGAGAGGTCTTTCAGATTAAAATTTTCAGGAGATTTTCCTTTCTCAGCAATTAAATAATTGCGATTATCGATCGCATAAGCATAACCCGTCTTCCCTACTTTGGTGTGAGAGAGAACATTCCAGAGAAACTTTAAATTGATCCAAGCCATTAAAACGCCATTAATTTCATCCTGTTGATTGCGAATGGGCACAGCTAAGATGACCGTCTGCAAGTGAGTCTTAGGGTCAATTCTAACGGGGCTGACAAAATCTTCCTGTTGTCTAAAAGCTTGTAAAAATGATGTAGAAGCTTCTTCTTGATAGAAAATTGCTTTACCATAAGGCGAAGAGGAAGAAACAATATTACCCTTATTATTAAAAATTGCCACTGTTTCATAAGCACTATTGTGGCGGGTTAACGCTTCCAGAAATCTATCTTGAATCTCAGGCGAAAGATCGGTCAATCCTTGCACTCTCGCTAAATAGCTTAGTTTCCGCTGCAAGTCATCCAAGTAAGCATTGATTTCCCCAGCAGCCGCATGACTGCGCTCTTGTTGGGCAATTTCTACTTGTTGCAATTGAGCTTGAAAGCTTAGATAGATTAAAATTCCCGAAGTGAGCAATAGTGTTGAAACGACTAGCAAGACCAGACCGTATCTCAGCTGATTTGCAATTGAAGAAAGCCAAGATAAAGGTAAATTTATACCTGTATTAGCTTGATGCGAAGCACTGTTGCGATTTCTTTTGTTCATCGTGCCTCCTAGCTCAGAAAGTTGCACCCGCTGATTCGCAATTGTTTAAAGCCCCTACAGAAGCGATGTAAATTGCCTCTAGGGTGAAACATCTATTTTGCCAGTGACGATCTCTTGCTTAACAGAAGCGACGAAAGCTTCTTGCTCTGGAGTTAACGAGCCATAAAAAGGAGCTAAATCTTGGACTTCCTCTAGCAGCCCAAACTTGTATTGCTTGCCTTCCCATCGCCCCTGTTGTACCAAAGTTGCTCCCTCCAGCATTAACATAGGCACCTGCTGGATAACGCTGGTAACAATCGTCTTTGGAGCCAGTTTGTGCTGATTTTCAATCTCATTGGTGGCATGTCTCCATCTGATAACGTAAACGCCCTTACTTTGGGCAGCTACTTTAATAACACCTATATTGGCTCTATCGGCATCAACGACTAAAACATCAGTTCCTGCTGCTACTTGCTCTTGGGCAATTTTTCTAGCTTTGTCCGCATCTGACCAACTGTTAAGCCACTTGATAGAAACTGTACTGTCCAGTTTCGTTGCCCGGACACCCCGTTTAAATAAGATAGCCTCTTCTTCCATCACTGGATATGCTTGACCGCCAATAAAGGCAACTTTTTTAGTTTTGGTTTTGAGTCCGGCAACGACCCCAGTTAGATAACCCACTTCCCCACTCCGAAACGCCAAAGCACCCACGTTTTTATTGTTACCGGCATAACTGCTCATGAGGGCAAATTTAGTGCGAGGAAAATCTTTGGCAACTGTTTCGGCGGCGTCGCGATATTCATCACCATGACTGATGAGGAAATCAAAACTTTTTTGGGCATATTGACGAAAAAGTTTCTCACCATCAGCTTCAGGAACGCTAGCAGTATAAGCCACCTCAGCCCCAAGTTCTTTTTCAATCAATTTCAGCCCTTCGTAACCTGATTGATTCCAACCTTTGTCATTTATAGGGCCAGGAAAAAGCATTGCTACTTTAAAAGTCCCGGCTTTTCCAGCCTCAGGTGTAGGTGTAATCTTGCTTCCGGTTGCACCGCAGGCCACCAGAAACAAAGTTAAAACTAGGCAAATAGTTTTCTTGCTCATGGATAGTGGGTAGTGGGTCATGGGTGGTGGGTAGTTGGTAAGGATGACCACTTATTACCTACTACCTCTTGACTAAGGACTCAGGACTACTAAGACACTAAAAGAATTTTGCTTCTAGATTTTATCTACTTTTATTTAATTGGTCTAGCTGGGGTCAGCAGGAAATATCCTCTCTAGAAAGCGTTCATTATATTTGCGATTTTTTTTTAATTGATAAATATAAAACAAATTATTTTATGGGGAACAAGATGAGTAGTATTGCAGCTATTGATAATATTTTTCCACAGGTTGTTGCCCCAATTTTATTTTAAGCTAACTTATACTAATACCATTTAACTTTTGTGATGCTACACTTCAGATACTTCTAGTCTAAGCTCAAAGAAGTGTAACTCGATATCAGCCTCTGCTTAACCTAAGAGACTGGATGGAAGTGATGTGGGTGCTGGTGTTTCGGCGGGCATAACGAATGGGTGAGTTTAAGTTTTTAACTTGCGCCTAGTGTTACATTTATTCTTTTTTGTAATATTAATTTCGATAAAATACCGGCTATATTCCAAGCATCATCTCCTCCTCTATGGTGAGTTCCTTCAAGGGGAAGATTCAGTAATTCTAATGCCATATCCATGCCAATTTCATTTGGCATGGCATGAATAATCCCAAAAAGAGTTTTGATATTTATATGTCGGGTTCCGAAAGGATAACTGATATGGCAAGATTGGCATTGTTTTTCAAATTGTCGTCGGTCGTAGTCGCCGTAGCTTGCCCAAACTCTATCTTTTGATAAATATTTTTTCTTTAAAATTGAACAGGCTGATTCAAAAGAAATTCCTAGATTAACTTGTGCTTGAGTTAATGTGGTTAGATTGGTGCAAAATTGACTAACTTGGGAACGTTCGGGTTTCACGAGGATACTTTCTTTTTCCAAGCGCTCTCCCGTAGCGATATCAATTGGACAAATCCCAATTTCGATGATTTCGTTTTCTTGTCCAGCGGGTGGATTTCCTTGCCAGCAAGTTGATTCAATATCAACCACAAGGATTTGGTCTAATTTCTTAGCCATTTTGGGGTGACTTCTTGTTTGGTCTGGACACCCCGTAGAGGTGCCTCTACGGGGTATTGGGAATTTGAAATAATTAGTCAGTTAATTCGGTGCGAAGTTGATTGACAACTCGGCTTAAGGCTACTGAATGGGAGGCTTTGAAAAGGATGCGATCGCCTTGTTGCACCATTTCTTTCAAACGCTCTACCACAGCCTGATGCGTCGAAAAGCACTCAGCAGGTAAAGGGGCAGCACCCAGAGCGATCGCTTCGGCTTCTTTGTCATCTACCAGCACCAACAAAGCGTCTAGATTCAACCGCCGTGCCGCTTCTCCAACTGCAAAGTGGAATTGGGGCGATCGCTCTCCCAATTCCTTCATCGTCCCCAGAACCGCAATATGCCTTTTTCCTGGCGTTTGTGCCAACAATTGCAGTGCCGCCAGCATTGACTCTAGCCCAGCATTGTAGGTTTCATCCAAAATGGCAACATCGTTGGGCAAATCGTAGCGCTGCGCCCTCCCAGATGGCAGATTTACCGACAAACCGGCGGTTAACGATTTCCAGTCAACCTGGAGAACTTTAGCTACTGCCAAGGCTGCCAGAAAATTAGATGCATTATGACGCCCCGGTAGCGGTAACGGCAAATGCACCCCTTCGACGCACAATGTCTCGTTATCAATCAATTCCCCGCGTAAATCTCCCCCTTCCAAGCCGTAGGTAATGGTTTGCCCTTGCCAAACTGTTGCCGCAGTTTCCATTAACAAGCGGTTGTCGTGATTCAGAACAGCGATGCTATTGGAAGGCATTTCCGCGAGTAATTCGCATTTCGCTTGGGCGATCGCTTCCTCCGAACCCAACCGCCCGATATGCGCGGTTCCCACATTCGTAATTACCGCTACAGAAGGTTGTGCAATTTGTGTTAATAGGGCAATTTCACCCCTAGCACGCATTGCCATTTCAATAACAGCATAGTTATGCATTGGTGAAAGTTCTAATAGTGTTTTGGGAACACCAATTTCGTTGTTGTAGTTAGCCTGAGTTTTAAGAATGTCGCCCTTTGTTGACAAAACTGCTGCAATTAATTCTTTGGTAGTGGTTTTACCTACCGAGCCGGTTATACCGATTACAGGGATATCGAACTGCAAGCGCCACCAATGAGCGATCGTCTGATATGCTTTCAAGGTGTCTTCTAGGCACAAATGCGGAATAGATCCCGACAATGGGTAGTCAGTAATGGCTGCGATCGCTCCTTTTTCTAGAGCAGTTTCCACAAACTCATGCCCATCAAACTTGTCTCCCCGTAGTGCCACAAAAATTTCTCCCGGCTTCAGGCTACGGGTGTCAGTTGTAATTCCTGCAACATATCCTGCTAATTCGGCGTCAGATAGATTGATTGGTTTCGCCCCTATGATTTGGGCTATTTGAGAGAGGAGGACGTGACAAGGCATGAGGCTTATGTTCAAACTTCAAGAAGATTCATCCTTATCATGCACTACGCAAAGCGTTAGAACAAAAGATGCATTTTGAGCAGTGATTTCTATCACATAATCCGCTATCTTGTCCCACTACTTTAGAGGTAGATGCGCGAAGTGAATAATTGATGCTCTGCGGCATCCGTATTTCTACTTCATCGAAACTTCACAATTTTGCCGCATATTTGCGGAACCATTTGAAGAATCAACCAAGATATGCTCTATTTGGGGTAATCTTTCTCCGATTATAGGAGTATAGAAAATAGCCCCCTTATCAGGGTGATATTTAGGGTGCATCGATTCAAGCGTCTACTACACGACAGTTGCAATAGAAATAAACCGAATCAACCGAACTGATATAAACTCAGCCCTAGCGTGCGTACGTAGGGGGGCATTGAAGTGACAACCTGGACAGACTGTTATCACCGACACACTAGCACTGAAGAGCAGCAGCTTTACGATCATTTGCTTTACTGGGTTCAACATGAATCACCCAGTCGGATGATTGAGCGATTTCGCCAGCTGTTCATGGATGGCGTGGGGTATTCAGAGCCAAAAATCTGGATGGCGCTGGAGAGAATTACGACTTCTAAGCAGGCTGAGCAGGAATTCCGGTTTATTCTTAATCGGTGCTGCCATATTCTGATCAATCGCTGGCAGATGCACCCCAATCTCCAAGCGTCCATCCCGGATTTGGTAGAAATATTCCAGACGCCTCCGGTCATGGGAACGGTTCGCTCTCGCGGAGCCAGACGTTTGCGGGAACTGGTAAGGATGTTCAACCAGACGGAGCAATATCTGACCCTGCGACGGCTAGCCCAAGTGATGAGTCAAGCCGCAGAGGCAGCTGGCAATGACTCTAAGCCTTTGGGAAGCTTAATTCGCCGGTATCCCTACCTATATGAACATTGCCTATTGAGTGAAGACAGCTCTTACGAGCATCAGCAAACAGTTCGGCAAATTCAATCCAGAATTCAGCGGGGATTTGAAGTCGATTTGTCTCAGTACGTAACTTACCAAGTACGGCGTGCCCAAGTGTCGCGTCAGACTTGCCCCAGTCAACGCGAACGAATTATCCAGCCGGTGACGAATCCAACGTTATTGAGCGATCGCGAACTGGGTGTTGCTCTCAAACAATTTTACGGCAAAGTAGAAGGCTCCCACACCTACCGGGATTTATCACAGCGCTTCCTCACCCACACTAGCCAAACACCTTCCTACAGAGCTTTTAAATGGGATTTATACGAATATCTGACCGCTTCCATTGACCCAGAATTTGGTAAACGTCAGTTTAACGAGCGCTTGTATGCCCAGCTAAAAAACACTCTCCCGAATAGCGATTCCCAAAGACCTAGCGAATTCTTGATTGTCCGAACTTGTAGTCAATTGTTGAACTTTTTAGTGGTAGAAAGTCCGCAGCGACCGAATCACTATGTCTTCGTCGATCTGATTACGAATTTGGGGGCGACATTCACAACCGGCTTGCTTTTGAAAATAGTGCTGCTGTGCCGCAAGGTCAAGCCCTACTTGGAAAAGCGATTTTCAATTCTTTTTAACCACTACGAGTCTTATGCCAGAGATGGTGTGCCGTGGTTAATCAAATCTCTGGAAAATCTGAATGTAGCTTTAAGCCTACACTTTGGGGATGCTGATGTTTCCTGCTTGAGCCAAATATTATGAGCTAAATATTATCAGGAATTGCCGCTGCTTGCCCCAACGAAGGCAAGAGGCATTATTTTTTACTTTTCTAGTTTTTCCAATTACCACTACATTTCATCTGTCTATTGCCCCGAATTCAGCAGGGGTTCAGGAAAGCTGATGTGTAGCCTCACAAAAGTGAAATGGTAACAGTTAGCTCAAATACAATCCCTAACCCCCTAAGCCTCCTTCCCTTAGTGGAGGAATTGAGGGGGTTCGCGGGGGCGCAAGGAGGGTAGACAGACGAAGAAATCCGACTTCTGCTGCTGGTGAAAAACAGTTTTCCCCTGATTTTGTACGCCTGCTTAATGAAAAGTTAGGAACGGTTCGATTCAGAAAATAAATTTTATGCTAGAATCTTGCTCGTGAATCAGAATCGGATGTAAGCTTTGTTACTCGCGCAGCAAGTTTATCTCTACTGTGTGGGCAAATAGCTCTCCGAAACTGGAGCTTGAAAATATTGAATCGTGGAGATATTTCCGTGTCGATATATGTAGGAAACCTATCCTACGAAGTTACGCAAGACGATCTCACATCTGTCTTTACAGAGTACGGAACCGTTAAACGAGTTCAGCTGCCTACAGATCGAGAAACGGGGCGGATGCGTGGCTTTGGATTTGTAGAAATGGGAACGGATGCTGAAGAGGAAGCTGCAATTGAAGCCCTCGATGGAGCAGAGTGGATGGGTCGCACCCTGAAAGTAAATAAAGCCAAACCCCGTGAAGATAGGGGTGGGAGTCGCAGTCCAGGAAGCAGGAGCGGTCAAGGAGGAGGAGGAAATTTCTCTTCCCGGCGCTATTGAGCTAGTGGCTTAATCATGTCAACTTGAGATTGGAATAACAGCAAAGATCGATTGCCTGTAATTCTCCGCTTGATTTCGGTTAGGGACTAGCAGTGTTAGTTGGTCAAAATTGAGTAAAAATGCGCCCAGCATCTTACGACTACACCAGACCAGGTTAGTCGTAAGATGCTGGGTGGCGCATGGTACAATCAATGCTTAGGGTAGCTTAAGTGTGCTGCTCGCCCGTCGTTTGGCTGGAGTCATCTCAGGTACTCAGAGCGACTGAATAAGGTAGGGCTGCTCCTGGAAGTTCGAGACTGAGTACGTTGGTAGGCTAATCGCACTCGTCGGGAAAAACAATAAGCAAAAAGCTTTGTACAGAAGCGATATTGGGTCTGTACAACTCCAGTACGCAAAGGGTCTGGAGGTGAGTAGGGCACTAGAGACTCGGCAGCCAAGTCTTTACCCGAAACACACCGAAAACGGCAGTAGAGGCATGGTCATAACCCTTGCCGCTGCGCCAATCGCAGGAGGAATGAACGAAAGCTGCGATCGCTCAAGCGAAGCCATCGATCGTGGATTAAGTTCACACCCGAAAAGCAACTTAATCACCTATACAGAGGAATCATCAAGAATGACCCAAGTGGTTTTAGGCGAAAATGAGGGAATAGAATCAGCTTTGCGCCGCTTCAAACGGCAAGTATCCAAGGCTGGAATCTTAGCAGATTTTAGATATCGGCGGCATTTTGAAACTCCCATAGAAAAGCGCAAGCGCAAGGCAACTGCTGCCCGCCGCAAAAAAAGACGTTTTGGGTAACAAAAGTGAGTTGCCCTGGCGTGCTACCACTACAGCATCAGCTAGGGCGCTTCTTTAGATTCTTTATTTGCCATAACACTACGGCTATTGTAAAGACTCATGGATTTCTCAACTCCTTGTTTGAGGCTCAACTCCACCGCCTCAACCACGAGTTGCATGACATCAGACAAAGCTTTACTTTCATCAGGGGAAAACCGACCCAAGACGTGGGAAACCGTGTCCTGTTCTACTTTGGTTTTACCGATGCCAATCCGCAATCGAGGGAAATTTTGAGTACCGAGATGAGCGATCGCAGACTTCATCCCATTATGTCCCCCAGCCGAACCAGAAAGACGCAAGCGAATCTTTCCCAGCGGCAAATCCATATCGTCATAAATTACTAGGACAGACTCTGGCGGCAATTTATACCAATCCGTCACCGCGCGAATTGCCTGTCCGGAGAGATTCATATAGGTAAGGGGTTTGAGTAACCGCACCTTGTCTCCGTGTAATCCGCGTCCCTCCCCAAACTCCCCCTGGAACTTGCGATTTTCACTCTTGGAAATTTGCCAGGAACGCGCTAAGGCATCAATCACTTCAAACCCGATATTGTGTCGCGTCTTCTCGTACTTGGGTTCTGGATTCCCCAGACCAACGATTAGCTGGGGAATCACTAGAGTAGAGGTTGCCTTTCCGTTGTCAGTGGTCATTTTTTGATTGTCCATTATCAATTGTCGATGATTAGTAACCACTAACCTGGGTCAAGCGAATTAAGAAGCGATCGCTAACTTCGTCAGATTACTTGTTGAGCCTCTTCTTGGGGAACAGAAGCCATGAGTTTTTCTTGATCTCGCTTACGTTTTTTCGCATAAAGCTGAATGGTCGCTGCCATCGTCACAATCAGCCCAACAACGAGCCAAGTGGTAATGTCTGTAGGCAGGCTATTTTTAAACACAGCCAGCAAAACAATCACCACTAAAAGTAACGTCGGCGCTTCATTCAAAGCGCGTAACTGCTGACTATTCCAGGTGCATCGGTCTTCGGCTAACTGTTTGATGAGACGACCACAGTAATGGTGGTAGCCAATCAAAACAGCCACCAGACTGAGTTTGATATGCAACCAACTCTCTCGTAGCACTTCAGTCTCAGTACTTACTAAACCAATTGCCATCGCTACCGTCACAATCATGCCCGGTGTCGTGATGATGCTGTAAAGGCGTTTTTCCATAATCTGATACTGATTCTTCAGAATCGTTTGGGCAGGTTCTGGCTGCTCCGAAGCCTCTACGTGATAGATAAATAAACGTACCAGGTAGAACAAGCCTGCAAACCAAACCACAAAGCCGACAATGTGAAAAGCCTTAAACCAGAAATAAGCCATCAATCGTGTCCTCTACGGTCAAACTCTGTAAGATCAACAAGTTTTTGTAAGGGTAACAGAGCAATTTCTCAAACTGAGTGCTGGAAGAGAGTTTCCAGATAGACCCGTGCTGCTTTGCGATAACTCCGCGAAGCTTCTGGGGTGCTGCCATTACCATTTTGCAGCAAGAACAGCGACAGCGCTGCGGCAAATACCCGGTCTTGATCCCAATCGGGATGAGTTTCCAGGTAATCTTTGAGAGATTCGTGTAGGTCTTCGGGAATTTCTGCCAAGATACTGATATTTGTGTTCATAGAATTCCTTTGCGTTGTCTATGGGTAAGGGCGCAACAGCCCCATGCCCTTACAAGGGTCAGTTTTGCAGTTGCCAATCACACTGACCGTCGCATCATTGTCTGCTGAGAGGGGGTAGGGTTGTCAATGCTGCGAAATATTACAGGCCGGGGTATGTCTAAAAAATATGCACGAGTTAATCAGCTCTGTAGGCGGATTTTTGTTACTTATCTTTACAAAAACTCGGTTGCTCTCGGCTGAGTTACTGTCTTTTAGAAAAATCCCCAATAGAACAGCAAAACCCGATCCGAGTGTTCAACCCTGTGGAAAAGGTCACAGAACCTGTGGAAAAAGTTGAACGCCTTTGTGGAAAGGCTGGGGAATGGATGGGGAAAAGTTGGGTGAAAGATAAGAATTGCAAAGTGCTAATCGAAGGACGGCTGATACTCAGTCGAGGGTTGAAATGTTGATACTTTAAAACGTTGGTCGGTTAAAATTTAACGTTTTAATCCGATCCACCATTTCAACCTTAAATGGCTATCCTACGGAATCAGGCGGCTGAAGGAGCTGGAACTGAGAGGGAATGTCCCAAAGCAGCGAAAACTTGGCGTTGCTCAAACAGGGTAACGAGGTCGCTGTTGATTTTGTTTTGGGCGGCTTCTGCTTTGAGGATTTTCAGGGCAGTTTCTACGGGCAAGCGGCGCTTATAGGGGCGATCGCTTGCTGTAAGAGCATCATAAATATCCGCAATTGTCAATATCTGAGACTGAATTGGAATCGCTTCCTGTTTCAAGCCTTGAGGGTAGCCACTTCCGTCGAGTTTTTCGTGATGCCCTGCGGCGATCGCGGGAACATCTTTGAGGTGTTTCGTCCAGGGTATCCGGTTGAGAAACTCAAAAGTGTGCGTGACGTGCGCTTGGATGATTAAACGCTCTTCGGTTGTCAGGTTGCCTTGTGGCACCATTAGCTGAGCAATCTCTGTCGGTGAGAGGAGAGGCTTGATCTGTCCATCCACATCTTGATAAGTGTAACCAGACAGCTCTTGGAGCCGTTCTGGAAGCTCTTGGGCGAGAATGTGGGGTTCGTTCGCCTCTAGTAGGAGATGCCAATATTCATTGAGTTGCGCGATCGCATCCTCTAACTGACTATCTAATTGTTGTAGCTGTTGGCAGTGGGAACAGACAATTTCCGAATCTTTATGTTGATGGCTGGGATGCTCCAGTAAATACTTAAATTTAGTCTGGGCGCATTCCATTTCCAGCGTTCGCTGCGCCACAGCAAAGCGGTTACGAATCACCTCTATCTGGGATGGGTAGAGTTTTTTCTGCTTCCCCAGAATGGCTTCGGGTGTACTGACTTTGCCAAAGTCATGTAACAGTGCGGCGTAGCGAATTTCTTGGATTTGGCGTTCGTTAAAATAAATTGACCGCAGCGATCCCGTGGTAATTGTACTGGCTTCTTGCGAGAGACGCACCACTAAGTCGGCAACTCGTTCGGAATGCCCGGATGTTGTGGGATCTCGTGTTTCAATAATTTGGACAGAAGCTCTAACAAAGCCTTCAAATAGATTTTCAATACTTTCTTGCAGCTGATTGCGTTCGATCGAGATCGCCGCCTGAGAAGCAAGCGATCGCACAACGCGCTCTTCCCAAGCAGAATAAGGTTGGGTAACATTCAGCACATTTTCAGGCGTGACAATCGCATCACGATTAACCTTGCGATTAATTAGCTGAAGCACCCCAATAATTTCCCCTTCACCGTCTTGCATGGGTAGCACTAAGACGGAGCGAGTATGGTAAGGAATCGAGCTGTCAAAACTGCGATCCAACTGATAGGGAACTTCCAGGGGTAAATTATAAGCATCCGGCAAATTTAAGCTTTCACCTGTCAGCGCCACATACCCTGCCAGACTTTTCGGAGTCAATGGCATCAAAAACTCTTGAAAGGAATCGCTGCATTGAGAATCATTTTGCGCGACCTTAAACACTAACTTGGGAGTGTCACTACTTCGCTCTACTAAATAAACACTCCCCGCATCACTACAAGTAATTTCCCGACTCTTCGATAAAATCAGATTCAGTAATTCTTTTAAATTATGACTGCTCGAAAGCGCTGTCCCGATTGCCAAAAGTTGCTCAATGAGTTCTGCTGGCTCTTTGATTTCCGGAAGCCACACTTGGTTCTTCGCTGTGATTATCTGGCAAGGGGAGACAGTCATAAGTATGCACCGTTTGATTACACGTAAGCTTGATGGTAGCTGCTTGAATATAGGTTTCTAAAAAAGCAACTCAGGCACCGCAGAGCAGGAATACCGGGTTTATCTTTGCAGCCGGTAATGCTCCTCGCTCAACCAGGAGTATTTTAATCCTAGTTTTTGGAGCGAACCTCTCTATGACTATCATCTGCTATTTCTACGCACCTCTAAACAGAGATTTTAAAGAAAAGATAAAGTTAGCAAGATTTGCGACGAAATCAGAAGCATAGTTTGTCTTGAAAGTTACTGTCGAGTCTGTTGAAAAGGCTAAAAACCGTCTTTTTAGAGTGATTACTTATTTGCATACTTCATCTATTCTTCATAATTCTTCTTGAAAAATTTACACTGGTTGCTGAGTCCTAAATTCTAATTTCCAGGTAATTTGGCGTACCAGTCATCGGCATTTTTACTGATTCTTTTTAATGACTTTCGGGAGATGCGAGCTAAGTTAGCTAGAATCAAGCTCATCTTGCCTTAAAATAGGAGTTTGTGGCGGTGATGGGCAAGAAAGCCGCATCAGAAAAAATTGCCAAGACAAGTCTTTTTGACAGTGCGAAATTGTAATACTCATTACAATTTCCCTAGTAGTTGCTCATTTGATTAGGCATAGCAATTCTAAATAACTCGGAAAGGTGAGATCCCCGACTTCGGGAGAGAAGTCTGGGATCTGATGGGCTGGCTCACCGGTCAAATCGGATTGCTCTAGTTCGCTAACGGCGCGGAAAATTGGGAAGCTAGCACCCACCATCGGCAAGCTTCCCCGATTCATTCCATTTGTCTCAAGATAAAAATGCCCACCCGACTTTTGGGATGCTAAAGCTCTCGACGGGTATCTCGCTTTGCCCTGAAAGTAATTAGATAAGAATTCTAATTTTGACTGGGTGGAGGCGTCCGATTCGTCAAGCGTTGAAAGGCGATTTGGATCGCTAAGGCAACTAGACCAACAGCCACTAAGGCAAAGATAGAGGTTGCCAGCGTGCTGACGCCCACCACGAGGGTGCGAACAGCGATCGCAATATTGATGGTCGTTACATTATCCGAGTGGATGGGCTTGGCAGCAAAGCTTTGAGCAATTGAATTGGTGAGGAAATAACAACCTGTTGCCATTGCTCCTGCGATCGACGCACCACTCAAACAGCGTAGAGGACTCGTGGGCGTTTGGACTGGGGCTGGTGGGTTATCTGTAGTGTTTGGATTATTCATAGGTTCATTGAGCGATTCGCAATTAGGGATCGGTGATGAATATTTAGCGCAATCAATGGGCAACAACCCGAATCCCAGCGGTGGTAAACGGTGCTACCCACAAATCTAAATTGGGTTCGGGGATTGACTTTCTTACGTGCTGCTGTACTTGTTGTGCTTTGGCTTCTGATTCCGAGAGAGCAAACACAGTTGGCCCCGATCCCGACATCATTGCCCCCAAGACCCCCGCTTCATAGAACGCTTCCCGCAGTCGCAGCACTTGGGGATACTCCGGCAATACGACTTTTTCTAAGTCATTGTGCAGTAATTGACCGATTTTCACCTGATCTTTCTTGAAGATGGCGTTAACCATCGCTCCAGAATGTACCCGTTGTCTGCGAGCCTCTAAACTATCAGCGTCAGAAACGTAGGTACTGATATACTTCTGCCGGTAAGTTTGATAAGCCCAGGGTGTAGATACCGCAAGGTTGCGGTATTTGCCCAATACCACCCAGGGATGCTCCAAATTAGGGAGGGGAGAGAGTTGTTCGCCTCGCCCAGTTGCCAGCGCTGTCCCCCCCGCGATGCAAAAGGGGACATCTGAGCCAATTTTTGCTGCCAGTTCTTGCAATTCCGACTGAGTGAGTCCTAGATGCCACAGCAAATCGATTCCCATTAAAACAGCAGCAGCATTGCTAGATCCCCCTGCTAACCCTGCCCCCACGGGGATTCGTTTGTTGATGTTAATCTCGACACCGCCGTACTGGGCAAAAGCTTGGGGAAATTCTGCCGCCATCAATTCTGCTGCGCGGTAGGCAAGGTTGGTTTTGTCTGACGGTACTAGGGGATGATCGCAGTGAACTTGGATGGATTCAGTGCTAAGCGATCGCAAATCAATTTGGTCGGTAAGACCAACACTTTGCAGCACCATCGCCAGTTCGTGATAACCATCCGGGCGATCGCTGATAATTTCCAGATACAGATTAATTTTGGCTGGGGAAATCAGGGTATAGGAACGCATTAGGGTTTTGTAGATATATGCCCACAGGCTCTCATACTGGGGCTACATAAACCAAGTTTGACGAGAGCAGGCTTAGTCAAACAAGCGATCTTTTCAGTCCGCGCACCATCCTGACAAGAGTTTGTGTAGCCGCAACTTTAGTCGTTAGGCTTGAGCAAATTACTCAAAGCAACCCACTGGGTAAGGCCCAAGTCTTCGGCGCGGGCTTGAGGGTTTACTTCTAATTGTTCCAGTATTTGGGTGAGGCGATCGCGTTCAACCATACTTTTCAGATTATTTCGCAACATTTTGCGCTTTTCGGCAAAGCCGAGTTTAACTAAATTCTCTAGGTGCTTGGGGTTTTCGGCGGGCGGTTCTATCAATCGCGGACGCAGCCGCACTACCGCTGAATCTACTTTGGGCGGCGGATAAAATGCTCCCGCTGGCACAATACTGATTAACTCGCACTCTGCCAAATACTGCACCCGCACGGTTAATGCCCCAAAATGTTTCGTGCCTGGTTTGGCATAAAGCCTTTGTGCAACTTCTTTTTGTACCAGCAGCACGATGGAATCAAACGGTTTAGCGGCTGGCTGGGCAATGGTACCTAACAATTTTTCCAGAATTGGGCCGGTAATGTTGTAAGGAATATTGGCAACAACTTTATTGGGATTTTGGAAGGCTGGAAAAGGAGCAAGTTGAGCGTCTAAGTCGAATGAAAGGAAATCGCCTTGCAAAAGTAAAAAATGATCGACTTTACCTAATTGTTTAGCCAGCAGTTGACATAAATCGCGGTCAATTTCAACCGCAACAACAGATTGAGCTAAAGGTAATAAGCGACGAGTCAGGATGCCGGTGCCGGGGCCAATTTCTAAGACCCGTGAAGCGGAGCGATCGCCCTCAGGCGACTCGCTGCTGGATAACTCCGCTGCGGCGACAATTTGATTGAGCGCCTTGTCACTCCGCAGCCAGTGTTGAGCAAATTGTTTTCGAGGTTGAGGCGATCGCATGGAGGAAAGGATGCTGTTACAGTCTTCCTTCCAACCTACCACGCGGTCAAGTTACTGCTTCCCCCAAGCTAAATAATGCCCTCAATCCAGCGTCCAGGCATTCTATCTGCTCAGGAGCGACTTATTGCTTTTTCTTAAAAAAATCTGGATACCGGAAAAACTTCTGCCAGACTTGTATAGGTTTGCATCCTCCACAAGCAGGAGATTTGTCGGTGAAGTACGAAATTCGCTATAAACCAGCCTTTGCCTCTATTTTTGTCATCCTGAATCCAGGTGATAGCCTCACTGCTGAGGCGGGAGCTATGACCAGTATGGATGCCAAATTGTCGATAAAGACGGAATTTTCAGGGGGTTTAATCTCTGGATTGCTAAAGAAATTCTTTGGTGGGGAATCCCTTTTTGTGAATGTTTTTACCAACAATACACAGCAACCTCTGAATTTAATCTTGACTCAATCCACCATTGGCGATATAGCTTGTATTGACTTGCGGGGCGGACGAGAAATTTGCTTTCAACCAGGTGCTTATATTGCCCATAGTCCAGGCGTGAAAATGGGAGTTAAGTGGGCAGGTTTTAAGAGCTGGATCTCAGGAGAAGGGCTGTTCAAGCTGAAGTTAAGCGGTCAAGGTCAGGTATTTTTCGGTGCTTATGGCGGCATCATTCAAAAACGGATAACCGGGGAATTTGTGGTTGATAGCGGTCACTTAGTTGCCTACGAACCTGGCATCAAAATGAATGTTGGACTCGCAGGTGGCTTGCTTGGTTCTGTCACGTCGGGGGAAGGGTTAGTCAACCGGCTGACGGGGCAAGGAGAAATTTATTTACAATCTCGCAGTATTGGGGGTTTGGTCGGATATTTACGTCCTAAATTTCGTTAAGAAAAAGCCGATCGTAATAGCTTTTTCGCTTAATTGCTGAGTGCATAAATCAAGAGGATTTGAAGCGATGGATGTGGAAATTTTACATCAGCCGGATAGCGCGATCGCTCGCGTTACTCTCGGTGCCGGTGAAGAATTAGTCGCAGAAGCTGGCAGGATGATTGCCATGAGCGGTTATATCAATGCCAGTACGACTTTAAGGCAAGGAAAAGGCGGCGGAATTTTGGGCGGGCTGAAACGCATGGTTGCTGGTGAGTCGTTGTTTTTGAGCGTTTTTCGCTCTCCTACGGCTGGCGGTGAAGTATTTTTAGCTCCCAAATTGATGGGCGATATTTTACTTTATCAAATGACTGGATCTGGGCTGGTCGTCCAATCGGCTTCTTACCTTGCTAGCGAGTCAGATGTTGATATTGAATTAGGATTTCAAGGCTTGAAATCTTTGTTTTCTGGGGAATCAATTTTTTGGTTAAATGTCAGCGGTCATGGCTCTGTTCTGCTTTCTTCCTTTGGGGCAATTTATGAAATTCCTGTGAATGGCGAATATATCGTTGACACGGGACATATTGTGGCATTTGAAAAAAGCCTGAAGTTTGAAATTAAAAAAGCAACTTCCAGTTTAATTGGTTCGTTTTTGGGCGGAGAAGGATTCGTTTGTCGGTTTCAAGGGCAAGGTCGAGTGTTTTGCCAAACTCACAATCCAGGTGCCTTCGGGGTGCTAGTGGGTTCTCAGCTTCCGCCGCGATAAAGAGTGAGTGGAAATTTGTCATTGATAAATAGATTTTGAACGATTACCCATCCTTCAATTAGGAATTAGCAAAGGATAATTATGAATGAGATTGCCTACGAAATCGAGCATTCCCCAGCCTATGCTTCCCTACGCCTCGACTTACAAGCAAATCAAACTGTCTTGGTAGAATCGGGCGCAATGGCAGCAATGGATACTTGCATTAAAATGAAGTCCAAAGTCAAAGGTGGCTTAATGCAAGGTATCGGTCGGATGCTGGGCGGTGAATCTTTATTTTTGAGTGAATTTACCGCTGAAGGAAGGGCAGGACAACTCTATGTTTCGCCTGGAGTCCCTGGAGACATTCAGCATTACTACCTGAGTGGTAATGGATTGATGGTGCAATCTTCGGGTTTTGTTGCAGCTAACCCTAGTGTCGAAATTGATACTAAGTTTCAAGGTTTTAAGGGCTTCTTTAGTGGGGAGTCGTTATTTTTACTGAGAGCAACAGGTCAAGGAGATATCTGGTTTAGTTCTTATGGGGCAATTGTAGAAATTCCAGTTGCCGGTGATTATGTAGTAGATACGGGCTATATTGTGGCGTTTGAAGACTCGTTACAATACAATGTCGAAATGTTGGGAGGCTTGTCATTTAAAGGGCTGAGAACTGGAATTTTGGGCGGGGAAGGATTGGTTTGCCGCTTCCGGGGTAAAGGACGTTTATGGATTCAGTCGCGTGAGCTTTATGCACTGGTAAATTTCTTGAATCCGTTCCGTCCAGTGAAGAGTAGTAACTAAGCTGAATCTTGCTGTAACTGCACCAAATAGAACTTTTAGACGGTCGCGTTATGTCGGTTCTTACTTAAGGGCAATATAGAGAGGAACCTCACCCCCAACCCCTCTCCGTTCGCGGAGAGGGGAGAATCTTGAACCCCTGTGGGTAAATGGGGTGGGGGTGAACTGTAGGGCATCTAAATAGAGAATTGCGATCGCGTGCAGGTAACTCACGATGCAATAGAAAGAAGGTCAATGCATTGCTATACCGGATGCAACTAGGCAATGCAGTAACAATAGCGTTTTTGGAGCAAGCCTGAAGTGTCTGGAACTGCAACATCGAGCGATCGCAACCCACCTCCCAATAACCGCCAGTTACTGATTGTCTTAGGGCTATTTATTGGATTTATCGTCGGCGTTATTTGGCTGCTGGGGTTGTTTATTAATAGCTTGGTGTGGGTAATTCCTCCCAGTGTGGAGCGACAGTTGGGTGCCGTCATTGTCCCGGCTTATGAGCGCTTGGCAAAGCCCTCACCGGCTCAAGATACGCTAAATCAGCTGCTAGATAGGCTGGAGACAAAGTTGCCTTCCGAGCAGCGCCAAGAGCGAGATTATCGGGTGCTATATGTTCCCGATAATACGGTGAATGCGCTGGCGCTACCGGGCGATCGCATTATCATCTACGCCGGTTTGCTGAAACAGACGGAATCGGAAAATGAGCTGATGATGGTGTTGGGGCATGAATTGGGGCATTTCGCCCACCGAGATCATTTACGGGCGTTGGTGCGACAACTACTGTTACCCATTGCGATCGCTACTGTCTTTGGGGATGCTGCTGGGTTATCATCGGCAGCGGCGACGGGTGTTCAAGCTGTTAGCAGTTCCCGATTCTCTCAATCTCAGGAATCTGAGGCGGATGAGTTTGGCTTAACATTGTTGCAACAAACTTACGGTCATGTTGCGGGTGCAACCGACTTTTTTGCTCGAATGAGTCGCAAAAGGGGTGCAGACTTTGATTTCTTGACCTCCCATCCTGCCCCTGGTAGGCGCGTTAAAGAATTGCAGCGCTTAATTGAGCAGCGGAATTATCCTGTACAAAAGCGATTGCCTTTACCGGAAACACTGGCGAACCTGGAAAAATAGCCAGCGCTCCGAGACCTAACCGTCCACCCCTTCCTACCTTTCTAAGGGGCGCAAGCTATCTTCAAAGCCCCTCTCCGAATCGGAGAGGGGTTAAGAGAGATGTTTTTCCCGTTCACACGACTTGATTCGTAATCATCCACACAGTGCTATCCGAACGGACGTAGGGAACCGAAATTTTGCTGAATCCAGTAATGAAAGGTCTGTTGTACAACTGCCAATAACTGGGACTAATCTCATCAGCGATCGCCTTGAGCGCTTGCACTTCCTGCTTCAGTTCCTCCGCCAGTTCGTTAATTCGTTCAGCGCGATCCTGAGCGCGTTGTTTTCCTTCCTCTACCTGCTCTGCGAGAGGATGTTGTGTCCGCTCATGCAATAACTGTTGCGCCAATCCTTGCGATCGCCCGATC
This sequence comes from Trichocoleus sp. ST-U2, assembly GCF_039961875.1. Taxonomy (NCBI): domain Bacteria; kingdom Bacillati; phylum Cyanobacteriota; class Cyanophyceae; order Leptolyngbyales; family Trichocoleusaceae; genus Trichocoleus; species Trichocoleus sp. ST-U2. The sequence continues at coordinate 152,167 of NZ_JAMPJY010000008.1, read as the reverse complement.
TCCTTCAATTTAGCTTCCAGGGCAGCGATCGCATCATCGATTCCCTTGACTTCAGCAGAGATTTGTGCTGTTTCTCTAGCATGACGACGATAAGCCTCAACGATTGCTTCTGGCGTGTTATAGCTTGGCAATACTGGATCGACTTTCAGGATGGCGCGTTCTTCTTTGAGCGCCTCAATCTGAGTGCGAATCGCTTCAATTTCTACTTGAATTGGCTCCATAATTACTTTCCTAACTTAGGTGAATAGTTCCGTAAAACTTCTGGCATTTTGTGAATCAATTTACAGGGTTACGATTACTCGACATTAATTCACCCGTTTGTTGACCTAACTTATGTTGAACCGAATTAGTCTTAAAAAGACAGCAAATTCGTTTTTAGTCATTGCCACAATTTTAAGTATGGAAACGGGATTGCTAAATGAGTCAATGCCTGCTTTAGCGGATATGACTACAAGTAACTGGAGCGAATGGATTGAAATCAATGAAACCAACAGTGTCAGCCGAGTGACGAATCGGAGAGACGATACCAGCCAGAACAACTGTCTGGATAATGCGCTTGAATTCCTGAAAAGTAGTAATGCCCAAGAGACAGGAGTTATCACAGAAGCAGCTTACGGACGATTTGGCAACCTGTCAGCTTATTTGATTTGTGCGCCTGAAGGGGATAAAGTTCTCGTTCTTGTTTCAGGACCTAGAAACCAATCCCCACAAATTCAGCAGTTACGCAAAAATTTGACTGATAAATTCAGGAAATATTAGAGGTTTTCGCCCCGTGGGTGTCAATCGAGAGCGATCGCACTTGTGCCATAATTCCCTCATCCTTCCAAGCCGCCGCCATTGCCTCCACAACTGTCGGTGCCAACGCCGCCTCTGCTAAAGCTAATAAAGTTGGTCCCGCACCACTAATTACCATCCCAAAAGCACCAGAAGCCATTGCTGCCGAGCGCACAGCATCATATCCTCGAATCAACGCTGTCCGATAAGGCTGATGGATTCGGTCTTGCATCGCAACTCGCAACCAGTCACCCCTGCCGGTTTCCAACCCTCGCAATAATAAACCCAGATGAGCTGTATTAAAAATTGCATCAGCACGGCTGTATTGAGTTGGTAAAACCCGCCGCGCTTCTTCAGTTGAAAGTTCAAAATCCGGAATCGCGACTACTGGCACAATCTCAGAATGCCAAGGAATCTCACAAATTGCCCATTCTTCTTTGCTTTCTCCGTGTCTGTGCGGTTCGTCACTCAAACCCGTCGCTGCTAGACGACACCCCCCCAACAGTGCTGGAACCACATTATCAGGATGTCCTTCCAGAGCGATCGCAATTCTTCTCACCTCATTTTCATCTAGAGGTGCCCCAGCCAGACAGTTCGCACCCACCAAACCTCCCACAATTGCCGTCGCCGAACTCCCCAATCCTCTTGCCAGCGGCACACCCAGCTCGATCTCAATCTGCACAGGCGGTGGCGTCTTACCGATATGCTCGTACAATTTCACAAATGACTGGTAAACCAGATTATCAGCACCCGTGTTGACTCGTGCGGCTTCTGTTCCCTCGACCGTAATGCTGAGTCGTGTTACAGCATCCGCTTCCAGGCGTGTGAACTTGAACTGGTTGTACAGCGTTAAAGCTGCGCCTATGCAATCAAAACCCGGCCCCAAGTTAGCAGTTGTGGCTGGAACGCTGACGGTAACGGTAGAAACAGGATGCATCTCAACGAATTGCGAAATAGACTATTATAGACTCTACCGTTTAACAGCCTGCTATCTATGAAGGAACATTTTTTTCCGGCATTACGCAGATGTTCAATGGCAGCATGACTGTAAAAGTAGTCCCCACTCCAACTTCACTATTTACAGCAATCTCTCCACTCTGTAAGTCTAAACATTTTTTGACAATCGTTAGTCCTAGTCCATGACCGGGAATACTACTCACATTTGTCGCTCGATGAAATGAGTCAAACAATAGTTCTCGGTCGCCTGGAGGAATGCCAATTCCGTTGTCTTTTACCTGAAAAACTGCCTCTCCATTCTCACACAAAAGTTCAAAGTAGATATTGCTGCCTTCGGGTGAATATTTGATAGCATTCCCTAACAAATTACTAAATATATGCCGCAGCAGTTTTTCATCCAAACAAGCATCAGTACAGTCACCTTGATTGGTGAAAATAATTCTATGTTTTGAACCAGAGCTGAATTGCATATGGTCTACCAAATCCCGGCAAAAGCATACTAAATCCAGGGGTTTTGGCTTGCATTCTAGTTTTCCTTCGTCTGCTTTTCCAAACTCTAAAACTTCGTTTAACAAATTGTTCAGCGAATGAACCGAGGTTTGAATAAGATAGAAATACTCACGTCTTCTAAGTTCTGTTAATTCGTGGCTATAAGATTCCAGTAGTTCAGCAGAAGATAAAATTGCGGTCAGCGGGTTACGGAATTCGTGGGCAACCATGAACCAAAAGCGAGATTTAAGTTCGCTTAATTGTTTTTCTTTTTCAAGAGCTACGCGAGTTGCTGCTTCGGCTAAATGTCTGCGAAGTGCGATTTCAATCGTAGTATGTAAATCTCTTTCATCAAACGGTTTAATTATATAGCCAAATGGATCTGTGATTTTGGCTCTTTCGAGGGTTTTTTTATCGGCATAAGCAGTTAAATAAATTACTGGAATATCGAAGTTTTTATGAATTTTTTCAGTGGTTTCTATTCCATCCAATTGTCCTTTCAACATAATATCCATTAACACTAAATCGGGCTGAATTTCCAATACTTTTTGAATCGCTTCCTCTCCCGAAGCAACAGAAGCGACAACGTTATATCCTAAGCGTTGCAAGCTCTTTACGATATCCTTGGCAACAATTCTTTCATCTTCAACTACTAAAATTTTTTCCTTTGCCATTTTTTTTATTTATGTCTTCCTAATGTTGCCGATTTCTGAAAATGTGATAAAAAAGCTTGTCCCTCTACGACTATCAAGTTCGATAGTCCCGTCTAATTGTTCAGTGAGGGTGCAGACTAACTCCAACCCCAAGGATTCAGTATTCCGGAAGTCCAAGTCTTTCGGGAAACCGATTCCGTTGTCACTGACGTTCAAAATAAATTGATGATTGCCGTTTGAGTAAATATTAATACAAATTTCCTTATCGATACTGGGCGTTGGAAAAGCGTGTTTTAAGGAATTGGACATTAATTCATTGATAATTAGACCACAAGGAATCGCTGTATCAATGTTTAGGTTAATGTCATTAACGTTTGTTTTCAGCGTAATTGCCTGAGAGCTTGCTTTGTAGGAACGAAGTAAATTTCCTGCCAGGTCGCGAATATACTCAGCAAAGTCTATCCTAGATAGGTCTTTGGACTGATACAATTTTTCGTGAATCAGAGCCATCGAGCGAATGCGATTCTGACTGTCCTTGAACATTCCCAGAACCTGTTCCTCTTTGGTATAGGCAGATTGCAGCTTTAACAGACTAGAAATAATCTGTAAATTGTTTTTGACGCGGTGGTGAATTTCCTTCAGTAGCACCTCTTTTTCTTTAAGCGAAGCCTTGAGTTGCTCTTCTGCTCGTTTGCGTTCGGCGAGTTCAGCTTGTACTTGCTGATAAAGTTCAGACTGCTGAATTGCGATCGCTACTTGCGTTGACAATTGTTTGAGCAAATCAATCTCAAACTCCCGCCACCGCCTGGGTCCCGAACAGTGATAGGCGCACAGCAGACCCCACAAATGTTCTCCTTGCAGAATCGGAACCACGAGACTCGCTCGGATATCATACAAAGCCAGGATATCAATATGACATTGGGTTAACCCGGTGGTATAAATATCTGCTGTGACTTGAATACGCCCTTTTTTGTAGGCTTGGGCATAATTCTTCCCAAAGCAATTGTCGTGAATTGTGCTACTTAGAGCAGGTTGCCAGCCCTCAGCGACCGATTCGACAACGACAGTGCCACTCATATCTGGATTAAAACGGTAGATAATCACGCGGTCAGTTTGGAGAAATTGCCGCACTTCAGCGACGGCGGTGTTCAGAATTTCGTCCAAATCGAGTGATTGATGAATGCGGAGGGCAATTGTGGTTAACAGGCGATTGCGCTCAAGCTGTTCCAACAGTTCCGCTGGGCTTTCCTGTCCTTGAGGTTCTAGGGTTTCATTGTGCGGGGGGAGAGAGGATTCGGCTTCAAACTGCTCGATCGATTGCTGCAATTGCTCTACTGCTGTAGATATTTGTGTGAGATCGAGCGTTTGCAAAAAACTGGTTTGGGTAACAATACCTAACAGCTCCCTGGGATTCTCCGACACCACAACTCGCTGCACCTGGTGCTGCTGCATTTCCCAAAGGGCAACTAACACTGAATCTGAGGGGCTTAAAGACAACACGGATGCCCTCATTACCCTAAACGCCTGTATCTGTGATAAATCCAGGCTGAGAGCCTGAAGATCGATGATGTCCCGTTCGGTGACAATCCCTACTGGCTTCAGGAGGGTTGTTAGCGTAGCGGTAGGTCGCACGTTTTGAGTTTTGTTAGTGTAGCGATGCGTAGGAAGTTTTGAGCGTTGAACCTTTGCTTCGCTCAAGGGATCGGGTTGAAGTTTTGAGTTTTCAATAGAACTCGACTCGGAACTTTCTTCTGTAAGCACAACACAATTGACCTGGTGTTCTGCCATTAATTGAGCTAAGCTCAGCGCCGAAGCCGTCGCCGGTGCTTGAATAACTGGGGCAGTCATCACTTCTGTCAAAGGCTGCGATTTGATTAGCTCATCGAGGGGCAGTGCTTGGCGAATACTTTCTAGGGTGATGACGCCTACCACTTGCCTTTGCGCGTCTATAACAGGTAGGTGGCGAATTTGATGCTGGCGCAGGATTGACAATGCTGTGAAAATATTCTCTGTGTCAGATTCAGTCAGAGCGATGCTCGGCTGCGTCATCACCGAGGCAATCTTGACTTCTGCTAAATTGATTCCTGAGGCAATTACCTGGATAGCATCTGTGTGGGTAAACACTCCGATTAACTGCAACCCTTCTACTACAAAGACAGCGCTAGCTCGTGCCTCGCTCATTAGCACTGCTTCTGGGGGTATCTTCAAACTAGGAAGTACACAACTGCTTTTCGCTTTGCCCATCATGGCGATCGCGTCCATCAGTGGGGTGTCAGCCGATACAGTCAGAGGACGACGATCGATGACAGATTCTAAGCTAAGCAATCCCTTTGTTGGCATGGGTCAACCTGTGTATTATTGCGGTGTATTGCAGTGGGCGATCGCATACTTGCATTTGCAATTCCTCTATTACCAAATAGATTTTGCGAAAAGCAGTTGCTCCTTCACTTAGGATTCCCGCCAGAACTGTATTCGGTATCACATCGCCGCCTCGCAACGGGATTTATTTGACACAAATTGCCTTCACACAAGTTGCCGCGCCTTTTGCGGTACAGTCAAAATTCACCAATCGCTACTACCGACACCCTATTTGCGTGCAGGAAGGTAAATCTTTGATTCGTCTCTAGGCTTCGCGTGCTTTTGCCCTCATTCATCAAATTCATGACAGCAAGAAAACATCCCCGCAACCGTGAAATCCCATATGATTCGGATGTTTTACCAGGGCGATCGCTTTTTTACCACCTCCACCTTAGCTAGATCCTACCTAGCCAGAAAGTTAAGACAAAACCCTTTTTAGCATACCTTTTGTCAACCTCTTAAATCCTCTTGCTAAAGGAATATTTAAATGGATATTGATTTAACTAATATCTGCGCTGGCAGCATCTGACAAAAGGGTGAAATCCTAATAATTGGGAAGATATATAGTGTTTAGCTGGATTGGGGCTTAAAATCAGTTTTGCTACATCAAATCAATAAAACAAAGTGAAAAATGAACTTAATTAAGCGCATTCCAAATATCCTTTTGCACCCCAAAAGTGAGTGGCGAGCGATCGCAAAAGAAACAACCTCTAGCGCTAGATTGTATAACACCTATATTGCTCCTCTGGCAGCGATCGCTCCAATCGCCGCAGCTGTTGGTTGGGCAGTTATCGGCATCAATACCTCTAGTATCGTTACGTCTCGGTTGCCCTTAGTGCCAGCTATTTTATATGCAGGTGTTAGCTTTTTACTAACACTATTAAGCGTATTTTTCTTGTCGTTGATTATTAATGCTTTCGCTCCTCAATTTTCAGCCGAGAAAAATCAGCTACAAGCTCTTAAAGTTGCTGCTTATGCCAACACACCTGCCTGGTTAGCCGGTATCCTCCGTATCATCCCAAGTTTCACGATTTTCGCATTTCTTGCTGGGTTGTATAGCGTATATCTGCTATATCTGGGATTGCCGATTGTGATGAAATGCCCGAAAAATAAAGCAACTGCCTACACTGCGGTAACGCTTGCGGGTGCGGTTCTACTCTATGTATTTGTTATCGGGATTAGCAATCTATTGGTTACATTTCCCAAACCAGCACTCTAAAAAATGTTGGAATCGGCAGGCACTGGGAAGCTGAAAAATATCAATATTAAACGGATTTATAGCGTGCAATATAAAGGCGGAACCTCACCCCCAGCCCCTCTCCGTTGACGGAGAAGGGGAAAGATTGAACCCCTCTTTGCAAGCGGAGAGAGGCTGAGCTGGGGTGGCATTTTTGCTGTTATTGAGATGCACCCAATTGGAAAAGGGCACTCCAAAAGAGTGCCCCTATTATGAACTATGAACTGGCAACTTCTTAAAAATTGTCGAAGTTAGCGATCGCGTTTTTCATCTTCTCCAACACTTCTTCTACAGGAATAACCCCCACATCGCCAGCAGCACGGGTGCGAATACTCAAGCTATTGGATTCCAGCTCTTTCGCCCCTACCACCGCCATGACGGGGATTTTGTCTTTTTCGGCATTGCGAATCATTTTGCCCATGCGATCGCCGCTGGTATCGACTTCCACGCGAATACCGAGCGATCGCATCTTCTGTGCCACTTCCTGAGCAAAAGGCAACTGGGCATCGCTCACCGTCAGCAATCGCGCTTGGACTGGCGCTAACCACAGCGGGAAATCCCCTGCATATTCTTCAATCAAGATCCCGATCAGCCGTTCCAAGGAGCCAAAAGGGGCGCGGTGAATCATCACCGGACGTTTCCGGGAACCATCCTCCGCCACATATTCCAAATCAAACCGTTCTGGCAGGTTGTAATCCACTTGGACAGTACCCAGTTGCCACTCGCGATCTAGGGCATCGCTAAAGATAAAATCCAGTTTCGGGCCATAAAATGCGGCTTCGCCAATGCCTTCAAAGTAGTTCATGCCCAGGGTTTCCACGGCGCGGCGAATCGCACCTTGAGACTTCTCCCAAGCTTCATCGGAACCAATGTACTTATCTGAAGCCGGATCGCGGAAACTGAGTCGCGCCTTGAAGTTTTTCAGTTGCAGACTCTTGAACACCGACAGAATCAAATCCACCACTTTCAGGAATTCGCTGTCTAGCTGTTCTGGCGTCACGAATAAGTGAGAATCATCCACCGTGAAACCGCGTACCCGCGTTAAGCCGCCCAGTTCCCCAGATTGCTCGTAACGGTAGACGGTGCCAAATTCCGCCAGCCGCATCGGCAGTTCCCGATAGGAACGCAACTCGCTCTTATAGATTTGGATGTGGAAGGGGCAATTCATCGGCTTCAGGACGAATCCCTGTTCTATCGCCGCCGCCTGCTCATCTTCCGCCATCAGCGGGAACATATCCTCTTTGTATTTCTGCCAATGTCCGGAAGTTTTGAATAAATCGACTCTGGCAATGTGGGGCGTCACCACCTGCTGATATCCCCGTTTCAGCTGTTCCTGCTTCAGGAAGTCTTCTAAAACACTTCGCAACACCGTTCCTTTCGGCGTCCACAGAGGTAACCCCGGCCCCACCGGATCTGAGAAAATAAAGAGTCCCAGTTCTTTGCCGAGTTTGCGGTGATCTCGGCGTAGCGCTTCTTCCTTGCGGCGCTTATATTCAGCCAGCTGTTCTGGCGTTTCCCAAGCGGTGGCATAAATGCGCTGGAGTTGAGCTTTCGTTTCATCCCCCCGCCAATAAGCACCGGCAACACTTTCGAGTTCGATTGCCTTCGGGTTCAACTCACTGGTATTTTCCAAATGAGGGCCTGCACACAAATCCCACCATTGATCCCCCAAGTGGTAGATGGTAATTGGTTCCTCAATGTCTTCTAATATTTCTAGCTTGTAAGGCTCATTAATTGTCTTGATCCGACCTTCAGCTTCCTCGCGACTGACTTCTTCCCGAATCACTGGCAATTTCCGATTGATGATTTTGACCATCTCTTTCTGGATGGACTTCAAATCTTTTTCGGTAAATGGCTCTGGATTATCAAAGTCATAGTAAAAGCCGTTTTCTATCCAAGGGCCGATAGTCACCTGCGCTTTGGGAAACAGCTTTTGCACCGCCATTGCCATAACGTGGGAAGCGGTGTGACGGATTTTCTTCAACGATTCAGATTCGCTGGTACGGGGCAAATACATTTTTTCTGGCTGTTCTTGAGACGCTGGAGATTCTGAGACGCTCATCGGCGGTTCCATAAGGACGAAGAAACGGGCAATTAATCGGGTGTTACTGCCTCTATCATACCGAGGTTGTTTTTCCCTGGCGATGTGGTTGTTGTTTAAGAGAATCTAAAAATATTATTACGAATTGTAAACTACGTTAAGATTAAATTTAGATAGTATTCGGTTTTTGATTCATGGCTGCTTCCAACTTGCCTGAAAATGAATTGCTGAAAACGGTATTACAACCGCTCTTAGAAGATTTTCAGTATTGGTTTGCGCGATCGCGCGCTCTCTTAGAAACTGAAGAAATTACTTTTTTAAGTGCCCAACAGCAATCCGACTTACTGGATCGAGTCAAGCTTGCTCACGCGGAAGTCAGCACCGCTCAGATGCTCTTTCAAGCGACTGATGCTCAAGTTGGCATTGAAACGTCAGTTCTGATGCCGTGGCACCAGTTGGTTACTGAGTGTTGGCAGGTGTCGATGCGCTTCCACGCTGAGCAATCCACTTCCACGAACAAGTAAATCTAAGGGCGAAACATTTTTACGGAAAATCCGGGGGCAAGCATTACCGTTTCGCCACGAATGCGAAAGCCCCTATTGACGAACATCCCATTAGACTGTGCGGCTTGGAGGAAAATCGTATGTTACACCTGCTTTATTTAATTGCCTTTACTGTTCTGGCGTTTCTTGCTATAGGGAATATGCTCCGCAACTTGTTAACCATCAGTAGTATGGATTCTCAACGGCGCTACCCACCAGGGATGCAGTCCCAATTTAGAGATTCTCGCTCTCCTTATGGGTCGATCCCGCACCCGGAACTATTAGATGATGCCGGGAACCCGATTAACGAACCGCTTTTGGTGATGCGTTCCATGACCGTAGAAGACGCCCGCGAACAATTGGACGCCCTCTACAAATCTTCTCCCGGTATCAATGGGGACACTGAGGAAGCATGAAGTAGCGGGATTTTAAAAGGAAAATCAGATAATTTACTCAAAAAATTAGCAAGATTTTTTAGAGACTGGCAATCAGCTTGATAGAGCTGGGTGGGCATTCCCCACCCAGCTTCTAAATCAAGCTTCAATCACAACCCGCAAATTACCGCGTTTTTTGGCAACCCGACAGGCAGTGGTATTGCCGGAACGCTCAAATTCCAAATCCAGCAAAGTCTGCCCCACTCTCAAGTTCTGTAGCGCTAGACGATTAATCGACTCCGGCAAAGCAGGATCGATAATCCGCAAGCAGTTATTGGGAGCATCGGGGACTAAATTTACCATCATTTGCAGCAACTGGAAGATACTGCCGGTTGCCCAAGCTTGAGGAGAACAAGCGACGGGGTATTTGACCGTGGTGTTATCTTCTGTGCGTTCGTAACCGCAGAAAAGTTCTGGCGGTCGTTGATAAGGTTGCTGTAAAGTCATATCCATTAAAGCTTTGGCAAGTTCCAGCGCTTGATCGATTAGACCGAGCGATCGCACCCCCATCGCAATCATGGCATTGTCGTGAGGCCACACAGAACCGACATGATAGCCCATCGGATTATAAGCCGGTGACAAACTACTGAGGGTGCGAATTCCCCAGCCGTTGAACATATCCGGTGCCCGTAGCCGTTCCGCCACGCTATAAGCTTTTTCTGGTGTCAAGATGCCCAAATACAGACAGTGACCGGGGTTAGAAGTAATACTATCAACCTGATTGCCGTCGCCATCCAAAGCCAAGGCGCAGAAATCTTCCTCTGGCATCCAAAAATCCCGATTGAAGCGATTCTTCAAATCTCTCGCCTCATCTTGCCACCTGTCGGCTAAATCAAGGCGCTTCTTCATGCGGGCAATTTCTGCCAGACGGATTTTGGCAGCATAGACATAAGCTTGCACTTCACAAAGAGCGATCGCGCCCATCGCCATCTGCCCCTTGCGATTCACAATACAGTCGCCAGAGTCTTTCCACCCCTGATTCGCCAAACCCCGCTTCGATTGACGTTGGTAGATGAGATAACCCGTTTCCTTGCTGTTGCGGTCAATCCAATCCATTGCCGCCAAGGCATTCGGCCACAGTAGCTCTAGGGTTTCCCGATCGGCTGTCCAGGCAAAGTGTTCCGCATACAGCATTAACCACAGCGGTGTCGCATCTACGGTGCCGTAATAAGGTGTATGGGGAATTTCTTCACAACGCGCCATTTCACCCAAACGCAGCTCGTGCAAAATCTTCCCTGGCTGCTCATCGCGCCACTCATTATCCGTTTTCCCTTGGTATTCAGCCAAGATCGTTAGGGTTTCGCGGGCAATTGTCGGATCGAGCATCAGCGTTTGCGACGCTGCAATAATCGAGTCGCGCCCAAACAACGTCGAAAACCAAGGCACCCCAGCCGAGAGTACCTTCCCTTTGCCGAAAGACTGGCGCAGTAAATAAGTATCCTGCTCGGCTCGCTCGATCGCTCGATTAAACGTGTTTTTGTCTGAGCGAATCCCGGTTACGTGTTGACGCCACTCTTGCTGCTCCGATAACTCTGCGGCTCTAGCCTGTACCAGTGTGACTGGGGCAGATACCCTAGAAGTGGGACGGTTATTGGTACGCATTTGCAGCCGATAGCCCAGTTTTTGAGTTTCGTGAGGCTCCATCTCCAGCTGCCAAACTGCCGTATAACCACTGAGAGTGTCTGGCTGGCGATGAACAAACTCGATGTGCGATTCCATTACAGAGCCATCCAACCCTTGATAAGCGAGCGTCATTTCTTGCTTTTCGGGTTCTGCGGCTTGACTTTTAGGCACGGCTCGTAACAGCTGCCCCTTGTTTTTTCGACCGTACCCCCGGACTACAAATAAGTCCACAAAATCCGCATCAAAGCTGAGGCTAAGTTGAAAGCGAATGGAACTGGTGCTGTAGTTGGAAACAGTTAATTCTTCAAACAGCGCTCCATTTAGGACAATTTCTCGGTTAATTCCGATGGTGTCGGCTCGAAGAGGTGCAAAGTCAAAAATTGCCCCGCCGTCAATTTGCTCATTTGGCTCTAATTTATCCCCTCCCTCTAATCGCTCTCCTCCGTCCATGCTGGGATTGGTACACAGAACTGAAAGGGCAAATCCTTTGTCAGCTGTGCTACTGAGCAAGACGGGGGAGCGTCCGTTAATTTGCAGTTCCAGGCGACTAAGGAACCGCGTATCGGCGCAGAAAAGCCCCATGCTAGCATTCATGTCATCGCCTAAACACCCGGCAATGTTGCCCAGGGTATCGGTGACTAAAAACAGGTCATTGTCTTTAATAGTAAGAGTCGGTTGGGGGCGATCGCCAAGAACGCAAGGCCACTCTGGAATGGGCAGCTCTTGTGCGGGAACAAAGGTTTTTCCGTCCAGTTCAAGAATATCCGGTGCCATGAATCAGGTTTCTGCTCAAGAATACAGGGTCTTTGTGAGGCTTTAATCAGGGTCACACGATCTAATTTAAAACCTTACCCATCGCTACTGATATTCAGTAGAGGATCGAGGTTTCGACAAATGTGCCCTTTTTATACTTCTACAAATCTAATCAACGATCCGCTCTATCGTTCGGAGAGAACAAAATTTCCAATTTTTTTCCAACTCTCTTACTGCGGACGGATTTTTTCTTCGCTCAACCTGGTCAATCATGCCCTTTGCGGGGATGACGGCGTTAAATGGAAATTCAACAATACACCACACCCTGCATTCTATAGTACGCTCTATTTAAGGGATTATGTTGCACAATTCTCTGGCTTAAAAGTGTCTGTGATGAAGCAGCATCTCGTATAATAGATTGCTCTAGAAATTAAGGAGGTCCGTATCTGATGGGAGTAGAGGCACTGGAAATAGAAGCATTACAAATACTGGTGGATTCGCTTATCTCTTATAAAGGACGGCTGGTTGGAACTCCAGCCGCTCATACTTATAAAAAAGATAAAAATGAAATAAATATCCCCAAAAAAGTTAGTAGAGATACGCTGAATTATGACCAAGTTTTTATTCGTGATTTTGTTCCAGTAGCACTTTTATTTTTAGTTAAAGGTGAATTTTCCGTTCAACTTGATAACAAAAAAGAGGTGACAGTCAACGGCAAGGAAATTGTCAAAAATTTTCTAGAAGTAACGTTAGAACTACACCAGCAAGAAAGATCCGAAACTTTTTTGAATACGGGTCGAGTTTTAATGCCAGCTAGCTTCAAAATTATTAAGAATAAGAAGGGCAAAGAACACTTAGACCCCGATTTTGGTCAGCACGCGATCGCTAGAGTCACGCCAGTTGATTCTAGCCTCTGGTGGATTATCCTGTTGCGGGCTTATTGGAAAGCGACGGGCGACACCTCTTTAGTCCATCAAGCCGACTTCCAAGAAGGAATCAGATTAATTCTGGAACTTTGTTTTAGCGATCGCTTCGATCGAGAACCTACTCTCTTAGTTCCCGATGGAGCTTTTATGATTGACCGTCGAATGGGCATCTATGGATACCCACTAGAAATCCAAGTCCTATTCTACGCTGCCTTGCGTGCTGCTGATGAGCTACTCGACCGCAAAAATCACAACAATAAAGATATTCTCTCAGCGATAGAGAAACGATTGGGTTCTCTGGCTAACCATATTCGGACTGAGTATTGGATGGATATGGATCGTCTAAATCAAACCTATCAGTACAATGTTGAGGAATATGGGGCAACCGCTATCAACAAATACAATATCTATGCCGCATCTATTCCTTATGCTAATTTAGACGAATGGCTGCCAGAAGACGGGGGTTATTTAGTTGGAAATATTGGCCCATCGCAGATGGATTTTCGATTCTTTTCGGTTGGTAACTTGATGGCAATCGTTTGTTCCTTAGTTACCAACGATCAGTCCGAAAAAATCATGAATCTCATCGAAAAACGAGATAAAGAGCTAATTGGACAAATGCCTTTCAAAATCTGTTATCCAGCCATAGAAGACGAAGATTGGAGAATTTTGACGGGTTGCGATCCTAAAAATAGTCCTTGGTCGTATCACAATGGGGGAAGTTGGCCTGTTTTGATGTGGATGTGGGCAGCCGCCGCTCGAAAATTGGGTCAAGATTCAAAAGAAGAAGAATATATGCAGTTTGCAAAAGCAGCAATTGAAAAAGCTGGAAAACGGTTGCAAAAAGAAGATTGGCCTGAATATTATGACGGGAAAAGCGGTCACTTAATTGGTCGAGAAGCCAGAAGGCATCAAACCTGGACTTGTGCCGGGTATTTATTAGCAAAAGAATTGATGACGCCCTCTGGTTTAGATCCCTTAGAATTAATCAAATTCAAGGAAAAAACTTATGCCAAAAATCAGTAATTTGCTAGTGTTTTACTCCTTCCGGATTCCCCATTAGCGTCATTTGATAAGCTCGTTCATACTCATCCACCATCGTCTTGACGCTAAAGCGATTCAAAACGTAGTCTCGGCACGTCTGGCGGTTTAAGGTCATCGCTTGTGGAATTGCGTCAATCATTTCTTGCAGAGAGTGACAAACAAATCCACTCTTGCCATGCGCGATGACTTCTGGCACCGAACCCATCGCCATTCCAATCACCGGCGTCCCCGTTGCCATCGATTCAATCATTACCAAGCCAAATGGTTCCCGCCAGGTAATCGGGAATAGCGTCACGGTGGCACCTCCTAGTAACTGCGCCTTTTCTTCGTGAGAAACTTCACCGAGATATTGGATTTGTTCGCCATCAATCAGCGGTTTTATCTGTTCATGAAAATAAACTTTGTCTACCGGGTCAACCTTACCTGCCATTTTTAAAGGATAGCCGCTGGCACGAGCAATTTTTATTGCTCCTTCCGGACCTTTTTCTGGGGAAATACGCCCCACAAAGGCTAGATAGGGCGGTTCAATTGCTTTTTCCTGAAAGGGATATACTGCTGGGTCGATGCCGTTGTAGACCGTATGGATGTAATTTAAACCGAGTCGGGGTTCTCTCTGAGCTTCACTGATACTGATATAAGGCTCCCATGCAAATTGCCGGAATATTTTCTCATTATCTGGCGTGAAAATTCCGTGTGTGGTGTGTACGGTCGGCGTCTTCACAAAAGGCGTATAGGGCAGAGCTGCATAGCCGACGTGGGAGTGAATAATATCAAAGTGATGCGCCTGTTGATAGACCTGAGAGAGCATCATTAGCTCATAAACTCCAGGCTCTTTAATCTTTGAATCTAAGCGCAGCGCTTGGTTATGCACTGACTTCATCTGAGCTTTTGTAATCGAGTCTCCAGAGGCGAATAATGTTACCTGATGACCGCGCCGAACTAATTCATCAGTTAGTAAACTGACAATGAGTTCAATCCCGCCGTAGCGAAAAGGTGGCACTCGTTCCCACAGCGGTGCAATTTGGGCAATTCTCATAAGAAAAACTGGAAGATGACAATCTTCAAAATCTTAGCTTAGTTTGCTCTGTTTAGAAACTAGATGTTTTCACCGTTAGCGATATTTGTTGCGAATCACATTGCGGATACTCCAGTAAAAGTTACTCCACTCTTCTACGAAGGTTTTAAGCATGAGAAAAGCGAAACATATAATTCCTACTGTAATCGCAGCGACTTTTAAAAGGCTTATCTGGGCACCCGCTATTTTAAATATTCCAGCACAGAGTAGAGCAATAATTCCTCCAATTATTAGGGATTTTACAGTTTTAAAAACAATAACGATAATCACCATAAATATAGATTCTAATCCTGAAAACAAGACATTTATCGCTTTAACTAACTCATTTCCATAACTTAAAAGTAACCAACTACTAATCCCTAAACCTGCACAAATTAGAATAATGTTAAGTATTATCATTATTTTGCCCTGATTAGTTCTTAACTAAAGATACTATGCTTCAACAAATCTGAGAATGAAAAAAACACTTAAAAGTTCCAGATTTTAACCAGTCTTTAGCTAAAAATACATAGAAATTGAGCATTTACTTCACCATATTTACAAAATCGTTGTTTTTCTCAATCTTAAACCAGAGGCGATCGCTACCAAGATAGCGATCGCTTCTGGATGTCCTGACTTTAAAAATTGCTGAATCCTGTAGAGGCGGGGTTTTCCCGCCGCTGCTGTGAATTGCAAGAGGACATGGGAAAGAAGATTTGGTACCAAGACTTGCATATTTTAAGCCCATGACCTTTTCATTAGAAGATAGGACTGAAGAGAAAAGGAATCAATAAGAGTCAGAACTGTGCAAATTTACTAGGGATTTTCACAAGCCATTTTTGCAGTGTATAGAGTCTTTTGGCATATCTTCAGCCGTACCTGTTAGTTTTCCAAGCGTTTCTTGTAAATCCTGATTGGACTGGCTAAAACTCAAACTGAATGACAATTGAGCGAGCAGTTATTTATGCAGACGTAGAAAGGGGCTGATGTATTTGAGTATTCTGGGGACGCTGACTGGTGATAAGCATCTGCATCGTTGCCGGGGGTGCTAAGGTAACGCCACGACGGACAGGTTTAACCGGACGTTGATCGGTGAGAGCTAGTTGATAACGCGAAAGCATCTTCGCCAGTACCAGCTTCATTTCAAACAAGGCAAATGCCATCCCGATACAACGACGATTGCTGCCACCAAAGGGCAAATATTCATAGGGAGAAAATTGCCGTTCCAAAAAGCGCTCAGGCTTGAAAGAATTTGCTTGGGGGTAAATATCCTCACGGTGATGAACCAGATAAATACAGGCAGCAAGCGGTGTACCGGCATCAAATTGATAGCCCATCAGTTGCACTGGCGATCGCGTAATTCGACCAAAAGTAAATATCGCCACTGGATAAATTCGCAACGTTTCCGAGCAAACAGCGTTGAGGTAGGGAAGTTTAGAAATGGCGCTGACATCTGAAACATCCCCAACACTATTGAGTTCCTGGAGAAGCTTGTCATGTACCTCTGGTTGACGGTGTATCCAATACAATGCCCAAGCGATCGCTGAAGCCGTGGTTTCGTGACCCGCCAACAGGAGGGTCATTAACTCATCGCGCAATTCTTCATCCGTCATTGGTTGCCCATCAGTATCCCGCGCAGACATCAGCAGCGTGAGAATATCTGTGCGATCTGGATCGAATTGCTCCCGGCGTTGCTGAATCTCATCGTAAATGAGTCGGTCAACTTGCTGCCGTTGGCGAAGAAATTTTCCCCAAGGACTCCAAGAACCCAAATCTCGTTGGAGTGATGGAAAAAAGAGGACGGCGGAGGAAAGGGGAGAACTCACAGCATCCAGCATCGAAGTAAGGAGTCCCTTGAGTTCCTGGAAACGCTGACCCTCATTGATGCCAAAGACAGCGCCTAAGATGGTTTCCAGAGAAATCTCTTGCGCGGTGGCACGAATTAGGAAGGGTTTGCCAATCGTTAGCCGATTCATGACTTCCTCGGTAATGTCACAAATCAACTTGCCGTAAGCTCGCATTCGTTCCCCGTGAAAGGGGGGAGTCAATAGCTGTCGCTGGCGCTGGTGGCGATCGCCATCTAGTAATATCAGAGATTGGTTGCCCAGCAAAGGTTGTAAAATCTTATTCCCACTACCGCTGTTAAATTGTCTGGGATTTGCCGTTAACAGCTCCTGAATTCCTTGCGGATTGCTAATGAGTACATACGGGGGAAAGCCACCCCAGCGGGCTGTGAAGCAGTCACCATAAGCTTTAACAGACGTTTCTAGGTACTGCACCGGCTGGGAAATCCATTGGAGTAGTTGCAGGAATTGCGGCGTCTGCGGCCCATCAGGCAGTGTCATGGCGTTTTTCCTTTTATTTTTTCCTTTTATCGATCGCAAAACTAAGCTAGCAGAGGCAGCGATGCGATCGCTGTAATCTGGAGCGAAAACCTTCCACTAGAAAACCTTCCACTACAGGATAATTTGGCGTCAGGGTTTAGAGGCTTTTAAGGAGTGCGATCCTCAGCCTTCAGCCGTAAAAGTGGATCGATCGCATTTTGTCTAAAATCTAGCCCGGTGATGATTTGGGGTCTTCGGCAAGTCAGTAGAGTTCAGAGGGTACTGTTTTCAACTATGCGATCGCTAAATGTATGCTCCAAGTCCTATTCCCTCCTGTATCTATCTATATTCTTGACCTGTTGGTGATTGGTCTACTCCTGCTGATGGTTACTTTGGGATCGGGCTGGATTAAACGATTACCCCTCTCCTATGCCATCATTTACCTGCTCGTGGGTATCGGATTAGGGCAATACGGGCTTAAGTTAATTCAGATACGACCAGACGCCGAATTTCTGGAACGACTAACGGAATTTGTGGTGATTGTCTCCGTCTTTAACTGCGGTCTAAAGATGAATCGCCCACTCAGATTAAGGTCGTGGAACACAACAGTGCGGTTGATTGGATTTCTGATGCCGATTTCAATTTTTGCGATCGCTGCGGTTGGTCATTGGTTTTTAAAAATGGATTGGGGACCAGCGATTTTACTCGGTGCAATTCTCGCGCCAACCGATCCAGTCTTGGCTTCAGAAGTTCAGATGGGAGATCTAAAAGATAAAGATGAACTGCGCTTTGGTTTAACTTCGGAAGGCGGTTTAAACGATGCGCTCGCTTTTCCGTTTGTTTATTTCGGGATTCACTCCTTAAAAGATAGCAACTGGGACAACTGGTTTAAACAATGGGTAGCGGTTGATTTACTTTGGGCGATCGCAGCTGGCATTGTCATGGGAATTATCGCGGCAAAAATGGTTGTTTTGGTTGACCAGCAACTGCAACGTTTCCGCCAGGTCGATGAGTTGATGGAGGATTTTGTTGCTCTCAGTACGATTTTAATTACCTATGCTTTGACAGAAATTGTTAATGGCTACGGCTTTTTGGCAGTTTTTGTGGCTGGAGTCGTCGTTCAGCGGAGTTACCACGATCCCGAAAAGAAAATTTCGCAATTTGAATTCACCGAACAAGTTGAGAAATTACTGGAAGTTGCAACAATTTTGATCTTAGGAACGCTATTGCGGTATGAGCCGATTCGCCAGTTTGGTGGTCAGGGTCTCTTGGTAGCAGTCTTGTTGATTTTTTTGATTCGACCTCTGGGAGTTTGGATTAGCTTTCTCGGTCGTCGCTACCCCTCTGAAACCCGCTTTTTGTTTGGCTGGTTTGGCATTCGTGGCGTTGGTTCTTTATATTATCTTTCCTATGCTTTTGGCGAAGGTTTAAAAGATACTTTGGGCGAACAAATTGCCTGGATTACTTACATCGTCATCGTGATTTCTGTATTTTTGCATGGGATTAGTGCTACTCCTTTGATGAATTGGTACGAACACAATATCAAGAGAGAAGGGAGGAAGAAACAAAAAGTTACTGCTGATTCTTGATAAGCCGTCAGACTGAAGTCTGCGGCTATACAAAATTAGCCCGCGT
The DNA here is from genome assembly GCF_039961875.1 of Trichocoleus sp. ST-U2. Classification (NCBI taxonomy): domain Bacteria; kingdom Bacillati; phylum Cyanobacteriota; class Cyanophyceae; order Leptolyngbyales; family Trichocoleusaceae; genus Trichocoleus; species Trichocoleus sp. ST-U2. Next base: position 133,323 of record NZ_JAMPJY010000008.1, on the reverse strand, counting down.
AGGCGGGCTAATTATTTCTTCATCCTCGTTTTCAGTGATTTTTGTCTATGCACAAAAATATTATATGGCAGTTAGTAGGTGCTATTAGACGATCTCCTGAAAAGTAGTCTAAATGAAAATGTTCACCATTTTGACTATTTTTATTAAAGTAGTTTAGTAAAGAAGTGCCAAGCTTATAAAAACCTAATTTAGAACCTTCAATTACAAGATTTTTGTTATCAATAAAAATTCTGACTAAATCTAATTTTTCTGCATTTTTACTTTGAAGTAACTTCATTGAAACAGCTTCAAGATTCTCTGGATAGAATTCGGACTTTCTTAGGTTTGCCTGTAACTTAACATCTCCATTGATGCTTAAAAGAAGCTTTCCAAGTCTAATTAGGTCTTGTGATAAATCAGATATCTCTATTTCTGGTCTGTCCCAATTCCCATCACACAAAATATACATATTGTTTTTTCACTAGAGGCATAAAAAAATGGAAATTGCCAAATATTCCTAAATCCCGTGACTTTTGCCAATTACCCAATGACGGCGGAAGAAACGGGAAAGTGATGATTCTTCCAGGGACAAATAAATTGGACGACCGTGGGGACAAGTGCGAGGATGACGAGTTCGCTGCCATTGCTCTAAAAGAGTTTGCATCTGGAGCAAGCCGAGAGGAGTTCCGTTGCGGATGGCGGTGCGGCAGGCGATCGCTACTTGAGCGGTTTGCAAATCTCCACCTAAACTGAGTTCCACTAGGGCGTCGGCACGATCTTCTCGCTCTCGTAAGGGTGCGGGTGCCGTGCGAATCGCCCACAGTTGCTCGCCAAACGGTTCAATCTCTAAGTTGATCTGTTCGAGTTGCTGGATCTGGGCGGGAGAGAGATGATTCAAGATGACGGGGGGTTCTAGGGGGACGAGTTGCCAAGCTTGGCACAACTGCTCGTACAAAACCCGTTCGTGGGCAATGTGCTGCTCCACCAACCACACCCCAGCCGGATGCTCTGCCACAATGTAGGTGTTGTGAACTTGGGCAACGGCTCGGAGTTCCATCAATCCAATGTCATCAGTTTTCTTTGCCTGAGTATCGGTTGGGTGCGATTGCAGGGAACGATTGACGCTGTAGGCACTTTTCGCTTCCGCTGCTTTGATCAGGCGGCTGACTCGCTCTGGGGTTTTTTCCAAAATCGTCCCCACATTCAGACGCAAGGCTTGCTCAATCGCTGATGTCACCTGTTCTTGCCAGTAATTGAGCTGGTTTAAGTAAATTTCGGCTTTGGCGGGATGGCGGTTCCAGTCTATTTGACTGGCACAGATGAAAAGATGCAGAAAACAGATCGGATAGCGATCGCGCGGTAGCGTTCGCATTAAAGCCCCCAGGATCGTTTGCTCCAGTTCCGGCGACTTTACGTGCCTTCCATTCATCGCCACTCGTACCCAATCGGGACGGCGGCGATGGCATCTATCTGGCAAGCCGAGTACCACTGTCAGGGTTGAGTTTAGAGTGAAGTTGGATTCTCGGCCGCTTCCCGGCGTGTCTGTTCCTGTTTTTTCTGGGATTTTTTCTGGGAATGTTGGCACTTCCACTGTCAGATGCTGCAAATCACTCGGTCGGATTTCCCGGAGAATTTGAGGCAAAATCTGTTGCGCTGTCTTCCCAGGACTAATGGTGAACCATTGGCGGTCATTTTGCTGAACCTGCCAGGTGACATGAGGATGACAAAGGGCGATTTGCTGAATCGTGGCTTGCACTGATCTGAGTTGTTGAGCGACGGAAGGCATTCCCTGACGCCGCGCCAACCAATTGCCAAACAGATTAGAGACGGTGACAACAGTACCGGGCGCGATCGCTACAGTTTCCACCTGCACGAATTCCCCGACTGAGTTATAAACCACGCGCCAACCCTCACAACTTCCCGCAGAACGACTAAAAATTTCCAATTCTGCTAAAGCTGCCAAACTGTGCAACGCCTCTCCCCGAAATCCCAGACTACTAATTTTCCATAAGTCTTCCAAGTCGCGGATTTTGCTGGTGCTGTGGGCAGTTGCAGCTTGTTTCAGGTCTACCAAATCCATGCCGCAGCCATTGTCTGCGACTCGTATCCGCCACTGTTCCGGCGATAGGCAGATGCTGATGCGGGTTGCACCGGCGTCAAGGGCATTTTCCGCTAATTCCCGCACCACAGCCGCCAAAGAGTCAATAACCTCTCCAGCTGCGATTAAATTTACTACCTCTGTCGGTAGAGTTTGAATACCAGACACCAGACAACTTGGGGATAGGACATGATATGAGTAGTTAGCACCAATACAGCATAACGCGATGACCAGCGAGTTATTAGAATCTTTTCGGGAAGCTTATAGGAACTTAGACTTATTGCCGCTAATAGACGAAAATGAACTCAAGAAATTTCGCGTTGATTATGGTAGCGAAATCATTGAGGAATTAGAGCAATTAGTAGAGGATAGTCCTGCTGCTGATGGCAAGATTATTTTTACGGGACATCGCGGTTGTGGCAAGTCTACATTGTTAGCTGAGTTCGGTCGGCGGTGTAGAGATCGCTATTTTGTCGTGTTCTTTTCTATCTCGGACACGATCGAGATGTCGGATGTAAATCATATCAATATTTTGTTTGCGATCGCAGTTAATTTAATGGTAGAGGCGGAAAAAAGCCAAGTACAAATTCCTCCTAAAATTAAAGAAGCTTTGCATAAGTGGTTTGCGACTAAAACTAAAATTGAGGAAGAGAAGTTAAGTGCAGAAACTTCTGCTGGGTTTGATTTATTTAAAATTATCGGCGGTAAGCTGAAAGCAGATGCCGCGATTCGTCATGAAATCAAACAGGAGTTTGAAAGAAAAATTTCTGAACTGGTAGCGCGAATCAATGAAATTGCTGCTGTAATTCAGGGAGCAACCAATAAAGATATTTTAGTTATTATAGACGATTTAGATAAAATCGACTTAGCACGAGTTAACGATATTTATCGCGATAATATTAAAGCACTTTGCTTGCCTCATTTTCGCGTTATTTACACGATTCCTATTGCTGTATTACGCGATAAGGTTCTCAGACCTTTAATTGAGACAGAGACCAACGATCAAGTTGTGGTCATGCCTGTTATTAAATTGTTTGATAAAGCAGCCATCCGCCATCCAAATCGGATTCCTCGTGACAAGGCAATGCATATCTTATGCGAGGTAATTAGTAAGCGTATTTCTAATACTTTACTAGAAAGACAGACAGCAGAAAAAATTGTCATTGCTAGTGGCGGAGTGTTACGCGAACTAATTCGGATTGCTAATGAATGTTGTCGAATTTGCTTGCGTTTAGTGCGACGGCATCCACAGCAGCAATTAACTATTAACGATACAATATTAGATGAAGCAGTTAACAATATCCGCAATGACTTTGCCGTACCTTTGGGTAAAGCAGATTATGAAGTATTGCAAATAACTTACCAGAATTTTGAACCTGACGATCCCAAAAGTCCAGAATTTTTAGATTTACTGCACGGACTCTACGTACTAGAGTATCGTAATCGTCAAAATTGGTACGACGTTCACCCCATAGTTATCGATTTGTTGAGAGATAGGGGGTTGATTTAATGATTCGAGATCGCAATCTAGATTTGGAAGACAAAAATGAAATAGCTTATGAAGATTTGCTAGCAGCAATTGAAGCTAGCGAAGGCATCTTAAGTATATTAATTGCAGTTTGCGATGACAGCAGTTTTCGCGAACAAATAATTGCTCGTTATGAAGCTGAACTAGCTCCGCAGACTCGTTCCTATCGAGTAAAATTAGCGCGAGGCGAACCAAGTATTAGAGCGGCGATCGCAGAATTAGTACAAAAAGATGAGTATTTACAAAATCAAGGTAAAGCAGTTTTAACTATCACTGGTGCAGAGCAACTTTATTTCTTAAAGCTAGGTGCAGAACGTTCGGAACAAGAGGTTTTTTTCGGTTATTTACAGTGGACGCGGGAAGGATTGCGAGAATTTCCTTATCCAACTGTCCTCTGGATAAATAATCAAATTCTCAGCAATTTAAGTAAAAAAGCTCCTGATTTTTGGAGTTGGCGCAAAGGTGTTTTTCGCTTTGAGTCTAAAAAAACCACTTTAATCCCCATCAAAGATATAGCGCCATTTCGGGCATTTATAGATGACAGCGACTTAGCAAATAAAGATGATGAAGATCCTTATTTTCTGCCAATAGAAGACTTGCAACAATTAATTCAACAGATCGAACAGCAACGAGGGACTAAAGATCCTAACTTGGCTGTCTTATATTCCAGAATTGGAAATATTTATAAAAGAAGAGTGGAGCGGGGAGAGTCTCAAGATTATCAGAAAGAACAAGAACTGGCAATAGAATATTTTAGCAGGACTATTGCTTTAGAAAAAGAGTTAGGATTATTAACAGAATTAGCAACTGACCTCAACAACTTAGCCGGACTCTACTATTCTCAGGGACGGTACAGCGAAGCGGAACCTTTGTATCTGCAAGCCATTGAAATCGATAAAAAAAGTCTCCCCCCCGACCATCCAGAAATCGCCACCTCTCTCAACAACTTAGCCGAACTTTACAGAAGTCAAGGACGTTACAGCGAAGCGGAACGATTGTTTCTGCAAGCCATTGAAATCGATAAAAAAAGTCTTCCCCCCGACTATCCAGGAATCGCCACCCACCTCAACAACTTAGCTGAACTTTACAAAAGTCAAGGACGGTACAGCGAAGCGGAACCATTGTATTTGCAAGCAATTGAAATCGATAAAAAAAGTCTTCCCCCCGACCATCCAGAAATCGCCATTGACCTTAACAACTTAGCCGGACTCTACGAATCTCAAGGACGGTACAACGAGGCGGAACCATTGTATCTGCAAGCAATTGAAATCGATAAAAAAAGTCTCCCCCCCGACCATCCAGGAATCGCCATTGACCTTAACAACTTAGCCCTTCTCTACAAAAGTCAAGGACGCTACAGCGAAGCGGAACCATTGTATCTGCAAGCAATGGACATCAATAAAAAAAGTCTCCCTCCCGACCATCCAGGAATCGCCACCTCTCTCAACAACTTAGCCGGACTCTACGAATCTCAAGGACGGTACAACGAGGCGGAACCATTGTATCTGCAAGCGATTGACATCGATAAAAAAAGTCTCCCCGCCGACCATCCACGAATTGCCACCCACCTCAACAACTTAGCTAATCTCTACGAAAGTCAAGGACGCTACAGCGAAGCGGAACCATTGTATCTGCAAGCGATTGACATCCTTCAAAAAAGTCTCCCCGCCGACCATCCACAAATTGCCATCCACCTCAACAACTTAGCCCTTCTCTACAAAAGTCAAGGACGCTACAGCGAAGCGGAACCTTTGTATCTGCGAGCATTAGAAATTAGCGATCGCGCATTAGGAGCAAATCATCCTCAACCTGTTACTATTCGGGAAAACCTGGAGAGGATGCGTGCTGAGATAGCATCTAGCAACTCGCATTCAGCTAATTCTTCGTAACTAGCTTTGGCAAGGTAAAGCTGCCAAACTGTGCAACGCCTCTCCCCGAAATCCCAGACTGCTAATTTTCCATAAGTCTTCCAAGTCGCGGATTTTGCTGGTGCTGTGGGCAGTTGCAGCTTGTTTCAGGTCTACCAAATCCATACCGCAGCCATTGTCTGCGACTCGCACCCGCCACTGTTCCGGCGATAGGGAGATGCTGATGCGGGTTGCACCGGCGTCAAGGGCGTTTTCCGCTAATTCCCGCACCACAGCCGCCAAAGAGTCAATAACCTCTCCAGCTGCGATTAAATTTACTACCTCTGCCGGTAGAGTTTGAATACTAGACACCATGAGATCCAGTTTAGTTTAGGCGAGAGTTGCTGTTTATTTGCCGCAATTTTGCCGAAAATATTTGTCAATTGGGATAGGAATTCTAACACTTTACTCTGCCTAAAGAAGGATTATTTAAATGTTCTTTCTCCAGAAAGAGAAGTTAAATATCAAATTTTGATTAAATTTCCATTGAAGAGATCAATTACTTAGAGTTTTTTTATGAGTGACATTCAAAACAACATTGAAGGCGCTAAAGACAAAGCCGTAAGTGGCGTTGAAAGCGCTAGTGCCAAGGTTCAAGACACCATTTCTAAGGCAAAAGAAGCCCTTCCAGATATTACTCCCACCCCACCGGGAATGAAAACGCAGTCCAGCGTGAATGACCTGAAATCCCGTCTGGAATGGGGCGAGCCAGCTTTAACAATTCTCGATGTGCGCGAGCGCGGTGCCTTCAACGAAGGCCACATCATGGGAGCCATGTCCATGCCGATGGATGAATTAGTAGAGCGTGCGAAAACTAGCCTTCGTCCCGCCCGCGATATCTACGTCTATGGCGACAGCGACACCGAAACCTCTCGCGCAGCTTCCGAACTTCGCTCGGCTGGATTCCAGTCCGTGGCTGAACTCAAAGGCGGTTTTCCTGCATGGAAAGCGATCGCGGGTCCTACAGAAGGGGCTGCTGAATCCCAAAATCCTCCAGGAGCACCGGGATACAATCCTGTCTCTGCAACCAAGAGTCAGGTACAAAAGTAGATTTAGCGATTTGTCAGTCGTCAGTTCTCAGTAGTGGGTTGCAATCAACCATGACGATTGACGCTTATCCAATAGTGAGCCGCGTCCCACGGGTTAAACCTCACTAGCTCGATATCACCCAAATTTATCGGCTGTTGTGGCATGGGTGGTCTGATCCCTAAGGCAGCAATAACTTGATACCCGACGGCTCTTGCCAGTTTTGGCGGCACGGCGTTTCCAATTTGTCGAAACCCGTGCCATTTTGTTGTGTGGAAGCGGAACCAGTCCGGAAAAGAGTGCAGTCGCGCCGCCTCGCGGACTGAAATCACTCTGGGATAAGTTGGATGAATCGGACGGGGAGAGGTGTAGCGACCGCCTCCAGAACCCGTACCGGCGCGTAAGGTATGGGACAGCGTATCCCAATTCAACCGTCGAAAGCGACTCACCGATTCTAGTTGTCCGGGCACTGTTTTCTCGAATCGTTCAATCGAAGCTGCCGTGTGTTGGGTTCGCAGAGAGCTAGTCAACAGATGAGGATTGACTAGCCGGGGATAGGCGAAATTATTCGGTTCGGGTACGACCCCCATTAAGTGCTGTGCATAGATGCTGGCTAATGTCTCCATCTGCTCTAGTTGTCGCTGCTGTAGCAAGACTTCATCAGTTGTCAGGAGTTCGGGAAAATCATCTAGGTTGGGGAGATCGGCGATCGCATCCTTCACGGTCACTCGAAAGGATAAAGAGTGCAGGCTCAAAGGATTCTTCTTTTTGCCTCTTTTCTTTGGCAAGGAAGTCTTTGGCAAGGAAATATCGGGGAATAAAGTATCGGGGAATAAAGTATCCGGGAATGAAGTATCGGGGAAGGTTGTCTTAACGCCTTTACCTGCGACAAAACCTGCGACAACAGGATAAGACAAAGGCACCTCCCCGGCACGAGTTCCTAATAAAAATAGCCTTTTCCGATTCTGCGGCACCCCAAAATCCGCCGCATTTAATACCTGCACGGGTTCGGTGATGTGGTACTCAACGGATTTAAACGCGCTCTTGAGCTGTTCCAGATAAATCGCGTGTTCTTTCTGAGCAATGCCGGGTACGTTCTCCATGAGAAAGTAACGGGGTTGCAGTTCAATGACTAATCGACAGAAATGCAATACCAAATCGTTGCGCTCATCGTCGAGACGCCGCTTGCCCATTAAAGAGAACCCTTGGCAAGGGGGTCCCCCAATTGCTAAATCGATTTCACCATTCCAAGCGGGTGCGGGTGGGGAAACCCCGCTGCTACCCTTGTGCAATGCCCATCTCTGTAACGCTTTTCTAATCGCTTCAGCGGATAGCGTCCTCGCATCGGCACACAAAACCTCGGTATGGGGAAAGTTAAAGGCGTGAACGGCTGCGTGAACGGGGTCAACTTCAACTGCCACCGCTACATCAAACCCAGCCTGCTCAATCCCTAAAGAAAATCCACCCGCACCCGCAAATAAATCGACCGCAACCGGACGGCGATAGAAATGAACCATCCCCATACAGGTGTTCTGACTTGGTAGAGAATTTGTATTCTATCGTCAGTCTCTAAAGCGCAAAAATTTTTTTCCAGTCTCTTGACGGTCTTGTATTACTTTTGTAGCATATAGAAGTATCTGATTTTGAAGCCATCTGCCAGTAGCCGTGGAAGCGAAACCGACGCTTTTAGGCGACGTGACTTTATCTCCAAGAGCAGACGGCACTTATATTTTTCTGCTCCGCGCCCAGATGAGTGAAGCATACACACCTAGGGTTCTGGTTGTCGTGGGTTCAAATCCCATTCTCTCCAATTGGAGATGTAGCTCAGTGGTAGAGCACCAGAAAAAGTGAAACGGCTTTGCCGACTTGCGCGGAGCTTATAATTTCCAATTCTTCAAGCGTTCGCCCCGTATCCAAACCGAGAAAGCTTACATACTTATTTCCAAAGTAACCAAGAGCTTTCTCAACTTGTACGGGGTGACTTATATCGAGGTGATTCCTGTGCAAACAGCCGAGCGCGACTTGCGTTTAGATATGTTAAATAGTCTGCTAACCACGCCTCACCGGGAGCTAGAGAAGGTGAGTGAAGTTCACAGGACGATGGTGGAAAGCGACCCCATCTTCTACGGACATTTAGCAGTCTGGTATCAGCGCAATGGGGATGTCCGCGACCACAAAGAGGTATTTGTGGGGAGTTTGCTGAGCAGTAGCTTAGGGGAACACCGCGACGCTGGTTATGTGCTTTTGCAAGAGTTTCCGCCTTATCAAGTTGCGCGGATTGTAGACTTCTTGAAGCAACACCGGGGTAAGTTGCCGCGTTCTACTCGAACTGCGGTGCGGCGCTATCTGAAGGAACGGGAGAAAAATCCTGTATTCTTCGATCGGGCAGCGCTACGGGCACGGAGTGCGATGAAGCACCTGTATGCTAGTTTGCATATTAAACCGAGCGATCGCGCGGATGCAGTGTTATTCAAGGACAACCCGCCAGAAGATAGTTTAGCCTTTGCGCTAAAGCTGATGGCGATCGCATCTTCACCCTTAGAGCAAGCGCAACTGATTGTAGAACACAAAATTCCCTACACAGTTGCCGTGGGAGCCATCAAACAAATGACCCCCACCGTGCTAGTCGCGCTAATTAACTCCATGACACCCCAAGAGGTGATTAATAAACTCAAGTCACTCCAAACTCGCGGTGCGATGGAAAACCCCCAGGTAAAAGCACTCATCGACGAGAAATTGGAGAAAGCGCAAGGAGATGTCCGAGTAGCAGCTTTAAAAGCGCGTGTAGCAGCAGATGCGGCAGAATTAGACGCCGATACCGCTGCACGGTTAGAGCGGGTCATGGACGAACAGGTAAAAAAGCGTGGCAAAATTGCTAAACCGACTGCCTTATTAGTCGATAAATCTAGCTCGATGGAAAGCGCCATCGAAGTCGGAAAGCGCATCGCTGCCCTCATTTCCGGGATGGCGGTGGCAGATTTATTTGTCTACGCTTTCGACACCATGCCTTACCCCGTCAAAGCGACTGGGAACCAGTTGAGTGACTGGGAACGGGCATTCCAGCACATCAAGGCAAACGGTGCCACCAGCATCGGTTGCGGGTTGGAAGCGATGCGCCTGAGAAAGCAACTGGTTGAGCAAATCATCCTAGTGACGGACGGAGGAGAAAATAAAGCTCCCTACTTTGTGGAAACTTTCGACGCCTACAAGCGCGATCTCAAAGTAGAGCCAAGCGTCCTCATCGTCAAAGTAGGTTATTCCTACGATTGGTTAGAGCGCAAGTTACAGGAAAAACAGGCGCAGATAGATACTTTCACCTTTGCGGGTGATTACTACTCGTTGCCGAACTTGATGCCACTTTTATCTCGTCCTTCGCGTCTAGAGTTGCTGATGGAAATTCTGGAGACACCTTTGCCAGTCCGGGATGACAAGTAGGGGTACGTTTTAAAAAACTTACCCTGACAAAAAAAGTAGGGTGGGCAGTGCCCACCCTACGCTGGACTGCATAGGTTTCGCTATCGGTGAAATATATCAACGATAAATGTAGATTTGCCGCTAGTGGCAAATCCTTGCCAAAAATATATTCATCCCAAAAAGATGCCATGAGCGAAATACAGACAGCGTACAAAGTGGTAGCCCTTGCCGTATGGCAAATTGCTGGCGAAGAGCATCCCGATGATTTAGCAATATTAAAACGAATTTTTCGCGTTAAAGCAAAGGGAAAAAGAATTCAGACTTATTTCAAATTTTAATAAATTTGTCATGAGCATTTTTAAAGTAGAAATAGTCAAAATTAATAGCGCCAATCCTCACCCAAATGCAGACAGATTAGACATTTGCACGTTTGAAGGGATGGCGTATCAGGTTATTACCGCCAAGGGTAATTTCAAATCTGGGGATTTGGCGTTCTACTTTCCGATTGATAGTATTATTTCCGAAAAGTTTTTAGATGAATTGAGGATTCGTCCTTATTACTCTAAAAAACTACGGGCAGTTACGGCTATACCAAGCAAACCCTACAACTCAGGTTAGCAAGGGTTGAGCTTGAATTGGGCGGAACCCTTCTTCCCAAGGCCAGCGGTATTCTTTGTCTTGCCAAATCATCTGGATAACAGGATAGTGGAGACCTCCGTTAAACCAAGAAGCCCAGCAGGTGTATTCTGTTTTTGCCTTGTTACTACAAAGTTTAAATTGGAGCTGATAACCGTCGGCAAGTACGCCATCCAAAGGAGTATCCAGAGGTGGGGCATTCCCCTCGGCAATTTCCTGAGCGTATTCGTTAATCAGTCCCCCTGAAACGCGATTAGGAAGCCCCAGACATAAGATTTCTGGGTGTTGAAAGTTATACCAAAGTCCAATTGAGTATGTGAACTCTGGTTCGTCATCTTCTTCATTTGGATAAACGCCCATCAAGTGGCAATTATGTGGACTGTACAAAACATTATCGATTACAGATCCTTCGGGGGTATTTTCAATTGTTGTTATTGCTGACATCCAAACATCAGGGGCAATTTCTTTCCCTTGAGCATCGTTAAACAAGGCAGCAGCTTGAACAAATCCGTTATTAATCAAGGCATCCGCCAGGAATGATGTGGCTTTGAGCCGTTCTCCAGCGACCAGATATGTTTGTAGGGTTTCTAGCGCTTGCTCTCTACTGAGTGTCATAGTGTCTATTTTTGAAATGGAGTCACGCTGACTTGGGATGGAGGATTGCAGATTGCAGAAGTCTCAGCTCAAGTATAAGTTTAGCCGCCTTGTTTTTAGCTATTTCATCGCGGATGACAAATCTATCTTCTACGAGCAGATGCAGCTATCTTACAGAGAAATTGCTTGGTGGATAAGCCTTTGCGCGATCGCTAGAGCCAAAATTGGTACAGAAGAGCGATCGCGTCTTGTCTCTGTTCAAAACTGCGATCGCTACCTCCTCCGCAAAGACGGTACTGAGTTGCATTAGTCAATATCAAATTTATGGCACGGTATATAGGTGTAGGGGCACACGAGTGTGCGCTCTTATGATTAGAAAAATAGAAACCTACGATTGGCTGGAGCGTCGGTTACAGGAAAAACAGGTGCAAGTAGATACTTTCAGCTTTGCGGGTGACTACTACTCGCTGCCGAATCTTATCCTGCTTTTGTCTCGTCCTTCGCGTCTAGAGTTGCTAATGGAAATTCTGGAGACACCGCTACCAGTACGGGATGATAAGTAACTGCTCAAAGAATGTAGTTGGGTTGAGCTTACGCTCAACCCAACTATAGAAGGGGTATTAGATTTCGTTACCTTAATCCAACCTACTAATTAAATTTAAAGTGGGACTTGGCTTGTCGTTATGGTAAAAATTATGGTCTATTGATGTAGGCGATCGCTTCTGTGACTTGCTGGGAAATCAGTTGTTGGAGTTCGTCTCTGGCACGTTGTTGCTGATACTCGGCACCTTCTTTTGTGGTGGCATAGAGAGGGGGCACTCTATTCAAGACATAGGCAACAATATCTCTCAGCTTCTGGATGCAATCGCTTGTGGCTTCAATTTCCGCCAACTGTGCGAGCGCCTCTTTTTGCACCAACTCTTCCATCACGTTGACGATCCTTTTACCCAGATAGGTTGGCTCAAACTCTGCTCCAGTAGGAGGTCTGCGTCGCGGAGGTTTTGGAGGCTCGCCTGAATCAAATTCAGTCAAGGGTGTTGCATCATCAACAAATGATTCAGACAGATAATTTAGCGTAGCTAAAGGATGATTTGATGGTCGGGAATTTGGATTTGTCATATAGCTCATCAGTACCAATGCTTCATTTTTAGCGCGATCTCTTGTAGGGTGGGCATTGCCCGCGAAAATCCCGACATCCCTACACAGAGTAGAATGGCATTGCCCACCAACCCAAGCTTTTATATTAACTTCACTTGACTTAGATCGATGCTTCCAGTTTGAGCCAAAAATTACCTGGCAAGCAATGCCCGCCATTCAGTTCAATCAAAGGTAAATTTATTTTTTACTCAAGATTTTCCAGATGAGATTTAGAAAATCTAATTAAAAGTCATAGTGCCTTATTCACTGCTTCATCACTTGGAAAAGCCTTAGCAACATTGGGTGCTAGCAATACTAAGTTAGTGCTTTGTTTGTAACGTTCAACATACTTCCCCTTGACATACCCATGCATTTGAGCGCTGTCGTATTCAGCACAAAGTTCATCATCAAACTCGGTGTTAATTTCCTTCTTTATTAAACCTTTGTTCTCTGCGCGTTGCTTCTTTTGCAGCGATCGCTACCTCCTCGGCAAAGACGGTACTGAGTTGCATTAGCCAAATATCAAACTCATTGCACGGTAATGCAGTAGGGGCACACGCCTGTGCGCCCCTATGATTGGGAAAATAGAAACGATCGGGAATCTGCCACAACCATCCTGTAGTACCTTATAATACAAATATTCAATTTCCCTTTCTTCTTTCCCACTCAGGACTCAAGAGGCGATTCATCGCGTCTCTACACATTTAGCCCTCAATGCCGCTTTTTGTAAAAAGTCGCCGCACATCCCTAGATACTTTGCGTAAACGCTATGATGCAGCAACGATTCTCGACGTAACTTCTCGCAGTACCGAACCTTGGGTTCGCTTTAGCCCTTTTTATCCGCATGGTGGAATTCCCGTTCCTTTTTCCCCAGGACACTTCAGCTATACCGTTGAAGGAATTTGGCAAGGATTAAAAGTTTTTGAGTCTGCGGATGTAGATCCGGGCAAACTAGCGATCGCTAATATGAAAGGGATCAAGCGCACGACACAAACTTTCGGCAAGGTTCTAGGGCATCGTGCAGGCTTAACCGGAGACAAATTATTGTCCTATGTAGAAGCGCGTCGTGCCATCTACCTACCATCGTATAAATGGGTACTAGAGAACCGCCTTCAGAACCTACTTGCGGAACTCAAACAGCTAAGTGCAGACCAAACAGTATTGTTATTAGATTATGAAACAAACTGCGATTTAGACGATTTATCGAGTCCTTTATCCCACGCAGGATTGGTCAAGCGATATTTAGAAGATGACTGGTATTGTTAAGCTAAAAAGAGCGACTTAATGAATAATTCTCGCTTAGTTAAAATTAGCAAATATCTCAGCAAGCATCTTCGGCATACTCCTGAAGCCATTGGTCTTGAACTTGCACCTGGTGGCTGGGTTGCTGTCGATGAACTTCTAAAAGCGTGTGCAGATCGTTATTTTATGCTTACTCGTGCTGAGCTTGATGAAGTTGTTGCTAAAAATGACAAAAAACGCTTTTCTTTTGACTCAACAGGTACCTTAATTCGGGCGAATCAAGGACATAGTACAGAAGTTGATTTGCAGCTAGAAGCCGTTGTTCCTCCAGATGTGTTATACCACGGTACAGGACAGGGTACAGTCGAATCAATTTTGAGTACAGGACTGTGTAAAATGTCGCGGCACCACGTTCATCTATCGAAGGATATTTCCACCGCAAAAACTGTCGGCGCACGACATGGTCGTCCAGTAGTTTTTGCTGTAGATGCGGCGGCGATGCACAAAGCAGGATATGAATTTTACTGTTCTGAAAATGGGGTTTGGTTGGTGGATTGCGTTCCAGCCGAATACTTGCAAAAAATTTAATGGCAGCTTGGGGAAATAACTGAGCGCATTACTTTCTCATCATTCCATCACAAAGCAAGAAGAACTGAAACTATGGGATCGGGATATTTCGGAAACGACGAAAGCAATCCAGGCAACAAAAACCCGCAAGCTAAAGGCTTATTAGGTGCAGGTTGGCGACCCTTAACTCGGCAGATAGACTGGGGATTTCTTTGGCATTTAGTATTTAACGATTCCAAAGAGCTAAGCCAGAAAACTATGGGTTTAGCAAGCGACATTGCTGATGCAATGGGTCGCAACGAATATACTTGGTGGGCAAATATTTTAAATGTATTTTCTGAAAGTACGCGATATGAAGTTGATGAATTCTGGAATTACATCACCCCAGATCCTCCAACTCCAGATTATCGCTTCCAAGACGTTTTAAGTGTTGATTCGCCGGTGATTCAATTTGTCAGTCGTAACAGCATTCCTATTGAACACGTCCTCAACCGGCTACAGGAAATAACGATTTTCAAAATTCTGGAATTATTGGGTCGTCCAGATATGATTACCCAGTATTATCTAGATCGATATTTTTATTTTCCGGTAGATCGATTTGTTAACTGGGAACGTCTGGATATCATTAACACAGTTTATGCCTATTGGCCTCAACAGCAAGCTTGGTTAGAAATTGAAAATTTAGATCGGGGACGGCGACGCTATACCCTAATGGCAAAGGAACTAGCGCCACTGATTAATAAAGCAACTTTTAATCTTGCAGTGATGCTGAGTGGCTACCAAAGTCGTGTAGGAAAAATTCACGGCGAATTTCCAATTCGGTCGTTTCCCGCTGACATTCAAAGTTTTACCGATACGGTACAGCAGGCAATTCTCGACCAAAGCCAGTTGGCGGTTCTCGTCCACGGAGATCCGGGTACGGGGAAAACTGCTTGGACGCAAGCTGTAGCACAAGAAATTCTCGCGCCTCTCGGATATGTGATTTTTATTCTGGATCACGATGCGGTTGAGAATTTTGTGCCGCCAAGTTACTTAGAGCGAATTTGTCTAATTATCAACGAAGCGGATAATTTAGCCAAAAATCGCGCTTCTGAAGCTGCTCAAAATAATAATAAGACGGAGCATATTTTGAGCTTACTGGATGGAACATTGTATCAAAGCGTAATTGATGATTCGGGAATTCATACGAAGCAAAAGTTAGTGGTTTTGATGACTTGCAATACAACTGAAAGATTAGATCCAGCCGTTTTACGCAAGGGAAGAGTTGATTTTACCTATGAATTCGCTCATCGGTTTGTGTAAATCCATAAAAAATCAAATCAATAGAGCAAAGGGTTTTGTATGAAAAATCCCGTTTTGTCTACTACACCGGAAATAAAGCAAGCGTCAAAATTTTTAGAAGAACTTGTCAGCAAATTAACAAACGTAGCGTCTGACTTTATAAAATTTCAGCCACCAGAGAAATGTAGAGCAGATGTAGAAGCGGCTTATTTATTAAAGCTCACTATCTGTCATGTAGAAAGTGTGGTGTCTTTAGCTCAACAAGATCTTTACCTTCTGCCTTCAGCGGTGGTTATTTCGCGCTCAGCTTTTGAAACTGCTATGAATGCACTTTGGATGCTAGAGCCGGAAGATCCATTTGAAAGAGAGGTTCGTTTAGTTGCCTTCATGCAAAAAGAAGAAACTGAATTCTCCGATCGCTATATAAATAGCTTGAATGCACTTGGCGCTGATACCTTAGAGAGTGAGCAGGTCAGGGACAACATCAAGCTTTTTCGCGAGGCAACCATTAGTGATTTACCACCAGAGTATAAATCATTCCCGAAAATACCCGACATTCGTACTATGTTGCGTTCGATGAATCGGGAACGCACTTACCCTTTATACCGCATACTTTGCCAATACGTACATGGAACACACGCCGTTACTTGGCGATACAAAACTGTTCTAGATAACCCAAATGAAATAGGGGAGTTTCTATCGCCAAAAGAATGGCATTCACTCTTATATATCTGCGGGTACAGTCTTGAGCAATTAGGCTGCAAATTTTTAATCAGGCTCGGACACGATCCTGAATTGGTTTTATCAGAGTCTTTTAGGCATGAATTTTGGCAAGCCATTAATAGTATTGCAACCTCATAGCTATAAAAATATAGTCCTAAAGAAATGGCAGATATTCGCAACCTCCTTAACCAAATTGCTGCACAGGAAGTGCAATTACGCGATACTCAGTTTCTCGCACCATGCGTAGGTGGGGGGAAAGTACGCGCTTCTGTAGCGGGGATGGTTTATACCTTTAAACCGCAGCCACAAAACTTTGAAGGATGGGGCATTTTTCAGCCAATGAACGAAAAAAAGGCTGAAATGGTGGAGGAAGCAAACTTGCCGCAGGTGGCGGAATATCTGCGACTGTTGAAGCCGTTGCGCCTGCGTTTGGCTTATGTGTTGGAAGGACAAACTTGGCTTGCGTACCCTGTTAACGAATCTGATATGCAGCAGCGCTTGGGTGCCGCTAAGCCAGTGCCGGTATATTTAGTTACTGAGGGTGCAGCATTTGAGCCAATAATTGCGCGTTGGGATGGCAGCGCTTGGTGGTTTGATGAACTGGATCGACGTGCCGATCCTCTGGTGGCGGAACAACTCAGAGAACAATTGAGGAATGGGACGGAAACGGAAAATCTTCGCTTTGCGGGGATGACGCCAGAGATGCGTACCGTCTATGACTTGGCGTTACAGCAGACAGAAGAATATCAACGCCGAAGGCAGCAACAACTTGAAGAAGAACGCTTGCGCCAGCAGCGACGGGATACAAGACGCCAGCAGCAAGCACAACGCCCATACAGACACTACCAAGAGGTACGGCAAGATCCGTATCGGCGGGCGATGTCAGGTGATGAAAGCCGCGTGCGCGATGCCTTGGGGATGGGTGGTGGCGAACTCGAAGATGTGCGCGATCGCGGTGACTTTTGGCAAGTCGAGTGGACAACCCGCAACGGTGAACGTCACATCTCTGCAATCGACAAGGGCGATTTGACAGTGATTAGTTCTGGGATTTGCCTAAGCGGACGCGATCGCGATTTTGACTTGCAATCTCTCGTTGGCGTTATCGAAGCGCGAGATAACTGGGACTTTTGAATTAGTTATTAGCCATTAGCAAAAATGTCTATCTTCTTTCACGAACAACTCCACCGAACATCCGCACTGATGGCGAAGCTGAAAGACTTCCCAGTGACGGTGTGCGGTGCGGGGGCGCTGGGGGCAAATATTACCGAAAATCTGGCACGTTCTGGCTTCGGTAAGCTGGTGGTTATCGATCGCGATCGCATTGAGGAACGCAACCTCTCCACTCAGCCTTACTACCGTTCAGATGTTGGCGCTTACAAAGCTAAAATTCTCACCAATACCCTCTATCGTGCCTTGGGTGTTGCCGTTGATGGGCGTCCGAAAGAATTAACATCAGCAAACGCTGCCCAATTGCTCAGCGGTAGTACGCTTGTTATTGATACTTTTGATAACAGCACCAGCCGTCAAATTGTCAAAGATTATTGCATCAATGCAAATATTCCTTGCCTGCACGTTGGCTTAGCTTCCGATTATGCAGAGATTATCTGGAATGAAATTTACCGCGTTCCTTCACCAGTAAACGATGACGTTTGCGACTACCCGTTAGCGCGAAATTTAGTAATGTTGGCTGTTGCCGTAGCGAGTGAAGTAATTATTAATTTTGTCGCCACTGGTAATCGGGAAAGTTTCACGGTGACACTGGGAGATTTTGCCGTCAAACCATTTGATAAGTTTTGAATTTTGAATTTTACAGTGCAGATATTTTACCGATGGTTGAGAAGTGAGAGGATAAGCTTGAAAAATAGCGTTAGTTAACCTCTATTAACCAGAGAAAGCGCAGCCTTTCTGATTCGGTGCGTTACTAATTTTTCAGCTCCCAGAGCAATCAGGAAACCCCCTCCAAGACAAGCAGCTTTTGAGAGATTTCCGCTCTCAAGAACGAATCCAGAAATTGCTGCCACTACTCCTAGAACTACATATAACTGGAGCAGCCAAAGGGGTTGAAGCTTAAGATCCTTCAGTAACAACTCATCATGCTTGTTGAGCATAGGACATAGAAATCTCTGAAGTTAGGAACATACCTAACTATCTATTCAACCACCGTAAAGCCTTTCTTTGCTATGACCTCTGCATTGAAAATTGACTACCTGGTAGCAAAATGGCGGTATCGAGCTTCTACGAAGTTATAAATCCCATAAGCGATTAAACCAAGCGCCACAATTCCTAACAACCAAGGGCCAAAAGGTTGTTGTGCCAGTGTTGCTAGCGCCCCACCTAGTCCCTGAACTTGGTTAGCGTCAGACAGACGCCCCGCTTGAAGCAGAAATAAGCCAGTAATGGAAAAGACAACACCACGGGCAGCAATCCCAAATCTGCCCGCAAAGGTCGCCCATTTCTCCTCTTTTTCGCTCATCTGGTTGACTTTCCACTTTTTGCGGAATTTCGCTTTATAGGCTCTGTAAAATTGATAGAAGCCCATGCCGATGACAGCGGCTCCCACAATTCCAACTAGAAATTGACCGAAGGGCTGCGCTAACAAGCGTGCTGTCCAGTCTTGGGAGGAATTACTATTACCGCTGCCTCCCGAACCCATGATCAGCTTAATCGCACTCCAGGCTAAACCAGCATAGATTAAGCCGCTGCCAACCGCTCCCAGGCGCGATGCAAGACCTTTGGCATCGGTGCCTTTGTTTTCCGGATCGGCGATCGCTTCCACGAAACGCCACAACACGTAACCAAGCAAACCCAAAGCAACGATTGCCAGCAAGAATTTTCCAAAAGGCTGTGTCACAATCGTCACCAGCGCACCCTCTGTATCGGTGGTTCTGCCGCCTGCACCAAACGCTGCCTGCGCCGCCAGCACTCCCACCGTCGCGTAAACTACCCCTCTCGCCCCAAAGCCCAAACGTGCCAGTCTTTCCACCCATGTAGATGCATTATCTGGTGTCATCGGTTGGTTTGGTCTAGTCTGCATTTTTTTTTCTGCGTGGGAGCAGGGAAATTGTGGTTTGCTACCAATTTTGTAGCAATATTTACTCTTATCTACATCTACCAAAGTGCTTAAAATACTGCTGTAGAGGCGCAATTTCTTTGCCCCTACAGAGTGCTACCTTGCTGATGTGTAGCAAATCGAAGAAAAAAGGGGATTATGCGGGTTCTCCTAGTTGAAGATGAGCCAGATTTAGGGGCGGCAATTAAGCGAACTCTCAGTCAAGAAGCGTATGTGGTTGACTGGGTTCTGGATGGCACGCAGGCATGGGAGTTTTTAGAAACCCAGTGGACGCAATATACGCTGGCTATTTTTGACTGGTTACTGCCAGGATTATCAGGAATTGAGTTATGTCAGCGACTACGGGGAAAAAATAATCCTCTGCCAGTATTGATGTTAACTGCTAAAGATCGGATGGAAGATAAGGTGGCTGGATTGGATGCTGGTGCAGATGACTATTTGGTGAAACCGTTTGGGATGGCGGAACTATTGGCACGATTGCGAGCATTACAAAGGCGATCGCCTCAGCTTCACCCCCAACAACTACAAGTGGGAAACCTGACTTTAGATTACGGCACTCATACAGTTTGCTATCACAATCCATCGGATGACAAACAAATCATTCCTCTGACTAGCAAGGAATTTCAGTTGCTGGAATATTTGATGAAGCATCCCAATCAAATTATTACCCGCGATCAGTTATTAACTCAGCTTTGGGAATTTAGTGCAGAACCGATGAGTAATGTAGTAGCCGCGCAGATGCGATTGTTGCGGCGTAAATTAGCGGTTTTTGGATGCGATCGCTTTATCGAAACGGTCTACGGGATAGGCTATCGTCTGAATAGTTATTAGTCATTAGTTGTTGGCAAATAAATAATTGCTAATAAAATTTCCTAATTACCAATTACCCACTACCAATTAACGTGAATGAAAATAAACTTTTTCAGCTAACTCGTTGGCGGCTGGCAGGTTGGTATGCAGGCGTCATGGGAGTGATATTAAGCTTGTGTGGAGTTGCGGTTTATGAAGCGATCGCTCGTGCGAATTGGGTTGCCCTCGACCGAGAATTAGAATCAGTTGCCGGTACGCTGCACGACAGTATTGAGCCAATTTTGCAGCAACCGGGACGCCTGGAACCCGATGTCCAACAACTTTTGCCGGATATTTGTGTGGTTGGGGAAAAATGCGTTAGCCAGATAGAAAATCCCACTCGCCACACTTTGGGGGCAATTCACCAAGGCGACTACTACGTGCGGCTGCTAGATAGTTCGGGACGCCCAGTTGCCTTGGCAGGACTTCAGCCAGTGGGATTGGCAGCAACAGATAAAAGCGATCGCGTTTCTACACCCCAATTGTGGCAAATCCTCCAGAATCGCCAAGGCACCCGCTTTCATCAAATTTCTCTATCGCTGCATACCGAAGACAATCGCCCTTGGGGATACCTTCAGGTGGGGCGAAGTCTCAAAGAACTGGACGATCATCTGACTGCCCTAAAATTTATTCTCTTACTGGGGTTGCCGATGGCAATGATTGTCGTTGCCGGTTCCAGTTGGTGGTTGGCTGGGCTAGCGATGCAACCGATTTATCAATCCTATGGGCAAATTCAACAATTCACAGCCGATGCCGCCCATGAGTTGCGGACGCCCTTAGCGGCAATCCAAGCAACCGTTGAATCGACGTTGAGAATGAATCAACTCAGCGAACTAGAGGCGCGGGATACTCTAAAAACCATTGAACGGCAAAATTATCGCCTATCTGAATTGGTTCGGGATTTATTGCTACTCTCCCGTATGGATCGGCAAGCTTTGTCAATTAAATATCGTCCCGCCTGTCTCAACGATCTTGTCAGCGACGTTGCAGAAGAATTGTCAGCACTAGCGATCGCTGCCGATTTGACGCTTTCTATAGATATTCGCACGCCAGAACCTTTGCACGTCAACGGCGACGAAGAACAGCTGTATCGCCTGATTTTTAACTTAGTGGTGAATGCTATCCAATACACGCCCGCTGGGGGTCAGGTGGCGGTGATTTTAGAGAGCAGCACCCAAGCACTAATTTTTATAAAAGATACTGGCGTTGGCATTGCACTCCCAGAGCAGACGCGGATTTTTGACCGCTTTTATCGGATAAATAGCGATCGCGCTCGACACACTGGCGGTTCTGGATTGGGGTTATCAATCGCCAAAGCGATCGCTACTGCCCACAACGGCAGCATCGACGTTCATAGCGAACTGGGCAAAGGCAGCACGTTTACAATCAGACTGCCCTTGCATCATTAAATACACTGCTGCATTTTTTGGCTAATTCGATTTTGGTTTAAGTTAACCGTCATTAAAGGTACTTTTGTTGGCGTTAACCTTAAGAATGAGGAAGGCGTGATCGCGTCTATCTAATTAAATGCTTTAAATTTCTTCCGAATGACCTATCAGGATTTCATCCTAATTTCATTTTTTTGTAAAACACTGAGAAATACCTACTGCTTTCTTGAACTAACTTACAGATCAGGAGCGAGGATAGTTAAATAAATTGATGCCCCTATCTATGCAAATTAATTCTTTTAAAAATGGTTTTTTGGCTGTCACCCTGGTAGCGATCGCCTCCATGACTGGCGGATTTCTGACAGCTTGTTCTAGTGGCTCTCAAAACCAAGCCCAAGCCCCAACCGCCTCCCCATCAGATGCTGGCGGCATGGAACACATGGAACACAGGGGACACGGAAGCGGCATGAATCATAGCATGGCAATGGATTTAGGGCCAGCCGATGGTAATTACGAGCTGCGGTTTATTGACGCGATGAGTGTGCATCATCAAGGTGCGGTGATGATGGCAAAAGAAGCCCAACAAAAATCTAAACGCCCTGAAATCAAGCAGTTGGCTGACAATATTATCCAAGATCAAAACAAAGAAATTAATCAGATGACACAGTGGCGACAGGCATGGTATCCCCAAGCCAGCAATCAGCCGGTTGCTTACGGAGGTGCAGACAAATCCGTCGTCCCCATGTCAGAACAACAACGCCAAAGCATGATGATGTCTGGAGATATGGGCGCTGCTGATGCTGAGTTCGATCTGCGCTTTATTAATGGGATGATTGCTCACCATGAAGGCGCTTTAACAATGGCTGAAGATGCACTGAATAAGTCGAAGCGACCCGAAATTAAACAATTGTCCCAACAAATTATCACTTCACAAAAAGCAGAAATTGAGAAAATGCAGCAGTGGCAACAAGCTTGGTACAAAAAGTAATTCAGATTAATTGAAAGCAGGAAGGGGTGACAAAACAGCACCGATAGCCGCCTAGGCCAGGATTTCTCCCTTCCCGTGAACGGGGAGGGTTGGGGTGGGGTTCCTGATTTCATCCTAATTTCATTCTTTTGTGCAAACTTAATATCTAGATGGTGGTTTAACGCTGTTGCGGTCAGCATCGCTGGCTATTTACGGCACTAGGTAAGTGCCCTTGCTAGAGGGCTGAATTAAACCTCGGTATCCCATCCAAACGCAAGGAACCCCTTAGTTATGCTTTTTTTTCCTAACTCCAAGCCATCTAAGGCACGCGATCGCTTATTTGGGACACTCCTGAGCCTACTCCTACTGGCTGCACCAACCTCGGTTCTCGCCCATGCTGGACATGGGGATGAGTTTCATGGAGAAACCGAAGCTAGCCAGGGAACTCCCCAAGGGATTCAAGTAGATGCCCAAACAGCAAAACGGATGGGAATCGAGGTAAAACCAGTCTCTCAACAACGGCTGGGTTTTGGCATTAAAACCACGGGTCAAATTGAAACGTTGCCCAGCCAAAAAGCGGAAGTGACAGCACCTACTCCGGGAAAAATCGTTGAGCTTCTCGTGGAACCCGGTGCAGTGGTGCAAGCAGGCAAAGTCGTCGCCGTTATCGCCGCACCCGACTTAGTAGAACTGCGCGTAGGTTCCCAGGAAAAACGAGGCGAAGCCGAAGCGGATCTGCAACAGGCGCAAGCAGATTTAAAGCTAGCTCAAGAAAATTATCAGCAATACTCGCAGATAGCCGCCTCAGACATTCAGCAAGCTCGCACTGAACTAGCAGTCGCTCAAGAACAGTATGAACGCGATCGCGAGTTGGAGCGTGCAGGAGCGTTGCCACGTCGCCAAATGCTGGAGTCTCTGGCTCACCTGGCAGAAGCCAAAACGCAATTGACCAAAGCAACCAGCCGTCGGGAAGTGCTGGAAGCCGAAGCGCAACTCAAACGCGCCCAATCAGCTGTAAAAGTGGCAAATTCCCGGATTCGCCTGAGTAATACCGCTTATCAGACGCGGCTGCAACAACTGGGAACCCGCGCCAATGACAAAGGGTTGGTGACGGTAACGGCTCCCATTTCTGGCACCGTTGCCGACCGGGAAATTACCCTCGGTCAATCGGTGGAGGAGGCGGGGGCAAAGCTGATGACCATCCTGAATAATAATCGGGTATGGGCTACGGCGAGTATCTATGAAAAAGATTTAAATAAGGTGAAAATTGGGCAACGGGTAAACGTGAAGGTTGCCAGCTTGCCGAATCGCACCTTCACAGGCAAGATTGCGATGATTGGCTCGGTTGTACAAGGGGAAACACGAGTCGTGCCAGTCAAAGCCGAACTGGATAACCCTGGTGGACAGTTGAAGCCGGGGATGTTTGCAGAATTGGAAGTGTTAACCGACCAAACTCCCGCGCCTATCTTAGTCATTCCGACTTCAGCCGTGGTGGAAACCAATGGCAGGCAGCGAGTTTACGTGCAAAATGGTACCGCCTTTGAGCCAGTTGAAGTCACCTTGGGGCGAACGATGGGAGATGTCGTTGAAGTCAAGGGAAGTTTGTTTGAGGGCGATCGCATTGTCACCCAAGGCGCAATTCAACTGTATGCCCAATCCTTACGCGGCGGCAGCTCAGAAGGCAAAAGCGAAGAGAAACAGCCTTTAATTCCAAACTCAGACACGATTAATCGGGTTTCTGCCATTCAAAACTCACTTCCTTGGTTGTGGGTTTTGCCAGCCGGGGGAGCGATCGCATTCGTTGCCTTTTGGTTAGGACGCCGCACTCAGTCGCGCCGGGTGCCTAAAACCTTAGAGGCGTTGCCTTCAATACCTTTACCCCACGAATCAGAAATTGTTAATGACTCGGCAAGCAAACAGGAAAAAGTAAAAAGTCAATAATTCTCTTTCTTTTGTCTTTTGCCTTTAACTATGCTTAGTGCGCTTATCAAGTGGTCTATTAAACAACGCTGGCTAGTTGTCCTTGCCGCCATGCTGGTGACAGTTTGGATATTTCGCGTGGCGTCACAAATGCCAGTGGATGTATTTCCCAGCTTTGCTCCACCCCAAGTCGAAATTCAAACTGAAGCCCCCGGATTAGCTCCAGAAGAAGTAGAATCTCTGGTTACTTTACCGATTGAAAGTGCTATTAATGGGACTCCCGGCGTCACAACAGTACGGTCTGCTTCAGCGGTGGGGCTTTCAGTTGTGAAAGTTATCTTCAATTGGGAAACTGATATTTATCAAGCCCGACAGTTAGTGACAGAGCGATTGCAGCAAGCGCAAGAAAAGCTGCCAGAAAGTGTTGATTCGCCACAAATTTCTCCGATTAGTTCTCCAATCGGCACTGTATTGCAATATGCTTTCACTGTTGAAGAAGGTAACAGGCAACAAGCATCTTCACCTAGCACTGACTTGATGGAGGTCAGGCGTATCGTAGATTGGCAGGTGACAAACCGCCTTTTAGCGGTTCCTGGCGTCTCGCAGGTAATCGCTTATGGGGGTGATATTCGCCAGTATCAAATATTAGTCGATCCAGCGAAACTAAAAGCGTTTGATGTGTCTTTACAGGACGTGACTGAAGCCGCAGAAAAAGCCAATGTTAACGCTCCGGGTGGATTTCTCATTAACCCTGACCAAGAGCTATTAATTCGGGGTGTTGGGCGGATTGAGTCCATTGAAGACTTGCGACAATCAGCGATTACCGCTCGAAATGGAACACCGATTCGATTAGGCGAGGTCGCTGATGTCAAAATTGGTGCCGCACTCAAGCGGGGCGATGGCAGTTTGAATGGCAAAAAGGCAATTGTGGTCATGATTAACAAACAGCCACAAGCCGATACTCCCACGGTCACTCGTGCCATTGAGGCGGCAATGAAAGAGGTGAAATCGAGTTTGCCTCCGGATGTAAAAATGACGGTTACTTTCCGTCAAGAAGACTTTATCGACGCCTCGATTGAAAATGTTCGGGAAGCACTCGTTGAAGGCAGTATTATTGTTGCTTTTATTCTTGTCCCGTTTTTGATGAATTGGCGCACGCTTGTCGTGAGTCTCACTGCACTTCCCTTGTCTTTGTTGTTAGGATTGCTAGCGTTAAATTGGCTGGGATATGGTCTGAATACGATGACTCTGGGAGGCTTGGCAGTTGCGATTGGTTCAGCCGTTGATGATGCTATTGTGGACGCCGAAAATGTCTATCGTAGCTTACGAGAAAATAAGCTGGCAGGCAAACCAAAGTCACCATTAGAAGTTGTCTTTGAAGGTTGTCAGGAAGTACGCGATTCTCTATTTGGTGCAACTTTAATTACTGTGGTGGTTTTCTCGCCAATTTTTGCCCTTGCTGGTGTGGAAGGTCGCATTTTTACACCGATGGGAGTGGCTTATTTAGTGGCAGTTCTGGCTTCTAGCGTGACCGCACTTACCATCACTCCAGCTTTGTGTGCCATCTTACTCCCTCACAGTCGTTTGCCAGAAAAAGAACCGTGGGTGGCGAGATTTTTCAAAGGACTTTATCGTCCGTTTTTAATGTTTTCTTTGCGGAATTCTCAGCTGATTTTGGGAGTTGCGACTGCTAGTTTGGTGGCTGCAATTTTAATTGTCCCTTCCTTGGGACGGGTGTTTTTGCCGGAGTTCCAAGAGCGATCGCTCGTCAACACCCTGACTCTCTATCCCGGTGTCTCCCTAGAAGCGACTAATCGCGCCGGTTTTGCCCTTCAGGATGCGCTTAAGGATGACCCGCGCTTTGATTTTATCCAGTTGCGATCGGGGCGTGCGCCGGGAGATGCGGATGCGGCGGGTGTCAACTTGGCGCACTTAGATGTAGAACTGAGTGAAAAGGGGATAAAAGACCGGAAAGGAAGTATTGAAAAGTTGCGAGCGGAATTTGCCAGATTACCAGGAGTTGCGCCGAATATTGGCGGATTTATCTCTCACCGGATGGATGAAGTGCTGTCTGGGGTGAGGAGCGCGATCGCTGTCAAAATTTTTGGTCCAGATTTAGAACAACTCCGCACTCTGGGTAAACAAGTCGAAGAGATTATGAAAACTGTTGGGGGTGTTGTAGACTTGCAACTCGAACCCCAACTGCCCATTAGACAAGTACAAATTCAGTTTGATCGCCAACAAGCAGCTCGTTATGGCTTAACCGTCGGAGAACTTTCCGAAACGATTGAAACTGCGCTCAATGGACGTGTAGTTTCTCAAGTTTTGGAGGAACAACAAACTTTTGACCTGGTTGTATGGTTAAAAGAAGATGCTCGGAGCAATCTAGAAACCATCCGCAATTTATTAGTGAGTACACCAACAAATCAAAAGATTCCCTTAGCTCAGTTAGCACAAATTGGCTACGGCACTGGCCCGAATACCATCAACCGCGAGAATGTTTCCCGCTTAATTGTCGTCTCGTCTAATGCTAGCGGTCGAGATTTGCGCTCTGTCGTTGATGAAATCAGAGGCAAAGTTAAACAACAAGTACAATTACCAGCTGGTTACTTTATCGAATACGGCGGTCAATTTGAGTCGGAACAACGCGCTACTCAAAACATCTTGATATTCAGTGCGATCGCATTTGTGGTGATTACGGTCTTAATCTACTTGTCTGTTAAGTCCATCCCCTCAACTGCGATGATTATGATTAATTTACCCTTGGCATTGGTGGGAGGTGTCATTTCAGTGGCATTAACGGGTGGGATTATTTCCGTCGCCTCTCTGGTTGGCTTTATTACTCTATTTGGAGTTGCCACTCGCAACGGATTGTTATTAGTTGATAATTACAACGCTAAATTTGCCACGGGAATGCCTTTTTGGGAAGTAATCATTCAAGGTTCGATGGAAAGGCTCAATGCCATTTTAATGACGGCTTTTACCTCCGCTTTGGGGTTAGCACCTCTGGTCGTGGGAGGAGGTGCAGGAAAGGAAATCTTGCAGCCGTTGGCGGTGGTTGTGTTAGGAGGGTTGTTTACTTCTACAGCGTTAACGCTGTTAGTTTTACCCGCTTTGTATGCCAAGTTTGGCAAAGTTTTGCTGCCGAAACAGGTAAATCCGGTGTCCGAGCTATAAGTTGCGAAAAGAAGAATTTAAACCACAAAGACGTAAAGGACATGAAAAGAAAATGAAATTATTGAAGGCAAATTTAATTATTTTGGGAAGTGTCGGAGTGCTTTTTTTAGGAGCTTGCACTGGGGAACAGCAGACAGCACAACCTGATAATACTCCCACAGAAGCGAAAACTAATCTTCCTGCTGTTTCTCCTTCAAAAACAGCAGCCAAACCCGATCACTCACAACCCTCCAAAGGCGGTAAAGTCGTCGAGACAGGAAAATATCATTTAGAGTTTGTGCCTGAAAAAGAAGCGAACGGCACTCACTTAGATTTATATCTACAGAAAGGGGACACCCACGAAGCAGTTTCTAATGCCAACGTGACGGCTCAAGTTCAGTTACCCAATGGGAGCCAAAAAACCTTAGACATGAAATACGATGTTCAGGGTAAGCACTACGCTGTTTTGCTACCCGAACAAGCATCAGGAGAGTATAAAGTGGTTATCCTCTCTGAAATTAATGGCGAAAAAGTGAACGGTCGCTTTACCTTTAATCGCTAGCAATGCTAGGGGTGATATCCAGTGGTTTAGATCCCCGACTTCTTAGAGAAGTCGGGGATCTCGCTTTAACGAATCATTTGGGACTGCTGTTGTAGGTTAGGTTTAGGAATGAAACCGAACCTAATACTAAAAAATGACATCGTTTCATTCAGCTCTTTTACTGAAAATCCCGTACTCTTAGAATGCTAAAGATTGGATTTAGTCGTTGCCTGTGACCTTTTGAATCAAGTCTTGTGCTTTTTCGATTAAATTAGAGTCGTTATTGTTTTCTGTGGAATTGAGTACAGTCTTTTCGTTTGCCTTTTCGCTATAGTCAAAGGGTTCATTGGGGTTTGCTGATTTTTGCTGCTTATCCTCTTCAAGAAAACCTGTTGCTTCGCTATATTGATAGGCGCGGTCAACTCGGTCGTCTGATGTCAGCTTATCTCTTGAATGTAATACTGCATAACTAGGCTGTGCGGCGATGAATAAACTTGCCACACTGATTAAAGTCATTAAACTTAAAACAAAAATATTTTTATGGAGTTTTTGTTTTAAAGTTACTAAAATTCGTTGCATGGAAATTTCCTCCCAATTGCTTTTTGTGAGAATTGATGATGCGTGAGTAGATAGGACTACTAACACAATTTATTAAGTACGAAATGAATCGTACTTATCTAGTTACATCTATGCCGTCTGCCGCAGGATACATTCGTTTATTTTTTTAACCATTCATGATGAATTTTTATTCCTCGGCTCTGCATAGTTTGTTCAAATAAATCGGTGGAAAGTGCTTGTTCTACAGGCCAGACGCCTGGTTTTTTGAGTTTGCCTGCTAGCAATAATTCGGCAAGGGTGCCGGTGCCATAACCGGCTGCCACGGCTGTATTTTCATGCACTAAAGTTGAGCAATAACTTGCTGGCCGATCATCTTTATAACCGTTGACTTCAGAGCGAATTGCTACACCGATGCCAGTGAAGCGATCGCTAACATCTGTCATTCGGTGGCTGACGCGAGCTAAAAATTCGATGACTTTTGGATTGTTGAGCCAGCTAGAGGGCCACCAGTGGGCAACGCTCCAAGTTAGATAATTGTAAAAATCGGGAACTGTACCAAATTTGGTAATGACGGTTTTAACAGGAAAAGTGTCGGGTAGCGTGAAGGCTTCTGGCATATCAAACCAGTAAACGCCGATGCGACCATAGGGAGCAGGAAATTCAATGGTTTCGCGATCGCTATACGGCTTGATTATCTGCCACTGACCATTTATCCAAGCTTTAAAAGGGCTTTGTAGCCCTAAAAATGTTGTTCGCATCACCGTAATGCCAGCACCCCCCGACCCCGATACTAGATAGCTCAGATGAATGCGTTCTGTCTCATCTAGTTGCTCGACGCCCTGGCGTACCATGCTATTAGAAATACCGGGGAAAATACCCGTATTAATAATTGCTGTAACTCCAGCAGCAGCAGCTTCGTCTCGGAAATCCAATGCTTTGCGAGTAAAAGATGGGTGATCGCTGACATCCAGATAGTTGACACCCACTTCTATACAAGTTTTTAGGACTTGGGCATCTCGGTAGTGAAATGGTCCCGCACAGTGGATTACAAGATCGCAAGCAGCGATCGCATCCCTCAACACTTCTCGATCCGCTAAATCTAAAACCTGGAATTGCACTTGC
Source organism: Trichocoleus sp. ST-U2 (assembly GCF_039961875.1). Taxonomy (NCBI): domain Bacteria; kingdom Bacillati; phylum Cyanobacteriota; class Cyanophyceae; order Leptolyngbyales; family Trichocoleusaceae; genus Trichocoleus; species Trichocoleus sp. ST-U2. The sequence continues at coordinate 103,620 of NZ_JAMPJY010000008.1, read as the reverse complement.
GATCCCAGCTTTTCGCCGACCAACGTTGGCAAGCTTGCAACACCGTGCGCCCCGATTGGGTTTCTGCCAGTAACGGTAATTTGCGCCTGTGTGTGAGCGACGATATCCGCCGCCACATTGCTACCAATCCGTCCGCTTCCTCCCAGAATTAAAACCCGTGTCATTAATCAAGTTGTTAACGCTATCTTCAGTTCATCAGGTTTGCCTGCTTCTCTCCATCGGTACCAAGGCAGACTTTTTTTCAGTAGAACAGACAAATTTTATCGAAATCCGGAAGATCAATTTGTCGATCGGCTGACCTACATGAGATATTAGATGACTTTCACACCCAGCTTTGGGAAGTAGTATCTACCCGAAAACTTCACTTTGTTACACTATACTTAAGAAAGATGTATAAAAAAATCTTCTATGATAAACAAACAAATACCCATGAAGTACCCATAAAGCGGGCATCAATCGTTCGTGAATCAAGGAAAATAAAATCTTTTTTTTAATTGCTAAGAACTCCTAAATTCTAAAGATAACTTTAGGTTGGCATCATTGAGTTGCGAATGAAGGGAGTAATTAGCTGGATTTGGTATAACTTCTCAATGGAAGTGTCCAGCGGTGAAAAAGGAAATTTTCGAGCAGCAGATTGAGGCGACCTCACAACGCCGGAAAGAGCTTTGGCAACGAACTGAGGAATTTCCCACCCAGGACAAGCAACTACTGGTGGAAAGTTTGCAAGAGCACGACCAAACTCTAGAAGAATTGCAAGTAACTTTAGAGGAACTGCGATCGCAGAATGAAGAGCTAATCGCCAGCCGTCAGACTGTGGAAATCCAGCGACAGCGCTACCAAGATTTATTCGAGCTGGCTCCAGACGCTTACTTGGCGACGAATCTTGATGCCGTGATTCTAGAAGCCAACCAAGCGGTAGCGCACTTGCTGAATATTTCTCAGGAACACTTGCTCGGCAAACCGTTAGTTATTTTTGTAACGGGTAAGGCTTTGCAAAACTTTTATACAAACTTAAGCCAATTCCTCGCAACTGACCAAGTAAGCAAATGGGAGGTTGAGATTCAAACCCGGCAGGGTACGCGCTTTCCCGCCACCTTCAAAGTTAAAGCAGTGCGCGACTCAAGCGGGCGGGTGGTAGAACTGCTCTGGCTGTTACAAGACATTACCGAGCGCAAGCAGCACGAAGCGGCTTTTCAGAGCGATCGCCATCTTCTCGAAACCCAGGTTGAACAAGGAACGGCTGAGCTTGTGGAAACTAACGAGCAACTCAAACAGGAGATCGCTAAGCGTCAGCGGGCTGAAAAAGCGCTGTGGCAGCGGGCGGAAGGGGAATGGGCGATCCGGGTGATTACCGAACGCATCCGCCAGTCGCTCAACCTAGAGGAAATTCTCAACACGACGGTGGCAGAAATTCGACAAGTTCTAGGGAGCGATCGCGTACTGATTTTCCGCACAGAGCCGAATGGGGATGGCGTCGTGGTGGCTGAATCAGTAGATGCCGCTTGGCTCTCATTCATCGGCATTACCGCACCCGCAGCCATGTTTAGAGAATGTATGCCCCTCTATCGGCAGGGGAACGCCAGAGTAATTGATGACATTCAACAAGCAGGGTTTCCAGCAGATATCACTGAGTTTTTCCACTCGTCGCAAGTCAAAGCCGCCTTAGGCGTTCCCATCATGCATGGGGATCGGTTTTGGGGGTTACTTGCAGCTCATCAATGTTCGGCACCGCGCCACTGGGAACCGCTGGAGATCGATCTGCTCAAGCAATTGGCAATCCAAGTATCTATTGGCATTCAGCAATCAGAACTGTATCGGCAAGTCCAGCAACTGAATACGAACCTGGAACGCCAGGTTCGCGATCGCACTGCCCAATTGCAACAAGCGCTCGACTTTGAAGCACTGCTCAAACGCATCACCGACGATGTCCGCGATCGCCTTGATGAAAACCAGATTTTACAAGTCGTCGTCTGGGAATTAGGCGTCGGGCTGAATATTGATGGCTGCGATACAGGTTTATACGATGCCGACCAGACCACGTCTACCATCAGCTACGAATACACCCTAGGAATCCCTTCTGCTCAGGGACAGGTAGTGCAGATGGCAGACTTCTGGGAGGGTTATTCTCAGCTGCTGCAAGGCAAATATTTCCAATTTTGTCAGATGGTGCCCGATAGTCGAGGTGCGCTGACCAGACTCGCTTGCCCCATTGTTGATGACCAAGGGGTATTGGGGGATTTATGGTTATTTAAGCCCCAGCAAGACGTCTTCAGCGAGCTAGAAATTCGACTGGTGCAACAGGTCGCGAATCAGTGCGCGATCGCCCTTCGGCAAGCCCGGCTGCATCAAGCAGCGCGATCGCAAGTCGAGGAACTGGAAAAACTCAATCGCCTCAAAGATGACTTTCTCAATACCGTTCCCCACGAGTTACGCACACCAGTCTCTAACATGAAAATGGCGATTCAGATGTTGTCCATTGCTTTGAATCGTGACTATGCCTTATTTGCCGAAATGGGCAAGCCGAGGGAACAACAAAGCAAAGTCGCTCGCTACTTTCAGATTTTACAGAACGAGTGCGAACGAGAAATTCGCCTGATTGATGACCTGCTGGATTTACAAAAACTCTATGCAGGCGCTCACCCTTTATTACTGAGTGCGATTCAGCTCCAGGAATGGCTGCCGCCCATTGTAGAACCTTTTCAAGAGCGAGCCAGAAACCACCAGCAAACCTTGCTCCTTGACCTCCCTGCCGACCTCCCTCGCTTCATCTGCGACCCCACGACGCTAGGCAGGATTTTGAGCGAGTTACTAGAAAACGCCTGCAAGTACACCCCCGCATCAGAAACGATCGCATTCAAAGTCCAGAGTCAGCCAGGGAGCGTTCAGTTTAGCGTCAGCAATTCCGGCGTGGAGATTCCGGAACGCGAACTTCCGCATATCTTTGACAAGTTTTACCGCATTCCCAGTAATGACCCGTGGAAGCAAGGGGGAACGGGATTAGGGTTGACGATCGTGAAAAGATTAATCGCCCATTTGAAAGGGACTCTGCGAGTGGAAAGTAAGGATCGTCAGACCTGCTTTATCCTCGATTTACCGAGCGATCGCTCAGCTCAAATTATCTCCTAATCCTTCCATTGGTAGGGGCACGGGCAATGCCGTGCCCCGATTTATCGCTACGAAATTTTAAACACAGACTCAACCGTAGATTTGAGAGAATTTCCCGCATCCTTCAGCTTTTGGGCAATTGGCTGCTGAGTATGCAGGAACACACGAGCGCAGTTGCGTCCCGGCATCCCGGAAATAGAACCGCCTGGATGAGTACCCGCACCGCTGAGAAATAACCCTTCAATCGGAGTTTTGTAGTTCGCCAATTCCGGCAACGGACGGAAAAAGACCATTTGGTCGAGGGTCATATCAACGTGGTAGTAGTTCCCCTTATAAGCGCCCAAGCGATCGCCGAGTTCCGCTGGACTTTCAACAGCACGAGCGATAATCGAGTGCTTGAGATTCGGCGAATAGTCGGCTAACTTATCTAACACCCGGTCTGCGACTTTGTTTTTCAGTTCATCTGTCCAGCCAGTACCATGCAAACCCGTACCCTCCGCACCGGCAATCTGATAAGGTGCGAAAAACTCAATCCACAGCGTATGCTTGCCTTCCGGAGCCATTGACGGATCGAGTACCGTGGGTACAACCACATACATTGAGGGGTCGGAATCGGGAATGTTGCCGATAGAAGCCTCGCTGTGAGCAATTTCCACATGGCGCACCGAGTCAGCAATCAAAACTGAGCCAATCAGGTACTCATCCTGGTGGTTGTGGTGTTCAAAGCGCAAAGGCTCCGAGAGGGCGCAATCGATCTTGAGAATCGTTTCGTTGTTGTTGACAATTCTGCGCTCTAAGCGTTCCCTTAAATTCGGGTCGGCTGAATCAACATCGCTCTCATCCATGTGGCGTAGGAACAAGCGCTTGGCATCAATGTTGGAGATCACCCCAGTTTTAGCGCGGTATTCGGTGCCACCTGCCACCCGCACGCCCACTGCACGACCGTCATCGATTAATACTTTTTCAACGGTCTGGTCGCACAGGACGACACCGCCTTTACTTTTCACTAACTTCAGCAAAGCATCAACCAGTGCGCCGCTACCACCTTTAGGTCGCGCCATTCCGGGGTCATGGCGCATCGCCATCATGATTGAACCGACAGAAATGGTTTTTTGGGAGGGAGGTGCGCCAAGCTCTGCGGAGAGTCGAGCCAAGGGCGCTTTCAGAAACTCGGAATCAAACCACTCGTTGAGGATATCTTCCGGGCTGGTGAGCATGGTACGAATCAGATCCAACGTCTTATTTGGCCCACCCAAGACGGAGAATAAATCTTGCAGCTTTTTGAGGTCGTAATTGCCAGCAATGTCAACGATCGATTTTGGCGGTGCGTTGAACACCGGGATCATTGCACCCAGTACGCGCTGCCAGTACTCGGTATATTCGGCATATTTTTTGGCATCGCGATCGCTATAACGTGCAATCTCTGCACAAGTTTTTTCAACGGATTTGTGACCTAAAAAGTATTTGCCATCAGGATGGGGGCAAAAAGCGACTGGGTCGCAATATAAATATTCCAAGCCATATTTAGTGAGTTCTAACTCTTCGACTACCGGACCCAAGTGAATGAACTCGTGGTCAATCGAGCAGAGGTTGAACTTAAAACCCGGTGCCTCTTTCGGTAAGATTTCTTCGGTTGTTGCGCCGCCGCCCGGAATGGAGCGCTTTTCTAGTAACAGAACGCTATAGCCTGCTTTGAGCAGATAGGCGGCACAGACAAGTCCGTTGTGACCGGCACCAATAATGACAACATCGTACTCTTGCATGGACAATACTCTCAGACCCGTGTATATCCCCGATTCTAAGAAAGTTAAGAACTTTAAAGGGTCTATCACTCGAAGGATATCCTCCGCCCGGAGCCGCCAGCTAGACGCGGGAGAAAACGCCTTTAGGGCTGTTTGTGATGAGGCGCGAATATCAGGGCAAGCACAGGGCAAGCAGCCGCTAAGGGCATGGCGTCTACTCGGAGAGGCGTAGGGCAAAGCGGACAGAATCGTGAGAGGTGGTGAGAGATGGTAAGAGGCGCGATCGCGCTCATGCGAAGCAAGGCGTTAGCCTTGCGCTGAAAGAGTCAGTTCGCTGATTTTCTTCGTTAACAGCGGCTAAACTCTAGCCCAAAGCAATTCTCGCAGTTATACTGGCTAGGTCTACATCGTCTTGGAACGGGTCAGCACTACAGAATATGAATCCTGTTGTCAAAATTGTTCAACCCTCTGGCATTTTAGACGGTATGAAGGCGACTCAGTTTCGTCAAGAAATTAGCGATATTGTTGAAAACGGAGGCAATATGGTGTTAATTGACTTTAAGGACGTTACCTTTATGGATAGTTCTGGGTTGGGGGCGCTAGTGCTTGCACTCAAAACTGTTCGCGCCGCTGGTGGTAAACTCTTTATTTGCTCGATTAATGAGCAAGTAAGAATGTTATTTGAACTGACCAGTATGGATCGCGTCTTTGAAATCTTTCCGAATCGTGAAGAATTTAATAACGCGGTTAGTCAATAGCTAATGGCTAATCGCTAATGGCTAATCGTAATCGACAATTAGCACTTAGCAATTAGCACTTAGCACTTGACTAATCAAAATTGATTTGCAGCAACGATAAATCATCGTCAAAATAGTCTTTTGGATTCTTATCTTGAACAGAATTTACTATCCCATCTAGATTATTCTGATGATTTTTCGGAAATTCCGTCAGCAGATCGATGAATGCATCAAGACCCCAAATCGTGCCATCTGGTTGGTTAATTTCATAAATCCCATCACTGAAAATGTAAAGTGTGCTGGATTTTTCCACCTCGCAGCTACCATCCATAAATTCAGCATCAGGAAACATCCCAACTGGCAACCCTGGGGTTTTTAAGCGTTTGACTTGGGTGACTAAATTCGAGTTTGCAGAGATTAACACTGCCGGTGGATGCCCAGCACTGGCGTAAACTAGGGTGCGCTTAACTCGGTTATAGACTCCGTACCAGATAGTGAAATATTTATCATTTCGCTGAGTCATCTGGAACGTTTCATTCAACGCCTTCAGGACATCACTAGGCTCATAGTAATTAATTTTCGGAAGGGCTTGGCTTTTGAGTAAGTTCATTACAGAAAGAGACGGTAAAGCAGCCCGCAATCCATGTCCGGCGACATCTAGCAGATAAATCGCTAAATGATCTGGATCTAGCCAGTAATAATCAAAGCCATCCCCTCCTAATTGGCGGGAAGGAACAAAACGAGAATCAATGGTTACAGGAGGTGAGGTCAGCGGAGAAGGAAGGATGGAACACACATACTCGGCTGCTTCTGCTAATTCCGCCTCCAACAGCAGTTTTTGGTGCTGCAAGTCGTGGCTGAGTTGGTGTAACCTCAAGCCTGCCCGCACTCGCGCCTTCAACTCATACATATCGATGGGCTTGCACAAAAAATCATCTGCCCCAGCATCCAGCCCTTTCACCCGATCCTCGACGGAACCCATCGATGTCAGCAAAATAAAGAAAGTTGTTGAAAGTTCTGCGGTTGCCTTGACCTGACGGCACACTTCCAGTCCGTTCATGCGCGGCATGATCCAATCGCAAATTACCAGTGCGGGTCGTAACTTTTGCGCTAGGGTCAAACCGGCTTCGCCATCGCTGGCGACGGTTAACTCATAACCCTCGCTTTTTAGCGTTCTTTTGAGCAATAGCTGAATCGCCGGGTCATCATCAATAATCAGAACTTGAACCATGAGATAGAGGGACTACAGGTCGCTTAAGATGGAAGGCAGTTAAAACTGAAGGATGACACCTGAGGCAAGTGTGAAGATCGCTAAACTTCACCGAAAATATGCACAATCATAAACAAGTATAGTCATCGGTTGCTCGAAGTTATCTAGGCTTTCCACTCGTTACTGACTCGCATTATGATGATCAACATTGTTACTGCGATCGAAAATGCTCATGTAGATATTTTGAGAGCCGTCATCACCAAATCTAGCAAGTTCTACGCCCAAAGCTATCAATACTTCCAGTCTAAGCACCTCCGACTTCTTGACTCATGCCACCCATTCATGAGGCTAATGAGAAAGTGGCACGCTGCCCACTAACCAGAAAATTCATTGCGATCGCAACGATTACCTATAGGCTAGACTGGATTCTCTCTAATTTGTGCCGATGTTTAATACAAAGTTTCAGTGTCGTTGATTAAAAAGGCTTTGAACAGTTGAAACTCATCAAAAAAATCTCTGTACAAGTTTCCAGCGACCTCAAGGCGTTAGATGGTGTTTTGTCATGGTTTGAAGGTTTAAATCAACCTGAGATTCCTAAAAAAGTTTGGCTACAGTGCCAATTAGCTCTGGCCGAAGGCTTTACTAACGCAGTTCGTCATGCCCACAAAGGCAAAACTTCAGATGTTCCAATTGATATTGAAGTTAATTTGTTTTCGGAATGTTTAGAAATCCGAATTTGGGATCAAGGACCGCCTTTTAATTTAGAAGCCCGCCTTAAAAAACCAGAGGAGATCAGCAAGAATGCCACGGGGGGGCGGGGTATCGCCATTTTACAAAAAATCGCGGACTATCTGAGTTATACCCGCACTGACAACCGGAATTGCCTGTTAGTTGTAAAAAATTATTCTAATTTGTTAGCCTCTGATTGAATTTCACACAAAGATAAGTAGAAGTTTAATTTCTAATAAGATTTTAATCTTCACAACTGGAGAAAGAAAAGAGATTTATAGACCTAGAAGGCTGTAGGATCGAGGGTTAAGAGGCTAGGAGTTGGCTGAAGGACGGACTTCTTAGCGTCTGGAGTACGAATGTCTTCAGGAAAACGGTTTTTGGGTTGATGAGCGCCTACCGGCTGAAATAACCATACAACAGAGCGAGCAATGGGATGGGTGCGAGTAGCGATCGCGCAATCCTAGCACTGCTGACGAACCTACCCTACGGGAAGCCAACGCCATTTTACGTTTTTAGCTTCTCGCGCACTTAATTTACAAGAGGAATCTGAGATTATGACCGCACCGACTCAAGAGGCGATGTTAGCGACGCCTGCTTTTTGCGATGGAATTCAATATTTTGGCGAGAATTTGCCAGGATTTGAGACGGCTGGAAAATCTCCTGCCATAGAAGAAGGTAAGCCAAGCATCGCATCTCCTACCGATCCGGCTGCTGTCTTCCAAACTTTATTGTATGCAGATGCTTTACGCTATTTGACCCTGCAAGTCACTGCAAGTAAGGCGTCTGGGCACCCAGGCGGTTTTGCGAGTCAAGCGGAAGCGTATGCCGCATTGGTTATGCTCGGTTACAAGAATATCATCACCGAAGTCGGGCATCACGCCCCCGGATTTTATAGTGCCATGTTCTTGGATCGGTCGCTAGAGGACATGGGAATCACGACCGTGCAGCAATTGCGCGATCGCTTCCGGGAAAAGCACGGACTCTTAGGACACCTCTCCGGCTACATTCCGGGCATTCTCGCACCCGCGGGTCCCTTGGGACAAGGGCAACACTTCGCAATGGCAGCAGCAAAGCTGCACCGGGACAAGCTTTTCCCCTTCACCCTCGGCGACGGAGGCTTAGGCGAACCCTACATTATGAGTGGGATGGGACACTTCCACACGGCTTATCCCGAAGTCACGAATTTCTTGCCCGTACTGGTTTGGAACGGCTACAGCCAGGAACACCATAGCATGGTGTCCACCAAATCCAACGAGCAGATGATCGGTTACTGGCGTGGCAATGGGTTTGAAGAAGTTGTCTTAATTAACGCCAAAGACTTCGACGATCAAAACCAGCCAGGAGATTATGTTGATAGCACAGCCTTTTCCTTCGAGAAGCGTCTGGAATTCACCAAAGCGGTGCTACTGGCAGTAGATAAAGCAGCGAAATCTGCACTCGGCGGCAAACTCACCGTACTGATTATTAAACAGCTCAAGGGTGCTGGTGTCCACGCCAAAGGCGCAAAATCCCACAACCTCTATCCTAAAGACACCCTGGATAGTGCCCACATCTCCAACGCTTTGAAAGCACGCGCCTTATCCTCTGCGGCGTGGGAATTGGTGCGGACGAATTGCGAACGCGCCGGTGGTGGTCCCGCAGCTAAAACCGTTGTGACAGAATTTGAGTTACCGTTGCCAGACTTGGGTGAATTGCCCTTGGAAGAATATTCTGTCGGTGGCGAGGCAAAGGTGTCAACGACAGCAATGGGGCGTTTGGTGGGGAAAGTGGGAGAAAGCGATCGCAATTTTCTCGTTACCAACGCTGACGGCAACGAAGCCTCTGGGATTGCCAATATTAACCAAGCCCTAAAGATTATCCACCCCACAGTGGACGATCTCTACAACCAAACACCCCAAGGGCAAGTTTACGAACCCCTGAGTGAAGACGCTTGTGCCGGGTTAGCGGTTGGCTTATCCCTCATGGGTGCTAGAACTCTCTGGTGTTCCTACGAATCCTTTGCTATCAACGGCTTACCGATTTGGCAAACCGTAACGCAAGCGATGGCAGAATTGCGCCGTCCCACTCCCTCTACGATTACCTTATACACTGCTGGAGCCTTGGAACAAGGGCGTAACGGTTGGACTCACCAACGCCCGGAAATCGAAGCGTATTTCGCTGCCATGATGCGGAATGGCAACGTTTTCCCCCTGTTTCCCCCTGATGCGAATAGTATTCAAGTCTGCTACGACTGGGCGCTGACAACGAAGAATAAGGGAATTGTGATTACTGCCAGCAAGTCACCGCTACCGATTCGCACGACTTTTGAACAAACTCGCCAAGGGTTGCGCGACGGTGCCATTGTGCTGCATGAAATCCCCGGTGACAAGATGGTGGTGTTTGCCGTGATTGGCGATATGACGCTGATGCCAGTCTTTGAAGCCGCTGCGTTTTTAGAAACCGAAGGAATTGGGGCGCGGATTGTCTCGATTGTTAATCCCCGCCGCTTGTATCGTCCCCATGATGTCTCCTGGGATACCTGTTCCGAATCCGATGGCGACTTTTTGGACGATGCTGGCTTTGCCAAACTATTTAATGGTGATGCCTTAGTTGGCGTCACAGGTGGCGCTTCTGGGATGCTGGAACCCATCATGCTGCGGAGTAATTGCAAGCGCGATACCTTCGCCTGGAAGCGTGGAGAAACTACCGCGAGTGCGGGTGAATTGATGGCGTTTAATGGTTTGACGGCTGAAGCATTAACAAAACGTGCGATTGAGTTAGTGCATTAAGCTAGATTTAATACCCCTGCCTGAATTATTAGGTGGGGGTATATATTAGATTTACCAAAGAGCTAGCAGAGGTAAACAGATGATAACGCGATTTTTTTTATCCAAGCCAGGTTGGGATAGCGATCCTGAACATAACCCTAGACCTGATATATGCAGAGCTAAAAAATCCTTTGCAGAAGGTCAATCTTTTATTGTTACTTGGACGTGTGCAAAGATTGGAATTATTCAAGTAGGCGATCGGGCTTATTTTAAGCGAGTAGGCAAAGAACCTCGTGGTTTTTTTGCCTATGGCTTAGTGATTCCTGCTAGATATCAGTTATGCCGCAATGATAACAATTATAGTAAACTTAGTGAAGCTTATAACAAGAAAAAATATAATGATTTTACTGTTGATATTGAGTGGATAGAAGTTGTTGATTATGATAGACCTTTAAAAACAACTGACCTTAAAAATAACCCAAAATTTAAAGGCGCGCGTTTAAATCCTCAAACATCTGGAATGAATTTGTTGCAGGAAGAATATGTAGATTTACTAGATTGTGAATGGAAAAAACATTTAGAAGAGTTAATCAAACAAGGTGATGGGTCAAGAAAAAAAACTGACCTATGTTCGGAGGGAATAAATTGGTAATGCGAACGCACGAAAACTTAATAAAATATTAAAAGCGAACAATAATAAAACTATAAAAATTTAAGTAATTTTAACCTTTAATCCAGAGTATCAAGAGTATATCGCAGAAGTTCCTGAACTTCCTGGCTGTTTAAGTCAAGATAAGACATTGGACGAAGCAATTGAAAATATTAAAGATGCCATCAGAGGCTATCTTTACGTTCAAGCCAAGCATGACTATCCTTATGGGGTGGGGTTGCAGATTGGCGTCAGCGTACAGGAAGAGATGAGAAAATACAGAATCAACTTTAAAACCAATAGACCCGGCGAATAGAATTCGCGGTTACACAAACAAAGTCCGCCTGCGCGGACTCAACCAATTAGATTGAAAACCTGCCCTAAACTCTACTCAAGGGTAAACGATGGCAGGTTTAGTCTGTATAGCTGCGATCGCTTTCTCGCTAGGAGTCGCTAGAGATTTAGCATGACAACCAAACCAAAAATTATTGTCCTCGATGATGACCCTACTGGTTCTCAGACGGTTCACGGCTGCTTGCTGCTGACGCGCTGGGATGTAGATACCTTGCGGTTGGGGTTGGCGGACGAGTCACCGATTTTCTTTGTACTGACGAATACGAGGGCGCTGACTCCAGAAGAAGCGGCAAAGGTTACTAGAGAAGCTTGTCACAACTTGAAGCAAGCCATTACCCAATCAAACACCGATGATTTTCTAATTGTCAGTCGTTCTGACTCCACTCTGCGCGGACATTACCCAGTCGAAACAGATGTGATTGCCGAAGAATTGGGTTCCTTTGATGCCCATTTCCTGGTTCCTGCCTTCTTCGAGGGGGGACGAGTGACCCGCGACAGCGTACATTATCTGATAATTGACGGCGATCCGACACCCGTTCATGAAACTGAGTTTGCCCGCGATTCAGTCTTTGGCTACCACCATAGTTATTTGCCTGATTATGTGGAAGAAAAGACAAAGGGTAGAATTCCAGCTAACGAAGTAGAACGCTTTTTACTTGCAGATATTCGGGCTGGAAGTTTGGAACGGCTGATGAACCTCAGTGGCAATCGGTGCGGCGTCGTAGATGGGGAAAATCAGGCAGATTTAAACCGATTTGCAGAGGATATTCTAGCAGCAGCCAGTGAGGGAAAACGCTTCCTATTTCGGAGTGCAGCCAGTATCTTAACTGCCTTGGCTGCTTTGCCTCCGCAACCTGTAGCCGCAGAAGATATGGCGCAATATGTGCGGGAAGGCAAACCGGGCGCAGTGATTGTCGGTTCTCATGTCAAAAAGACGACACAACAGCTAGAACAACTGCTAAAAGAACCAGGTACGGTTGGCATTGAAGTAGAGATTGAACGTTTACTTGATGATTCTGTCACTGCGTTAGAAAGTCTCCTCAATGAAACACTGGAAAAGGTTCACGCAGCGTACAATTCGGGGAAAACGCCTGTAGTTTACACTAGCCGCAAAGAACTTACTTTTAAGGATGTGCAAACGCGGTTACTGTTTGGGGAAGATGTTTCTGCTTTGTTGATGGATATCGTACAGGGTTTACCTGCAAATATTGGGTTTCTCATCAGCAAAGGCGGCATTACTTCTAATGATGTTCTGAGTACAGGTTTGGCGTTAACCTCAGCGCGGTTACTCGGTCAAATTTTGGCCGGATGTTCGATGGTACGGACTCCAGAGAATCATCCCCAATTTCCCAATTTGCCCGTGGTATTGTTTCCCGGCAACGTGGGGGATGCCGATGGGTTAGCCACGGTTTACCGGCGTCTGAGTCAGTAGCGTTAGCCAACGGAAGGTTGAAGGTTGAGGAATAAGAAGTTCTCCCCTTGCCCTCTTGTCTCCTTGCCCTGATGCCGCTTGCCTATATCATGGATAATTAGTCAATCCACCCAGGTCAGGCTTTTCGTCCATGACTTCTGATTCGTCCGTTCCGATAGCTGTTTCAGTTGTTCCCGAAAATACAGGGGAAGTAAATTGCCACGAACAAGTCCGCATCAAAAGCGACCAGAGGTGGCTGACATTAATTTTGCCCCCAGAAGCGGAGACACCCACCACGGCTAGCTGGTCTGACCTTTGGCAACAGCTGAAGCAGCGCCTAAATGCCGGTGAACGCTTCTGGCAGCCGAATACAGAGGTACATTTGGTGGCAAAAGATCGCCTGTTAGATGGACGCCAGCTGCAAGCGATCGCAGATGCCCTTGCCGAAGATCGGTTGCAACTCAAGCGTGTCTACACCAGTCGCCGTCAAACTGCTGTTGCGGCAGCAGCAGCCGGTTACTCGGTGGAACAGGCACCTCCGGTTTCCCCCCTCAATCAACCGCCTTCGCCGCCAACGACTGTATTAGCTGAACCCCTATATGTGCAAACGACTGTGCGTTCGGGAGTGGAAATTCGTCATCCCGGTACTGTCATTATCCTGGGAGAAGTGAATCCGGGCGGCAGCATCATCGCATCGGGCGATATCTTAGTGTGGGGACGTCTGCGCGGGATTGCTCATGCTGGTGCCGAGGGCAATCAAGAGTGTTTAATTATGGCGCTACAGATGGAACCCACCCAACTGCGAATCGCTGATTATCTGGCGAGGGCACCGGAGAATCCACCCGCGCAATTTTATCCGGAAGTTGCCTACGTAACGCCGGAAGGAATTCGGATCGCTAGAACGACTGATTTTTCTAAAACCCAGTCTTTATCGATGGGGGTTGGACGTTAAAGAGGCAATAAGCGGGGAGTAATAAGTTTTGTCGGGGTTGTAGGGGCAGTGTCTACTCGGTGCCTGCCCCTGGTTTGGCGCTCGTTTTAAGTGAAGGCATTATTATTTTTGAGGAGTAAGTATATACTGAACTCAAAACAAAAAAACTCAAAAATAATTGCTTGACCTAATTTAAAACGCCAAAATCAAAACTCTCTCAAGGGCGAATTTACGAGGCATAGCTGTGGGAGAATAGACAATTCGATTAAACTCGCCCCTATACATTCACGCACTAAAACGAAGCTAAGAACTTTTCAACATGAGTCGCATTATTGTGATTTCCTCCGGCAAAGGAGGGGTGGGGAAAACCACCGTAACGGCAAATTTAGGTATGGCTTTAGCTAGGGCGGGGCGTCAAGTTGCTCTAGTCGATGCGGATTTTGGCTTGAGAAATTTGGATTTGCTGCTGGGGCTGGAAAATCGGATTGTCTACACGGCGGTTGAAGTCCTGGCAGGCGAATGTCGGTTAGATCAAGCGTTGGTGAAAGATAAGCGGCAACCGGGACTGGTATTATTACCCGCTGCCCAAACCCGAACCAAGGAGTCAATTAGCCCAGATCAGATGAAACAGCTGGTTAATGAATTAGCTGCGAAGTACGAATATGTCTTGATTGACTCTCCGGCGGGGATTGAGATGGGCTTCAAGAATGCGATCGCTGCCGCCCAGGAAGCCTTGATTGTGACAACGCCAGAAATTGCTGCCGTGCGGGATGCTGACCGGGTTGTCGGCTTACTAGAAGCCCAAAACATTAAGCGTGCCCACCTGATCGTCAACCGCATTCGACCGGCAATGGTGCAAGCCAATGACATGATGTCGGTAGAAGATGTGCAGGAACTTCTCGCCATTCCTTTAATTGGTGTGATTCCTGACGATGAGCGGGTCATTGTCTCCACAAATCGGGGCGAACCTCTGGTACTGGCTGAAAATCCCACCCTACCGGGAACGGCATTTTTCAACATTGCCCGCCGCCTAGAAGGGGAGCCAATTGAGTTTCTGAATTTGGATGCTGGGAATGACAACTTCTTTTCTCGCATCCGAAAATTATTGTGGTCTAAGATTATCTAACCTTCACATCTGCCCGATCCATGATTAGCGAACTTTTAGAACGACTTTTTCCTCGCATTAGTGCTGACAACAGCCGCGCGGAAGTCAAGCGCCGCCTGCAACTGGTCATTGCCCACGATCGAGCTGATTTAACACCAGAGATGGTGGAGTCAATGCGGAAGGAAATCCTGGAAGTCGTCTCTCGCTATGTCGAAATCGAGGCAGAGGGGTTGGAGTTTTCTCTAGAAAGTAACCAACGGGCGACGGCATTGATTGCCAATTTGCCCATCCGGCGGGTCAAAGCAGATGCGGAGCCTGGGGATACATAATAGCGATCGCTCCTGAATGCGCTCAATGCGATCGCGTTAGCGAAGCGAGGCGTTAGCCTAGCGCTGAAAGAGTCAGTTCGCTTCTGCGGGAGGGGGGCACTCATCCTATTAAAGCCTTCACCAAGTTTTTAATCCTATTTTTATTTCTTGAAACTAAAATAAATCGGCTTCTTTCTCAGGCTTTTATGCTCTCCTGTCTCCTAAGAGCGAACTAAGTTTTCATGCAAACTTAGGGCGAATTGGTCTAATTTGTCATCTAACTTAATCCTCTCTCTAAAGCCAAACTTAAACGGATTGGCTGTTTTTACTGCTGTGGGTGGATAGGAAATTTATGGGTTGCCTTTAACAATAAAAAGAGAATCACTCCAGCATTTAAAACTCTTTTTCCACAAAAAAAGAGCTTTTCAGGAGTCCGATCGGGGCATCGATAAAACCCGTTGCAGCATTAATAATATCTACTTTTGAGGATGAGCCGGTTCAATGACTACCTCTTTGTGGAAACATCTATCAGCCGGTGTCGCGACCACCTGTATCGCTTTGGGAACAGCCGCACCCTCCCTAGCAACCACTCTCTCCGGTTATGCAACGACCGGAAACATGATGAGTGGGATGCAGATTACAGTTGGTTTCCTGGATGGAACTTCCCAAACGGCAACTTGGGGGGTCACAGATTCTATTTCGGGCGGCGCATTTGGGAGTGGCTGGTCTCTCACCCAAGCGGGTAACACATACGGTTACGATCCAGACTATGGTGCATACGGCTGGAGATTAACCAACTCCGGCGTCAGCCCTATTGCCTCACTGCTAATCAATGCAATTCCTGGAAATGCCGTTTTTGATACTTATCCTTATTTAGATGGCCCTCAGAATACGCCTGGGTCAGCAGAGGGTTGGGAATTCCAGGTAATATCAGGGCAATCTCCCTCTGCCTATGCCTACTCAGTCCCGATTGACATTTCAAAAGGCGACTTATTTGGGGCACTTTCGATGTCCTGGAACGGCGGATTTAACGGGACAATGCGATTTATCGCCGATACGGATAGCGGCACTACAGCCGATCCAGTGAAGCCCTTAGAACCACCACCACCGCCACCACCACCGCCACCACCACCGCCACCACCGCCACCACCGCCACCACCGCCGCCGCCCCCACCTCCAAACATTGCGCCGATTCTAAGTTTCGACAATTACACAATTTATGAGGGTCAATCGGTATCGCCGATACTGTATGCGACCGATCCCGATCCCGACTCGATCGCCTTCTTGCTAAATGGGAATGTCGTTGGTAGCGATCCAAATACTTCAGGAGTCCGTGCATTGTCCGTACCCTTAGGGACTTATGCAGATGAGGGAAGTTTTGCCTTAACGGCGCAAGCACAGGATAGTCGAGGTGAGAATAGTGTGCCCGTCACTCGAACGCTGACGGTTCTGAATGTTGCCCCCACCATCACTAGCCTGACCCCAAATTTAACCATTAAAGAAGGCGATCGCTTTAATTTTGATGGCACCGCAACCGATCCGGGAATCTATGATGTTCTCACCTACAATTGGGACTTAGATAACAACGGTCTGTTTGATAACTTCACTGGACCCAACGGGCAATCTTCCTTTGCCGATGAAGGTTTCAACCCGATCGGGTTGCAAGTCTCAGATGGCGATGGCGGGTATGCTAACGGTGGTTTTAACGTGACGGTTGAGAACGTTGCCCCCACCATTACCAGCATCACTTCAGCGCTCACAGTTTTAGAAAACCAGAAGTTTGATTTTGCTGCTACCGCAACCGATCCGGGCATCCTGGATCTGCTCAGCTTTGATTGGGACATCAATAATGATGGCGTTTTTGATGACTTCACTGGCACAGCGGGGCAGTGGGCTTTTAGCAATAGCGGGACTTATACCGTTGGCTTGAGAGTCTCTGATGGCGATGGTGGATTTGCTTTCAGTGCTTTTGATGTGACGGTTGAACACGTCCCCGAACCTTCGAGTGCGATCGCTCTATTGGCGTTTGGTGCTGTTGGTGCGGGTGCTATCCGCAAGCGCAAACATCCCTAAAAAATTAGCTTCTTTGTTAGGCAGGTTGGCACAGCCCAACCTGCTGATTTCTCATATCTAGATAAAAATTTTGTCAAAAAGCGAATGCTAGGAGCATATTGCTTCTCCCCAATTTATAAACGGGAAATTCCATATAAGTTTATGTAGGACTAAAAAAGGGAAAAATTTCAGTTACAAATCGTACAGTAGCTTTTCAAATGGCTAGGTAGCAACCATGTGGGAAAGTCATATATTTGGTGCGACCCTTGTATGGTTTGAATCTCTGAAACTGCCTATCAAGCGGCATTTCCAAATCAATAATCCCAAATCTAAAGTTCAAAATGGGATGACGTGGAATCCACAGGTTTAGGAAGTGTCTGGAGAACCAGATTCTGCATTCAGGGGATGGGTGATTAGTGCTAATAATCACAATGAAATGCTGAAGCGAAAATGGGAACAGAAAGCTACGGATAAACATCCTTAACTAACTGCAAGGAAAAATTAGCAATTGCCGGATCTTCCTTGGAAGGCATCGCAATTGTTACCAGAGATGAGAGGTGTATTGGGCAATACTATTTGCTACTTCACGTTACATCCAACACCCTAGCTGCAAAGCAGCTACTTTGCAGTTAGCCTATGCCGCGATGATTTGGCTGCTCTCCCGAAACCTCTTTTTCAAAGGAGAAAATTGCGTCAAAGCCTATTATTTAAGGGGGGGTGGGGGATATCCAATAACGACTTTGCGTAGTTTATGGCGGATTGGGGAGTATCTGCACGGCGCGAGCCGAAAAAGCGCCAAATCAGCGCCAAATCAGCGTTCTGCATCCCTAAAACCCGATGCGATCGCCTCTAGAAAGTGAAGTTGCAGGGCGATCGCGCTGAAAGGCTATTAAACTCCTATTCTCAACAGCGAGCCTTTATTAAAAATTCATGAAGCCTTCGTATAATTTTTTACGAAGTAGCATTAACCGAGTCATATAAATTCAGTCTGAGGGCTGATTTCGGCTTCCGATTTTGATTCAAATTAGCGATTTTAATATATTGTTTCAATAAAGATTATCGAAAGGTACTGGTAATCTATTCAAAAAATATGCCAGACTTTGCACAGAAATATGTACAACAAAATTTTGATTTTTAAAAGTATACAAAGACACAAGGAGATTTGTAGGTTTTATTGAAACAACAGTGATATTGGCACGTCAGAGAATATACGGTTATCAACATTTAACTGTATAGGCACGAAGTTGTAAAAAGTTATATCCAGAGCGGCTTTGACGAACGGTTGACACAAAACCTTCAAAATTCTTCTGTAGCGATTGATTCTATCTGAGAGTAACCGAAATCCTCATTAGTCATCCTTGCCGGTGCTTGGGCTTGCGATCGCCACGAAATCCTCAAGATTCCCTCAATCCGAACGGGCAACCTATACAGTCAATATTCACTTTTTTAGAAAAAAGTTTTATGAGTGCCTTGAGTTTTATGAAAAAACTATCTATGACTGCTGCTGGAGTAGCCTGTTTCTCCGTGGGAGGGATGTGCGCGAATGCACCCCCCCTCAAAGCGGCAATTCTCGCAGTGGATGATTCAGCGTCATGGGCAACAGGGTCAAATGCCCTATCTAAGCTGGGTTTCAATATGGTTCAGGTAGAAAATAGTTCCCTACCAGAGTTTTCGATTCTCTCGACTCTCTCGTCGCCGTTGGGCAATTTGACCTTCAGCCCCCAGGTTCAGAAAATAAATATTAATTCCGGTTGGACAACCTGGAGTCATGGCTACACCGGGGAGGTATATTTTAGCGGCTGGAATGTCTTAACCACGACGATTACACTGCCTGGCGGTATTAGTGCATTTGATTTATATGTGGAGCCAAACCTCTTTGGCTTATTCGACATCGCCGTAACGGGTATGAATGGTACCTCGACCACCCTGTTGCAGAAAGTCAGTGGTTTGTCAGGTGCTAAGTATTTTGGGTTCTACGCCACTGAGGGAGATTTCCTTTCCACCATCAAAATTACTGACCTCTCGAACGGTGCTGCTCATGGGTTTGGCATGGCTGAGTTTCGTCTGGCATCCCTTACAGTTGCTGTTGTTCCTGAATCCTCTTTTGGATTGGGTCTGTTAGCGTTTGGTGCGTTAGGTTCCATTTCGTGGCTATTGCGGAAACAACAGTAAAACAAAGTTTAGGAAAATAGCCCCAAGTGAATCTAAAACCAATATTGGGAACTGCCGTGTCTTCTATCCGGAGGCATGGCAGTTTTTTTGATAAGGGATGTTGAATTTGAGTGTATCTATCAGAGCGATCGCATCCATCGCTGCATGAAGGATAGCGATCGCAGCGTGTATTGCCTTCCGCTGTATTAAGGGGAAGTCTCTGGGAATCGTATAGCCTCCGAAGGATGTTCTTGAACCCAGCTTAATCCTTGGCTTGTCGAGCGTTGAAGGCACAGCGATTTTTTTACGGCTATTAACTTGCTCTTGCTGCCGTCATCTCGTTACTGATTCAACGATGAGGGCAATATCCGCCACTGGCAGAAATCCACAAACGATACGGTACTCTCTCTTGATTGAGGACACAAAGGAGCGATCGCTCTGAATTCACTTGCCTCACCCAAAGGTGCGAACTGACAAGTCAGCGCTTCGCTATCGTGTCCTGCCTAAGAATGCCTTACAAGCGATCACCCAACGATGAAGCAAAGTCTTGCAGGCACATTGTGGACAATAAAAACTTGTTACTACGTAATCATACTTAAATAAATTTACGTAGCTGTCAACTTAGAGCTTCATAGAATCTTCATTTATTTTTCAGCAGCAAATTACTATTAAAGCTTTATTGGATAAGAAATTCCGCAACTATTCTTCCTTTACAACTTATTTTATTATTATAAACTTTCTGTAAAGCTACAGATAAATTTTGATGAGTGAACACTATACCTGGAAAGGGTTTCACGACTTAATAACTGATAAGTAGAAACAACATTAAAACCTAAGCAATTTCTACAAATCGTTTTTTTCTAACTTTACAGGATTCACTTATTGACATTTTGAGTTAAATATACACCTGTATAAGGGCTGAAGAATTATCAAAATTAATGCTAGCCCTTCCGAAATACGCATACTTTTACCTGTATTCAAAGTAAGCCTAAGAAACGAACTTTCTAAGTAGTTACAGCTTCTGTTTATAAAAAAGCTGCGAACACCTAGGCATTTTCACTGCCAGCATCTATCTTGTATGAGACCGACTATGAATCTTTTTGCTAAAATCTCTGCTTCAGCCGCTATTGGTGTTACTGCTGCCCTGACGATGTTTGGGAATTCAGCAATGGCGTTCACAGTAACTCCAAACAACAATACGAATGCTTTGCTGCAAGCCTTGTTGGGCGACACGACTGGATTGAGTAACTTTTCTGTCAATGCCACAGGCAATGCTACTGCTTTTGGTCTTTTCAGTGACGACCCCTTCGGTTTGAAAGATGGCATCATCTTGAGTACCGGGAATGTCACCAATGTAGTGGGTCCTAATAATGCTCCAGGTAATGGTACAAGTTTCGGAACACCAGGTGATACGGAGGGTTCCTTTGATTTGGCTCAGCTCGATATTAGCTTTGACGCTGACGCTACCGTAGATAAGCTGTTCTTCGAGTATGTCTTCGGCTCGGAAGAGTTCCTAGAGTACGCTGGTACCGGGTACAATGACTCTTTTGAACTGTTGCTTAATGGTGTCAACCTAGCTAAGTTGACCGATGGCAAAACCGTCACGATTAACAACCTTGTTCCCAATCTCAACAGCCCTTATCACGCCGACTACATTGACAATCCAGAAGGGAGTCCTGGCACTGAGTTAGATGGCTACACCAAAACCTTGGCTTTCGAGGGTTTGCTGAACAAAAATGCCAAGAACACTCTCAGCATCAGGATTAAGGATGTAACTGATAGTCAATTAGATTCGGCTGTATTCATCAAAGGGAAGTCTGTGGGAGTCGTAGAGCCTCCGAAGGATGTTCCTGAACCCAGCTTGATGCTTGGTTTGCTGAGTGTTGGTGGTATGACCTTGATCAGCCGTCGCAACAAGCAAAAAGCACTAAAAGCTTAATCCGGCAGGATGGCAAAGATAGTTTAGGTGGTTTGCCTATCTTAGGCGCAAGAGTCTGATCTTGGACTCAGAACGCATAATTTTGACAAAGCTGTGTCTTTACAGAAGGCACAGCGATTTTTTTTATGGCTACTAACTTGCTCTTGCTGCTGTGATCTCGTTACTGATTCAACGATGAGGGCAATCTCCGCTGCTGGCAGAAACCCAAAGGTGAGACGGCATTCTCTCTCGATTGAGTATACAAGAGAGCGATCGCTTGGAATTCACTTGCCTCACATAAAGGTGCGAACTGACAAGTCAGCGCTTCGCTATCGCGTCTTGCTCATCCACTAGCGCGATCATAGTGCGTCTTGCCTAAGAATGCCTTACAAGCGATCGCCCGACGATGAAGCCAAGCTCTTGCAGGCAGATTGCAGCCAATAAAAACCTGTTCTACGTAATACTTCTTAAGTAAATTTACGTACTTGTCAACTTAGAGCTTCATAGAATCTTCATTTATTTTTCAGCAGCAAATTACTATTAAAGCTTTATTGGATAGGAAATTCCGCAACTATTCTTCCCTTGTAAGTTATTTTATAATTGTAAGTTTTCTGTAAAGCTGCGGATAAATATTGATGAGCAGACACCTTACCTGAAAGGGCTTTCACGCCTTGATAGCTGGTAAGCAAAAACTACATTAAAGCCTAAGTAATTTCTACAGTTCGTCTTTCTCCAACTTTATAAGATTCACTTATTGACATTTTGAGCCGAATATACATTTGTATAAGCGCTGAAGAATTATCAAAATTAATCAGTAGCTTTTACGAAATACGCATACTTGTACCTGTAGTAAAAGTAAGCCTAAGGAACAAACTTTCTAAGTAGTTACAGCTTCTGTTTATAAAAAAGCTGCGAACACCTAGGCATTTTCACTGCCAGCATCTATCTTGTATGAGACGAACCATGAATCTTATTAGTAAAATCTCTGCTTCAGCCGCTATTGGTGTTACTGCTGCCCTGACGATGTTTGGGAATTCAGCAATGGCGTTCACAGTAACTCCAAACAACAATACGAATGCTTTGCTGCAAGCCTTGTTGGGTGATACGACTGGATTGAGTAACTTTTCAGTCAGTGCTACAGGCAATACTGATGCTTTTGGTCTTTTCAGTGACGACCCCTTCGGTTTGAAAGACGGCATCGTCTTGAGTACCGGGAATGTCACCGATGTAGTCGGTCCTAATGATTCTGAAGGTACTTCAGGTTCTGGAACGTTGGCTCAGCTCGATATTAGCTTTGATGCTGGCGCTTCAGTAGAGAAGCTGTTCTTCCAATATGTCTTCGGCTCGGAAGAGTTCGTAGAGTGGGGTGGTTCTGCGTACAACGACTCTTTTGAACTGTTGCTCAATGGCGTCAACCTAGCGAAGTTGACCGATGGCAAAACCGTCACGATTAACAACCTTGTTCCCAATGCGGCTGGTCCTTATCATGCCGACTACATTAACAATCCCCTAGGGAGTCTTGGTACTGAGTTAGATGGTTACACCAAAACCTTGACGTTTGAAGGTTTGCTCAACAAAAACGCCAAGAACACTCTTAGCATCAAGATTAAGGATGTAGGAGATACTTCATTCGATTCCGCTGTGTTCATTAAAGGTAAGTCTGTGGGAGTCGTAGCGCCTCCGAAGGATGTTCCGGAACCCAGCTTAATGCTCGGCTTGCTGAGTGTCGGTGGTATGACTTTGATGAGCCGTCGCCACAAGCAAAAAGCACTAAAAGCTTAATTTGGCTGGGATGGCAAAGATAGTTTAGGTGGTTTGCCTATCTCAGGCACAAGAGTAAGACCTTAGATCCGAAGCATAATTTTTGATAGTGCTGTGTCTTTCAGGAGGCACAGCCATTTTTTTATGGCTACTAACTGGCTCTTGGTGCCGTCATCTGGTTACTGATTCAACAATTAGAGCAATCTCCGCCACTAGCAGAAACCCAAAGATGATAAGGCACTGTCTCGATTCAGGACATAAAAGAGCAAACTGACTTTTTCTGCGCTAGGCTAACGCCTCGCTTCGCATGAGCGCGATCGCATCCTATATTCCTATATGGGGATCAACTCAAGCCGCCAGACAGATTCGGCATCCTTTCAGTGGTACTCTGGAAAATGGCATTGCTAAATGTTAAGACTGTTTTCCCGTATCTATACAGATAGATTCACAACATAGGCACAAGCATGGTAGCCACCACAGACAAGACAAACGTAGGGCGTATTACCCAAATCATCGGTCCCGTTATCGATGCGGAGTTTCCCAGCGGCAAAATGCCGCAGATTTACAATGCCTTAAAAGTTGAAGGCAAAAACGAAGCCGGACAGGACGTGTCCGTAACCTGCGAAGTGCAGCAACTTTTGGGTGACAACCAAGTGCGTGCTGTTTCCATGAGTTCCACCGATGGTTTGGTGCGCGGCATGGAAGTAGTAGACACCGGCGCTGCCATTACCGTACCCGTTGGCCCTGCCACTCTGGGTCGGATTTTCAACGTTCTTGGCGAACCCGTAGACAATAAAGGGCCAGTCAATACTGAAGAAACCTTCCCCATCCACCGTCCGGCTCCCAAGTTCACTGACTTGGAAACGAAGCCATCGGTGTTTGAAACCGGAATCAAGGTGTTAGACCTGCTGGCTCCTTATCGCCGTGGTGGCAAGATTGGTTTATTCGGCGGTGCTGGTGTTGGTAAAACCGTCATTATGATGGAACTGATCAACAACATCGCGATCAATCACGGTGGTGTGTCTGTGTTCGGCGGTGTGGGAGAGCGTACCCGCGAGGGAAATGACCTCTACAACGAAATGAAAGAATCTGGGGTTATCAAAGAAGATAACCTCAGCGAATCGAAAATCGCTCTAGTCTACGGTCAGATGAACGAGCCACCCGGAGCGAGAATGCGCGTTGGGTTAGCCGCACTGACAATGGCTGAGTATTTCCGCGATGTCAGTAAGCAAGACGTGCTGCTGTTTATCGATAACATCTTCCGGTTTGTGCAAGCGGGTTCGGAAGTATCAGCGCTACTGGGACGGATGCCTTCTGCTGTGGGATATCAGCCGACTCTGGCAACAGATATGGGCGACCTGCAAGAGCGAATCACCTCCACCACCGAAGGTTCGATTACCTCAATTCAGGCCGTCTACGTACCAGCCGACGACTTGACCGACCCCGCGCCAGCAACCACCTTTGCTCACTTGGACGGAACCACTGTGTTGTCTCGTGGCTTAGCAGCGAAGGGAATTTATCCCGCTGTTGACCCGCTAGATTCCACTTCCACCATGTTGCAACCCAGTGTTGTTGGTGAGGAACACTACGCGATTGCTCGTGAAGTTCAGGCAACGCTACAGCGCTACAAAGAGCTGCAAGACATCATCGCCATTCTGGGTCTGGATGAATTGTCTGAAGATGACCGCTTAACGGTGGCTCGTGCGCGTAAAATTGAGCGTTTCTTGTCTCAGCCGTTCTTCGTGGCAGAAGTCTTCACCGGATCTCCAGGGAAATACGTGAATCTGCAAGAAACAATCAATGGTTTCAAGAAGATTCTGTCTGGAGAGCTGGATTCATTGCCAGAGCAGGCTTTCTACATGGTCGGCAATATTGAAGAAGCGATCGCTAAAGCTGAAAAAATCAAAAGCTAGTCCATAGGCATTTGCCATTAGTCATTAGCCTTTTTTCACTGGCTAATGACTAATGACCAATGACCAATGACCAACTAACAACTGACAACTCACAAATTATGGCTTTAACTGTTCGCGTTGTTTCTCCCGACAGAACTGTCTGGGATTCTAGTGCTGAAGAAGTAATTCTGCCTAGCACTACAGGTCAACTCGGTATCCTCAGCGGTCATGCTCCTTTATTGACCGCATTGGATATCGGTGTCATGCGTGTCCGTTCTGGTAAAGATTGGGTGCCCATCGCCCTCATGGGTGGCTTTGCAGAAGTGGATGAGAATGAAGTAACCATTCTGGTTAACGGTGCCGAGCGCGGCGACAAAATCGATCGGGAACAAGCCCGTGCTGCTTATACCGAAGCTGAGGCGAGGCTTAATCAGGTTGAGGGTGGTGGTTCCCGTCAAGAGCAAATTCAAGCAACTCAAGCCCTCAGACGCGCCCGCGCTCGTTTTCAAGCTGCTGGTGGCATGGTTCAAGCCTAAAATCTGTCAACACTCAAGTCTTCTGAAAAGCTTCTCCTGTAACTCAACGGGAGAAGTTTTTCGTTTGGGAGAGGTTAACAATCATGAGTATTGCACTCAGCGAAGCGATCGCTTGCTTGAGAAATTTAGAGCGTTTGTCAGTTGGGTGGAATATAGTGCAGCTCTAACGTTCGGTAGGGACTTTTTGACTGCCATGTCCTTACAGATGTATCCCACTTCTCAATTCATCTGCAACTAATTTTGGATAGCTAATGGCAAGATTGCTAATCAATGAACAATTAGCAATAAAAAATAATATTTATAAAAGCTTACCCTACCTGATAATTTTTCCATCTATTCACCCTTAAATGACCGAGCCGATTCACAACGTATATTTCGGCTAAAAATTACTATTAAAAAATACATAAATATTTTTAGATATTAATAATTATTTTTACACTTCCACATTTGCTTTTGACGAAAAATGATTAACCACTAGCCTGCTTTGTCTAAAAAATCAGGTTTGCTGCTGAATGGTCGAATATTAATCCTGACACCTGTGGAAAGTTAAAAAATGCAAAGTTGAGGCGGATCTTAAAAAGGCTTCAGTTGCAAGGAATTCAACAAGCAGCCTATAAAAACCAAAGCAAAAATAGCCAGCTTTATGAAAAGTTCCTAAAGCAAAATACCCATCTTTATCAACTCTTTAAAGTATTCAATATCTAATTAATCATTCCTTCATCAAAGCTGTGATATTACGGAGTGACTCAGAAAAATTGGCGAGTGTAGAGTTGCCGCAAATTTTTCATCAGCCCTAAGGAAGAGATTGATGTCAGTATTTACCAGCAGAATCGGTGCCCTGTTAGTCCTGTTGTGGTTTGGGGGTTCTGTAGGTGCCACATCCACCTCAGCTCAGTCAATCATTCCGGCTCCCAATGACACGAATACTCTGGTTAACCAGAATGGAAACCAGATTGACATTAGTGGCGGCACCCTTTCTAGTAATGGCTCGAATCTCTTCCACAGCTTCACTCAGTTTGGGCTGAATCAAAACGAGATAGGCAACTTCCTCTCAAACCCATCCATTCAAAACATCCTGGGTCGTGTCAATGGGGGAAATGCCTCAGTAATTAACGGTCTCATCCAGGTTACGGGTGGGAATTCAAACCTGTTCTTGATGAACCCCGCAGGCATTATCTTTGGCGCAGGAGCCAGCCTAAATGTGCCTGCCTCCTTCACCGCCACCACTGCTAACGGCATTGGCTTTGGGAGCAATTGGTTCAGCGCCACAGGTGCCAACGACTATAACGCTTTAGTTGGTACGCCCAACGGCTTTGCCTTCGCAATGAGTCAACCGGGAGCGATCGCAAATGCTGGAAACTTGGCAGTCAACGCCGGACAGAATTTAACCTTACTCGGTGGCACCGTAGTCAGTACCGGGCAATTATCAGCACCGGGGGGTAATATCACGGTGGCAGCAGTGCCTGGTGAGAGCGTGGTACGCATTTCTCAGGCAGGAAGTTTACTGAGTGTAGAAATTCAACCCCTAGCAGCAGCAGGCAATCAACCGAATGACTGGAAGCTTCCGATTGCTTCCTTACCTCAGCTGTTGACAGGTGCTGGGGAAGCGGGAGCCACTAAAATGACTGTCGCTGCTGACGGCACGGTTTATTTAACAGGTTCCGGTACTGCAATACCCACAGATACAGGTACTGTAATTGCTTCTGGTTCCCTGAATACCTCAAACACTGCCCCAGGACAAACCGGAGGCACCGTCCAAATTGTCGGCAATAAAGTGGGATTGGTGGGTGCCAACATTAATGCTTCCGGAACCCTCGGCGGCGGCACAGTGCGAATTGGCGGCGATTATCAAGGGAAGGGGACGCTACCAAATGCATCTCGCACCTACGTCAGTAGCGACTCTCTGATTGCGGCAGATGCTCTCCTCAACGGCAACGGTGGAAAGGTAATTGTTTGGGCAGATGAGACAACCCGCTTTTACGGCAATATTACAGCTCGTGGCGGCGCTAATTCTGGAAACGGCGGATTTGTTGAAGTTTCGGGTAAAGAGAATTTGCAATTTGCTGGAGTAGTGGATACTGTGGCTCCTTTTGGTCAGGTGGGCACTCTCCTCCTTGACCCCAAGAATATTACTATCACCTCAACCGGAACCATTACTAAAACTACGGACATACTCAATAACAATGACTTCGATGAATCTCCAGCCGCTAATGTAACAATCACCGGAAGTGCCCTTTCATCTGCGATTAATTCAGCTAGCGTGATTTTGCGGGCAAATAATGACATTACGGTTGATGATAACGTCACGGGTACCAGTGCGGGAAATGGGCTGACCTTGCAGGCGGGTCGTTCTATTGGCATCAACCCTGGGAAGACAATTACTTTAAATGGAGGCAACTTTATCGCCACCATTAATGACCAAAAAGCTAACCTCGCTCATCGAGATGCGGGTGCCGCTCAATTTAGTATGGGTACTGGCTCCCAAATCATCACCAAGGGCGGTTCTATAACCATTGAAAGTGGAACCGCAGCCGCCAGTGACAGTATTATTTCCCTGTCTGGTAGCCTTGACTCTTCTTCTATTACTAGCGACGGAGGAGCGATCGCGCTGACTGCCAGTGGCGACATAACTACCAATAGCTTAAACTCCAGTGCTTCTGTTACGGGTAATGGGGGTGAGATCACCCTCAAGAGTACGGGGGGAGCAATCAAGACAAATGGAAGTTTGGATTCTAGCTCTAAAATTGGCGACGGAGGAGCGATCGCGCTGACTGCCAGTGGCAACATTGCGGTTAATAACATCAATTCGTCTGCTATTACTGGTGCCGGGAAAGATATCATCCTCACTGGCAACGTGTTGCTGAATGACAATGTCACCTTCAAAACCACAGGGACTACTGGCAACGGTAACATCAAAATCGCTGGCACACTGAATGGCATAGGTACAGCAGGCGGTCAAACGCTGAATCTGGAAGCTGGAACTGGTGGCAGCATTGAGTTCGGTGGTGCTGTGGGTAACAGCAAGCCAATCGGCAACCTCACTGTCGTTAGTGCCAACAAGGTCACGCTCAACGGTAATGTCACCACAACCAGTAGCAGCAACATCAGCTTCTCCAGTCAGGTCAATATAAAAGGGGATGTGGCACTGACAGCCGATGAGATTAACTTTAACGGCGGCAATAATTCAGTTAGCGGAGTCGGCCAACTAACTCTCCAACCGAAAACAACCACTCAAGCGATCGCCATCGGTGGTACTGGTACGGCAAATGTTTTGGATCTAACAGCGGCAGACTTGGCGGCATTGAAAGATGGCTTTAGTAAAATTACGATTGGGCGAAACGACGGGAGTGGAGCGATCGCAATTGATTCTGCTGGCGTCACCTTCCAAGATCCCGTGACTATCAAAGCTCCTTCAGGCTCAATTGCAGTGAATGGGAAGATTACAGGGTTAGATAACGCTTCAATCACGCTCGACGCTGCAACAACTACGCTGAAGCAAGACATCACCACTGCAAGCGGGGACATCACCTTTAATAAAGATGTCGTGCTTGGTGCAGATGTCTCGCTTTCTTCCAATGGGGGCAATATCACCTTTAAGAAGACCGTTAATGGGGACCAAAAGTTAACACTTGATGCTAGCAGTGCGGGTGCGATTCAGTTTAACGGAGTTGGCAACGAATCAAACCCGCTCAACAGCTTGATCGTTAGCGCCGCAGATGTTGTCAACGTAACTGGTAACATCTACACTGTCAACGCTCTGACTTTTAACAGCAATGTAAACCTTAGTGGTAATACAGAGTTTAATGTCAAAACTGGTTCCCTGACCTTCTCTAAACTCCTGACCGCAGGCAGCCACGCACTGACTCTAACAGCGGATGAGATTAACTTAACCGGGGGAGCCGATTCAATAACTGGCACCAATACCGTTGTACTTCAGCCAAAGACACCTAGCAAACAGATTGCGATTGGCGGGATGTCTGATAGCGAGACAGGATTGACACCCGTAACGGATATTTTGGATCTGACAGCGACAGACCTTAGTGTATTAAAAGATGGCTTTAGCTCCATCACTATCGGACGGAATAATGGCAAAGGCTCCATTAACGTCAATGCGATCGCCTTAAAAGACTCGCTCTCCGTCCGGTCTCCTGAAGGTGGCAACATTAACTTCCTTGGCACTGTCGATGGGGCGAATAATCTAACCGTCAATGCTGGTACTGGGACAACAACCTTCCAGGAAGGCGTCGGGTTAATAACCCCCCTGGGAAATGGAACTGGGTCTGCCATCACCCTCCTCTCTACCGGATCAACCACTTTTTCCAACCAGCTATTAACTAACTCCGGAATCAGTGCCACTGGCTCTGTGGAGTTCTCTGGCAATGTCAAGATTGCAGCCGGAGATACAGAGACTACCCTCAACGGCGACGTCACTCTGGATGGAGTAAGTTTTGAGGCCGGTCGTAACGTCACTTTTGGCAATCAGACGACCCATAAAATTACCCTAAAAAAAGGCCCAGTTTCCATTAGCACCACAGCCAACAACGGCAATCTGGAATTCAATGGGTTAGTTGATGGAGCGCAAAACCTGAGCTTAGCAACCAACGGTGCTGGAAGCATCGCCTTCAAAACCGATGTGGGTAAGACTGCTGCAATTGGCATAGGCACCGGAGCCGCTATTGCTATTACCAGTAGTAAAACTACCTTTAACAGCACCCTCACCGCTAACTCCGGTATTACGGCTACTGGCGATGTCATTTTCAAAAGCAATGTCAACCTAAACGATGGTGACACAGCCACCACCCTGAATGGCAACGTCACCTTAGATGGTCTCACCTTTAGTGCCGAGGATGGCGTTGCCTTTGGAGATACCGCAACCGACAAAGTGACGCTTTCAGGTGGAGATGTCACTGTTGAGTCTATTAACAGCGTGATCGCTTTCAATAGCAAAATTGATGGAACGCAAGACCTGAAAGTAAATGCTGGGAGTGGCAACATTACCTTTAATAACGCTGTGGGCAGTAACACAGCACTGGGAAACCTAACTATTAACAGTGGCAATCTGTTGACAATTACCGCCGCCGCAGACATAAACTTGGCGGGAAAGTTTGTGCAGAATGGCGCGGGTAATGTTGTCACAGGTGGGGATATTACCGCTAGCAGCATTCAGTTTGACGGGGGCGTTGGCTTAACTGATAGCGTCTCTTTTAATACCAGTAGCAGTAATGGCGCGATCGCATTCAACAGCACAATTGATGGCAATCACAATCTCACCCTGAACGCAGGTAGCGGCAGTATTAACTTCAAGAATAACCTTGGCACCGTTACCTCTTTAGGCAACCTTACAATTGACAGCGGCAATGTCAATGCTACTGCTGCCATCAACGTCGCTAGTCTGGCTCAAAATGCTGGCAGCGGGACTTACAGTGCCATAAATGCCAGCGACATTCAGCTAACTGGTAATATTTTTAACCTCAATGGTGCCATCAATACTACGGGTGGCGGTGTCACGATTACCAACAGCGATTTGCTGACCATTGCCTCTGTTGCCGACATGAATTTGGCAGGAAAGTTTGTCCAGAATGGCACGGGTAATGTTGTCACGGGTGGAAATATCACCGCCAGCAGCATTGAATTTCACCAAGGCGTTAACTTAAGCGGTGATGTTAATTTTGATACTAGCGGTAGCAATGGCGCGATCGGTTTCAACAGTACAGTTGATGGTCAGAAAAATTTAACTGTGAACGCTGGTATCGGTGATATCACCTTCAACAGCACTGTCAATACTGCTAGCCTAGCTACCACTGGAGTTGGTGGGACAACCAAGCTCAACGGTAATGTGACCACTGCTAATAGTCAAAGCTATGGGAATAATGTTCTGTTGACCGGGGATATCATCCTAAAGGGGGATGAGATTAACTTTTCGGGCGGAACGGATTCGGTTACTGGCACGGGAAATCTGACACTTCAGACAGCAACGGTGGGGAAAGCGATCGCAATTGGGTTCGATCAAGATGCTTCCCATCTAAATATCAACGATACCGATTTGGCAGCGTTAAAAGACGGATTTAACAGCATCACTATTGGGAATGCTAGCAAAGGCCAAAACATCGTTGTAGATTCGGCAACCTTCAAAGATGCTGTAACGATTCAAGCTGGAACCGGGACGCTGACGATGCAGGGAACATCACCAGGAATTACCAGTAATGCATCGATTCATCTTATCGGCGGTGCAACGACTCTTAATTCAGGCATCAACACCACAAACGGAGGCAATCTTACCCTCACCAACAGTGATTTGCTGAAGATTGCTTCGAGTACAAAGATGGACTTAAGCGGAGCCTTTGTGCAAAATGGCACGGGTAGCGTTTCCACCGCAGGAAATATCACTGCTAGCAGCATTCAATTTAACCAAGGCGTAAATCTTACAGGTTCTATCTCCCTACAAACGGGTGCAGGCGATATTAGCTTTGGCAACACCTTGAATGGCAATCACGACCTAACTTTGACTGCCGGTACTGGTAACATCAATTTTACAGATGCGGTCGGGGGTAGCAACAAACTCGGTTCTGTAACCATTAACAGTGCCCAAAACGTACAAGCAGCAGCAATTACAGCCGATAGCATTACCCAAAGTGCAGGGAGTGGCACTACCACATTCAACGGCGCACTGAATACGAATAGCGCTAACGGCATTCACTTAAACGGCAACAACTTTGTTTTCAAAAGCCCAGTTACCACGACAAATAGTGGTGGCGTCAGTATCAACAATACTGGAACGCTGACAATTGATGCTGCCGCAGATATGAACCTCGATGGAGCCTTCAGTCAAGGTGGGACGGGAGGAGTCATTACCGCTGGAGATATTACTACCACCAACGACACTATCAGCTTCAGCGGTGCGGTGAACCTAACCGGCGCAGTCTCTCTCAACACGGGTGCGGGAGTAGGCGATATCAGCTTTAGCAATACTGTCAATGGAACTCAGAACCTGAATCTAGCAGCAGGTACTGGCAACGTTATCTTTAATAATTGGGTGGGAAAAAGCGCTGCACTCAGCAATGTGACTGTGAGTAATGCAGCATTGGTCGCATTTAAAAGCACTGCTAATCTGACCGGAAATCTCAATTTGACGGCTGCTGAAATTAACTTTGACGGGGGAGACAATACAATCGTTGGCGGCGGTACCGTTCAGCTTCAGCCTGCAACACCCAATCAAGCGATCACAATTGGCGGAGATGAAGGAACACCGGCGTTGGATATCACCCAAAAAGATATTAATGCTTTGGGTGGCTTTAAGCCGATCGTCATTGGTAGTGACAGCGGAACTGGGACGATTGATGTCAATGCTGTCACCTTCGACGATCCGGTGAAAATTCAGTCTCCGAATGGCATCATCAACGTTAATGGGACAATTCAGGGAGTGGATGATGCTGCGATCGCTCTCAACGGTGCAACAACCAAATTGTGGGCAAACATTTCCACCCAGGGGCAAGACATTACCCTCGGTCAACTCGGCAAAACTGTGGAGCTTCAGACCGATATTGCACTTGCAAGCGGCGGTGGTAACATCATCTTTGAAGGCAATGTTAGCGCTCAAATTAAGAATCAGCAGGGACTGACGCTGAATCCGGGTGCAGGTCAAGCAATTTTTAAAGGGAACGTCGGTAGTCCAAATCTCCTGGAGTATTTGACTATCAATAATGACTTGGGTGTTGTGATTATTGGTGGCGAGAATGCGACCTTAAAAGGCAACAGCGCCGATGTATACCAACAATTGACTGTCAACGCCAAGCAAACACTCTTATCAGGCATTATCACGACTTTGGATGGCAACATCATTTTTAATGGTGATGTCACTCTGACGGATGATACTTTCCTAAATACAGGCTCATTGGGTGCGGGTAACATTTCTTTCAATGGCACTCTGGATAGCGAAAAGGGCGAATATAATGACCTAAAGATGATCGCAGGCACCGGCAACATCTTCTTCGGCAAAACGGTGGGTGCGGGAGATGGTAAAGGGTTAGGCGCAATCTTAATTGAGAATGCTACCGATGTGACCGCCATTTCGACGATTGTTGCAGACAGTCTGACGCAGTTATCTGGTAGCACTACGACGCTGGCAGGTGACATTACGACAACTAAGCCAGCTGGTGTAAATATTACCGCCAATAATATTCAGGCGGGAGGCAGTCTCAACACCAATGGTGGCAAGGTAAATCTAAATGGGAATGGCGGAGTCAGCGCTAGCAATATCACTTCCAAAGGTGGGGAAATTAGCCTCAATAGCACTCAAGGTGCGATCGCTAGTAATGGCACTTTAGATTCATCCGGCGGTAAGGTTAATCTCACTGCCAATCAAGGCGTCACCGCAGCCAATATCACTTCCAAGGGTGGGGAAATTGCTCTCAATAGTAGCTCTGGTGCGATCGCTAGTAATGGCACTTTAGATTCATCCGGTGGCAAGGTTAATCTCACCGCCAATCAAGGCGTTACCGCAGCCAATATTACTTCCAAAGGTGGGGAAATTGCCCTCAATAGCACTCAAGGTGCGATCGCGAGTAATGGCACTTTAGATTCATCCGGCGGTAAGGTTAATCTAAATGGGAATGACGGAGTCAGCGCTAGCAATATCACTTCCAAAGGTGGGGAAATTGCTCTCAATAGTAGCTCTGGTGCGATCGCTAGTAATGGCACTTTAGATTCATCCGGCGGCAAGGTTAATCTCACCGCCAATCAAAAAATCACTACCAACAATATCACCTCTAAGGGTGGGGGAATTAGCCTTACCAGTGACACGGGAGCCATTAATACCGCAGCCTTAGACTCCTCTTCTGCAACGGGTGCTGGCGGTGCGATCGCGCTCAATAGCAAACAAGGCTCGATACAAACGGGAAGTTTGACATCCAAAGGCGATACGGATGCTGGAGGAATTACAGTGATCGCCAATGACAGCATCACGACGCTGGATCTAGACGCCACTTCTACCAAAGGTGCTGGCGGTGCGATCGCGCTTAGCAGCCAAAACGGAACCGTACAGACTGGAAATGTGAAAACTTCCGGTTCTCCCATCACTGTCTCTGCTCAAGACAATATCACTGCTGCCAATATTGATTCTGCTTCCGAAAAAGGCACCGGGGGAGCGATCGCACTTACCAGCCAAAAAGGAGCCATTACCGCTGCAAATGTGACCTCCAAAGGTACAACCGGCGGGGGTGCAGTCACCGTTGCGGCTCCGGGTAGCATCACCACGGCAAATATTGACACATCTTCTACCAATGGCACCGGCGGCGCGATTCGCCTAACGGCGATAGCTCCGCTTCACGCTCTCCTAAGTGATGCAGCAGCCATTCAAAGCGGCAATTTGCTCTCTCAAGGAACAGCAGGCGGTGGGGATATTGAAGTTTCCGCTCAAGGCATCATCACTGCTGGAGCGATTGACTCTAGTTCCAGCTTCGGGAAAGGTGGTAACGTCACCTTGGCAAACCCACTGATTGAACTCAACAAAAAGCCAATGGATGACATTCAAGTTGTCTCCATCAATGCCCAAAGTGGAGGGAGCGCCTTCGGAGGCGTTGTTAAAATTACAACCGATCGGTTCTTCCGCGCTACAGGCACTTTCACCGATTCCAAAAACCCATTTGCGACCAGCATTTCCACAATTGGAGGCGCTGGGGACGGCGCGATTATGATTTCCCACGGAGGCGGTTCCTCCTTTACTCCCTTTGTCGTAGGAGATGCCACAGAAAACGGAACGGCTGGCGCTCTCACCACCGGAACTGGGTTCCTCAGTACGATTTTGCCATCTAAAGAATTTCCTGGCCCTTACCGCCAAGGCAATATTCAAATTACTCCCCGCCGTCCGGGAGACAACCTGCTTCCCTACTTCGGCGCGATGCCTCTGAATACGCCTACTAGCGTCTCTGACGTAACGGTTGATACTACGAGCGACCTGGATAGCACAATCACCTCTAAATTTGACCAACATCTGGGGCAAACGGGAAATATCACCAATCCGAAAGCAGCCGCCAACCTATTGAGCCAGATCGAGAAGCAGACGAGCATCAAATCAGCATTTGTTTATGCAGTCTTTGCACCGGATCAAGTCTCTAGTAGCCAAAAAACTCAAATTAACAAAGACGATGAGCGACTAGAGCTAATTCTGGTAACAGGAGAGGGGAAAACGAAACGGGTGCGTGTAGCAGGTAGCAAGCGAGGAGCGCTGGGCGCATCCGCTTCGCGATCGCAAATCCTGAAAGCCGCTGGAAAGTTGCGGAACACCATTACCAATAAAAATAAACTGAATGACGACTATCGTGCCCCCGCAGAACAACTGTATCAGTGGCTAATTGCACCTATCAAGGACGAGTTAGAAGCCCAAGGTATCCAGAATTTAGTCTTCATTATGGATGCAGGCTTGCGATCGCTTCCTATCGCCGCCCTCCATGACGGTCAACAGTTTTTAATCGAGAAATATAGCATCGGTCTCATGCCTAGCCTCAGCCTTACCGATACCCGCTACGCTAACATTAAAAACGCTAAAGTCTTGGCAATGGGTGCCGACCGCTTTACCAACAAAACGCAAAATCCATTGCCTGCTGTGCCGGTAGAATTGTCGATGATTACTTCTAAGCTATGGCAAGGTAAATCCTTCCTCAACGAAGCTTTCACCCTCAAGAATTTAAAAGCACAACGCACTTCTACACCCTACGAAATTATCCACCTCGCAACTCATGCAGAATTTAAGTCAGGGGCACTCGGCAACTCCTATATTCAGCTGTGGGACACCCAATTGAGATTGGATCAAGTGCGTCAGTTGGGCTGGAATAAACCAGCGGTGGAATTATTAGTGCTGAGTGCCTGTCGTTCAGCACTGGGAAATGAAGAAGCCGAGTTGGGCTTTGCCGGGTTTGCGGTGCAAGCAGGCGTGAAGTCAGCGCTGGCAAGTCTTTGGTACGTCAGCGATGAAGGCACATTGGGGCTGATGACAGATTTCTACAAAGAATTGAAAAAAGCCCCTATTAAGGCGGAAGCTTTGCGACAGGCACAGCTAGCAATGTTAAAGGGAAAGGTGCGACTAGAAGGGGGACAACTGCATACTTCTGATGGCAATATGCCTCTACCTTCCTCTCTTGCATCAATCGGAGATAAAGACCTAAAGCATCCTTATTTCTGGTCAGCTTTCACAATGATTGGGAGTCCTTGGTAGAAAGTTAATGCATGAAAAAACCGCTGACTACAAATACTTCTTCAACAGCAACTCCATTTTCTCCTTTGTTGCTGCCGGAACGTTCTCTAGTCGCGTGAGGATTGCATATTTTAAAGCCGAGTGAGCATCAGAAACTGGCGGATTTTCACTCAAACGCCGAACAGTTTCTTGAATTACTTTTTGAGCATTGGTTGCATTGCGTTGCAGATTGGCAATGACCATTTCTACCGTTACGCTGTCGTGATCGGGGTGCCAACAATCGTAATCTGTTACTAATGCTAAGGTTGCATAAGCAATTTCTGCTTCTCTGGCTAACTTCGCCTCTGGTAAATTAGTCATGCCAATGATTGTGGCACCCCAACTGCGGTAAAGATGCGATTCAGCTTTTGTAGAAAATGCGGGTCCTTCCATACAAACATAAGTACCACCGCGATGGAGCGTGACGTCGGGTAAGTTTAAAGATGCGATCGCATCTGCCACAACTCCAGCCAATTGATTGCACACGGGATCGGCAAACCCAATATGAGCCACAATCCCTTCCCCAAAAAAGGTAGAAACTCGATTTTTGGTGCGGTCAATAAATTGATCCGGCACTACCATATCTAAAGGTTTCGCTTCTTCTTTGAGAGAACCCACCGCTGATGCAGAGATTAGGTACTCGACGCCTAGCTGCTTCATGGCGTAGATGTTGGCTCGAAACGGCAACTCAGAAGGCAACAGCGTGTGATTGCGACCGTGACGTGCCAGAAAAGCCACTCGCGTTCCTTCCAAAGTTCCCAATATCAAAGCATCAGAGGGGAAGCCAAAAGGCGTGGAGATTTGCATCTCTTCTACATCTTTGAGCGCCTCCATCTTGTAGAGACCGCTGCCACCGATAATCCCAATCCGAGCCTGAGTCATTTTTTTGCCTTCTTGCTACAACGCCAAGCTATTTTACGGGATATTCGGGAGTGTTTGGATAGGCAATCTGATTTGTCAATGATGAGAATCACCAAATTATGAAGGAATTGTTACATTCTCTTGAAGATGGCGATCGCGCAGGATTGTAAAGAAATATTACAATATTTTTATATGTCCTCAGAATCTCGTTCTGCGGGATTCGCAGCAGTATTACATAAAGTTGCTAGAGAACTATGCCAGCTTCAGCTAGTTTACCCACAATCTCCGTTCAACAAATTGTTGAGCGAATCTTTGTCTTTCGCCAAATTTCTCGTACCGATCAACGTCTATTGATGTCAATATTCCTATCGCAGGAAACCCTAAGTGAAGCAGAACACCTGCTAATTAATCGCGTGTTTGATGCACTGAAGCAGGGATTGCTAAAAGTAGTGGATTAATTAAGAAGGGTTGACTTTTGACTTTATTTATATCAAACCGCTCAAAGTCACAAGCTTGCGGGGTTGATAGCCTTTTAACAATTTAAATAAATATCAAAAAATATATTATTTGGAAGTAAGTCAGTTAAGGTGAGACTGAATTTACTTCAGTGCAGATGCACTTAATCCATAAAGATGAGCAATTCGAGAAACTCTCTGACAGCGATCGCACTGCTATGTTTCTATACCACTGGCTTGCAGCTAATCGCCCAAACAAAGGCAAATGCAGCTACACCAATTTTACAGGCTCAATCGAGACCTGCACAAAACCAAGGCGTATGTTCATTTATTAATGGAAATAACGTCAATATCCGTAATCTACCCAATACTCAATCCAATATAGTCGCCAAACTCAATAGAGGCGATACGGTTCGGGCAGTGCGAAAACAGGGTAGCTGGGTTCAAATCTCTGGAAGAGTAACCTCACAACCCGGAGTGACTCCGGAGGTGGTTAAACCTCTGAAGGGTTGGGTACTCAATACTTACATCAATGGATGCTCTGAAGATCAATTCGATCGGTGGCGGACATAAAAAATACCACTTAATTCTCCGTTCCATTGAATTAAGCCAATATTGGGTTAGTGCTAAAAAAGTAATGATGCATTAATTTTTTAGCACTACTCCATACACTACTATTCTTTAGCGTTGGCAAAACTTTTCGAGCTACTGTAAATAGTTTAATTTAAACCTTGGAGATAGGTTTTTTCTTGTGGAAGCGAATTTCTCAATTTAAAGCGCACTGGCATTTTATCAGACGGATAAATTAACAGGTTTTGCTGTAATTGTTCTAGAGAAGAACGACCCTTGACTAACTCCCAGTCGAAGTTGCGGAGCAATAATGCTAGCATCATCGTTCCTTCCAGCATTGATAAATGCTCCCCCAAGCAACGATGAGGTCCTGAGCCAAAGTCTATCATTGGCAGCGAACTATTTTCCTTGCTCTTCTCTAACCAACGTTCTGGCAGAAATTCCTCTGGATTAGCATAGACTTCTGGATCTCTTCCCGCAGCAAGCATTGACCAAGCTATTCTTGTACCGCGAGGAATCGCTTTACCATCAATGAGGGTGTCGCGTTGAGCCTCCAATGAAGTCGAGCCTGAGGCTACTGAATAAAGGCGCAAGGTCTCCTTAATAATTGCGCTAATATAAGCCAATTCCTTGAGGCTTTCGGTATTTATCAAGCCTTTGCTTTGCCAAACTTGGTCAACGATGTCTCGTGCTTGCTGAAAAACCCTTTGATGGAAGCTCAACTCTCCTACTGCAAAGGATAAAGTATGGGCTGTTGTATCAGTACCAGCGATTAAGAGTTCAACACATTCTGCTATTAATGTGTCGCGATTGTATTTTGGCTCTTTGGCAGCGATTTTGACTAACATTGATTCGGAGAACCAAGAACTTACCTGTGGTAAATCGGTCTTGTTTTGTTCTCTGAATCGTAAAGCTAAGTCTACACGGGGCGTTAAAAATTCCTCAAAATATCGCTTTGCTGCCCAATAATCTTGTGAATTTTTAGAGGGCAAATATTTCATCCATATCTTCTCGCCAGTAGCTTGTCGTAGGAACCGATAGCCTACAACAGACATTGCTTCGTACAGCTTGGAAACTTCCAGGGGTGGCCCTTCAGGACTCGCGAGCTTTCTATCCACAGGAATGCCCAGTACGAGACAAGAAATCACTCTCATTGTTAGTTCTACAAACAGAGGATCTACCTGAACTTCTTTTGGTGGTGGTGCTTCCTTCAATGTTGCAATTACTTGTTCGCAAGCTTCGCTAATAATTTCTGCATATTTCGTGAGGCTGCTAGAACTGAATTCGGGATTCCAAGCTTTGCGTCGCCACTGCCACTCAGCTCCAGTTTCTCCTAATAGAATCGGGCCACTGACATCGTTCCAAGCTTTGCGTAATTGCTCCGATCTGATTAAGGTACCATCTTTCATCCCATTGACAATGGTATCTTCGATAACTTTTGCTTTACTTAAAATAACACCAGGCCTGTTGCCATTCCATATAACATACATCGGGCCTAGCTCTCGACTCCAATCAAACATTTGCTGGAATAATTTTTTCTGTTTCACTGCTGCTAATAGTTGAGGAATATTTCCTAACAGCCAGTGTTTAGGAGGTGAAGGGAGCGATCGCAGCGATTTGTATGTATTATTTTGTTTCCACCAGCGCCACCCAATTATTCCCGCTATGCTAGTAACGCCTAAGACTGTGGCTAAATATGGAAGTGAGTCAAAATAAGCAATCTCAGTAGTAATGTTTTGAAGCATGAATCCGCCTTTATCCACAAAAAAACTACAGATTACCCAGATACTAACTGAACGTGAGTTCGATCGCTAGAGAAAGGCAAAAAGTTTGACAGATATGAAGCGCGAGAAACTGGGCAGGTATCGGCGATCGCGCTCGATTGATTGATTGGAGACTTCCAAGCAATCAATTAATCAACAAAAGCCCAGAATCCATGCTTAAACAATAGCGATCGCTCAAAACAGAGAGTTATAAAGGACAAATAGCACTATAGTCCTATTAAATCCAAAATGATCACAAGATAGGCGTGGCATGGAGCGAATTATATTGGGCTAACAAAGTAACTATGCCAGGTTTGCACCAGTTTCTCAGCCGCTATCGTTCCTTCCAGAGGGAAACATGAAAGAAATTCTTTATCAGTAGTGGAATCGTAAGGCCCTTCTTTAACTTCAAAAATTACAGTATTTGGTACTAAAGCGATCAGTGTATGATAAGTTCCTTCGAGGAATTCAATACCAGAAGTTGTTCCATCGGCACTAATCTGTTCTTGGTGAATAATTACGCCTTGATCGTTAAATAGAAGCATTCCTACGGCTCCCTGCAAAATCAGGCACAGCTCGAATCCATTGTGACCGATTTCCCGTTTATGGCGATGGGGACGCACATAAGTCCCTGGTTGCAGACAAATAAGCGATCGCTGAACTTTTTCTTCTAAGGTGTGGAAGTTGTAGCTTTGTCGTAAGCGATCGCTACTGGATGCCTGTTGAGCAACTGTATCTATTAAATTTTGGTCGAGACGTTTAAACATTTTTCTCCAAGGAAGTTTCTGACCAGACTTAGAAGTCTGGTCAGAAGGTAGGGTAAAAATACTTCCGATCAACTAGACACTTAATACTACTGAAGATGGAATATTGCCCACCATTGAAGGTGATAAATACTCCAGATACCACTCAATTGTTTCAGCTAGTCCTTTATCAAAAGAATATCGGGGACTCCACCCAAGCATTTTTTGCGCCTTTTCTGCCGATACCTGCTGGTGCCAAATTTCCCCGTGGCTTTGATTCATAATTACCGGCTCTATGTGTTCGCAATTCATCAGTTGCTGGAGCTTTTGCACGACTTCTAGCACCGTCCAACTACCACCCATTGCGAAGTTGAAAGCCTCTCCATGAACTTCTGGACGAGCTAGCCCTTCAAACATTGCAATATAGGCATGGGCTGCATCTTTGACATATAAAAAGTCCCGCATAAAATTACCTTTATCGGGCATACGAATGAGAGGACTTTCATTGCTCAGTAGCCTTCGGATCGTATTTGGGATCAGTCGGCTCCAGTTTAAATCTCCACCGCCGTAGATATTACCAAATCGCCCTACAGCCACAGGCAACCCGTAGCTGTGATAGTAGCTTCGAGCAATTAGGTCAGCGCAGCTTTTAGAGACATCGTAAGGATGTCTGCCCAGCGTTGGCATATCTTCTGTATAGGGTAAGACGGGACTATCACCGTAGGCTTTATCACTTGATGCCACGATTACCCGCCGCACCAAATCCGAACGGACGCGACAGGCTTCCAATATGTTGTATGTGCCACGAATGTTTATCTCAAATGCCAATCGAGGTTTCTCAAACGCCAAACCTTCTACCGACACTGCTGCTAAGTGAAACACCGTATCAATGCCGCGATCGCCAATCACCTTTTCAAGTAAATCGTAATCTTCGATTGACCCAACAACATTGTTGACACGATGAACGATTCCACTACGCACAAAATGACTGTCTGGGTTCCAGTCAGCCAGTATCGTCGTCACCGTCGCGCCCTGCTCTAATAAGCACTCAGTCAACCAAGAACCCATAAAACCGGAAGCTCCGGTTACTAACACTCGACGATCGCGCAGAATATCACTCACTGATGCACCTAAATAAGAAACGGATACGCATAAATATACAGTTTTTACAACTCCCACAAGTGTGATTTATAATACTTTTTAAGGAGAAAATTAGTCTTTTGTGGGTTTTGCGCTCATCAGTGCGATCGCACTGATGAGATGAGCCATCGGCGAACCAAAACTCTAACCAGAGATTGCAGAATCTCTTTAAAGTTGCTTGAAATCTTAGTCTTGGAAGGCTTCGGAGTTTCCATCTTCCCCTCAAAACAGCCAAAAGCCGCTCTAAGTCATCCCACCATCAATCAGGTTACACAAGTAAAAAATGCAATCCTGACCCTGCTGCTGGCGCTGTTCATATAAGCTTGAGCCTTTGCACAAAACCAAGGCGTCTGTTCATTTATTAACGCTAATAATCTCAATATCCAAAAAAGTTCCAGCACTAAATCACAAGCGATCGCTAAACTCAATAGAAGCGATCGTGTCCAGGCAGTGCGAAGACAAGGTAACTGGGTTTAAATCTCTCAAAGAGTAACATCACAACCTGGAGCGACACCGGAGGTGGTTAAACCTCTCAAGGGTTGGGTACTCAAATACTGATATTAATAGATACTCAGAAGATAAATTTAATTGATGGCGAAAATAGGGAAGCCGCTCGTTTTAAATCTATTAGACTTCCCCAATTCTCCGTAAAATCCTAAGTGCTAATTAGCGCCATCTAGTCCCAACGAGGAATATCGGCATCTTCCCCACCAATACCGATTCCGGTGTTAAATATTTCAGCATCGGTAAGAGTCAGGTCATCCATTGATGCCCCATACACATTAGCGTCATAAATTTTAGCGTTCGTAAAATTTACGGCGTTGAGATTGGCTTCCTGAAAATTGGCATTCGTTACAAAAGCTGATGTTAAATTAGCTGCTGTCAAGTTTGCCTTCGTCAGATCGGCACCTTCGAGGTTCGCATTCGTCAGGTTAGCGCCTTGCAAATTGGCTTCTCTCAAGTCAGCACCAATCAAATGTGCGCCGCTGAGATCGGCTCCTGATAAATCGCAGCGAACACATTCCCTCGTTGACAATAGCTGTTTTACGTGTAGCGGATTCTCCGCTTTCACTGGCATAGTTAAAAATAGTGGAGCGAGTAATGTTAGTGTCGCGAATAGCTTGAGTTTCATAATACTCCCCCTTTATCAAAAAGGTTGTTCCGTTTTCTTCCTCACACCTTTATTATCTCACTAAGATTCTGTGGTAGACATTGATTGATGCCACATATAACTTGTGATAGAGAACATAGGATTTAATCACTCGTTAGCAGGATTGCGATAGTGCTTAATTGGGATAAGATGCGATGAATTTCTACCGCTCTTGCATCTTCAATCTGGGTTGAGTGTACCGGGTGCAAGGCGCGATCGCATCAAATCGCATCGATCTGCTTTTAATCTATCTTTTGGTAGAGAAAGAACCTCAATCCTCTCCTCGTAACAACCAAAAGCCGCTAAAAGTCATCCCCGACTCATCCGGTTGCACCAGCAAAAAGTGCAATCCCCGACTCTGCTGCTGGCGCTGTTGATAAGCTTGAGCTGCTGCCGTAACTTCTTTATCCTCAAAAGTGGCAACAATCCAGCGGTCAACCAATCCCGCTTCTAATACCAACCCATCCGGTGCACCCGCAATGTAATTAAGAGAAACGGGACGCGCTTCTTGTAGCCAACGCGCCAAACGCATCGATTGCCGCCCACCGTAAATTACCACACCGGGGACTGGCACCGTAGACGCTAAACCCAGATTGATCGGCAAGAGAAATTCTGGCATCTCCAGAATCGGAATTGGGCGTTCAGCAAAAGCTTCCACCACAGCAACCGCCGGAAGCGTGGCAAATCGCCATTGTTCTCCCCAAAGGTTTTCTGGCAATGGGACTGGCGGCGGTTTGTCCAGAGATGAGAGTTCGCCAGTGTAGGTATAGTTATCGAGTTTGGGGTATTGTTGCGCCTTCTGTTGCAAATATTCCTTCAGTGCCCTAGTGCGTCGAGTCGCTTCCACCTTAATCCCCAGTGGTTGCGCCGCTGCCTGAATCAAAGTCAACGACTGGGGACGAAACACTTGGATGAGATTCGGCAGATTTCCACCGGCTGCTTGCTGTAACTGAGAAACCAACCAACTAGCATTCGCTTCAGATTGAGGACAAAA
Organism: Trichocoleus sp. ST-U2; assembly: GCF_039961875.1. NCBI lineage: Bacteria > Bacillati > Cyanobacteriota > Cyanophyceae > Leptolyngbyales > Trichocoleusaceae > Trichocoleus > Trichocoleus sp. ST-U2. The sequence continues at coordinate 59,376 of NZ_JAMPJY010000008.1, read as the reverse complement.
GGCGTCATAACTAAAGCTGCGTGTGGCATCGCAAAGCAACAATTCCCACAACACCTGCCCTTTTTCGTCTTTGAGAGGACGCCGATAAAAATCAGCTTGCCAAACCCGATTCATCTGTTCTCTGTTCCTTTGCGTCCTTTGCTTCTTTGCGGTTTGCTTCTTTGCGGTTCAAAAAAAAGCAGGTGGGCACTGCCCACCCTACTTTTAGCTCAAAATCGAGTCAATTCATACCTATGTAGGGGTGAACGGCGCACCCCTACAAATTTGCTACGCCAGCGCACTCGCCAGAATTGGTTCAGTGCCTACGGAAGTTCCCGGCGCGTACACCTGAGTCACGTAGTCCGCAATCATCCGGTCAGTGTTGAATAGCGGCGAATTTGTCTTAATCGACGCCTTCATCATCTGAATCCAGCGATGAGGAATTCCATTCTCATCTTGGTCATAGTAGAGAGGAACGATTTCCTCTTCTAGTAGCTGGTAGAGAGATTCCGAATCAATCCGGTCTTGCAACTCCTGGTCGCTGGTGTGGGCATCTTCCCCAATTGCCCAGCCATTGCTTCCCTTGCCATCTTGTCCTTCTTGATAGCCTTCGCACCACCAGCCATCGAGGACACTGCAATTAATGCCGCCGTTGAAGCAGACTTTTTGCCCACTCGTACCGGAGGCTTCTAAAGGACGACGCGGGTTGTTCAACCAAACATCAACACCTTGCACCAAATGTTGACCCGTGTAGATGTCGTAATCTTCAACTAAGGCAACTCGGTTGAGAATGTCTGGGTGCTTGCACCACTCCATTAACCGCTGGATAATCCGCTTGCCTTCTTCGTCATGAGGGTGCGCTTTACCGGCAAAGACAATCTGCACGGGTCGTTGGGAATTTCCAAATATCCTCAAGGCGCGTTCGGCTTCCCGCAGTAGCAAGTCACCCCGCTTGTAAGGGCTGAAGCGTCGTGCAAATCCAATCGTCAGCACGTTGGGGTCTAGTAGCTGGTCGGCGGCATCAATGCGGAACTGCTCTTCACCGCGGCTAATTCGTGCCAATTTCACCTTAGAACGGGTATGAGCAATCAGGCACTCTTTGAGAACTTGGTGCCGCCACCAGATTTCCTCATCGGGAATTCCGTCCACCTTTGCCCACATCTGTTTGTCAGCCATGCGGGTTGACCAATCTTCACCCAGGTACTGGGAATAGAGGTCGCCCATTAGGGGTGCTGTCCAGGTACGCGCATGGACGCCATTGGTAATGTGACCAATGGGCACTTTCTCTTCGCTACGGTCGGGATAGAGAATGTTCCACATCTTGCGGGAAACCTGACCGTGCAGTTCGCTGACGCCGTTGGCAGTGCGACACATCCGCAAAGCTAAGACGGTCATGCCGAAGGGTTCCCAAGGGTCGCCCAGGCGGCGTGCCCCCAAGGCGAGGAATTGCTCGCGCGACAGACCCAATGTAGGCCAGTAGTGGGCGAAGTAGGAATCCATCAGGTCTGAGGAGAAGACATCGTGACCTGCGGGAACGGGAGTGTGGGTGGTGAAGACGCAGCGATCGCGCACCAATCCCTCGATATCATAGAAAGACTTGCCGGTACGCTGAATTTCTTGTCGCGCAATCTCTAGGGTGCAGAACGCCGCGTGACCTTCGTTCAGATGACACACCGACGGAGTAATCCCCAATGCTGTCAGCGCCCGAACGCCGCCAATTCCCAGCACGACTTCCTGGGCGATGCGGGTTTCTTGGTTGCCGCCGTACAGGTGCCCTGTCAACCAGCGGTCAATTGGATCGTTGTCGTGTCGGTCGGTATCTAGTAGGTAAAGATTGACGCGACCGACTCGCGCCAGCCAAATTTGGGCTTTGACAATCCGTTGCCGGATTTCCATCTCAATGGTGATGGGTTCCCCTTGCTGGTTTTTGAGCAACTCCAGGGGCATCTGGTCAAAGGGATTGTTAACGTAGTTTTCTTCTTGCCAACCGCCACTATTCAACCGTTGACGGAAATAACCTTGGCGATAACAAAGCCCTACCGCGACCATCGGCACGCCTAAATCAGAGGCGGACTTGAGGTGATCTCCGGCTAAAATTCCCAAACCGCCGGAGTAGATAGGTAGGGATTCGTGGATGCCAAATTCCGCACAAAAATAGGCGACTGGTCGCTGTGGGGAAATTTGCGGCGCGACGCGAGACGCCCATGCATTTTTTTCGCCCATGTACTTGTCAAATTGCTCGACAAGTGAATTCACCCGTTTGATATAAGCTGGGTCTTGAGCGAGCTGGGTGAGGCGCACTAAAGAAGCTGATTCTAAGATGGCGACAGCGTTATGTCCGCAGCGGTGCCATTCATCAGGATTAATGTTCTGAAATAGAGAAGTGCGATCGCTCGTCCAACTCCACCAATAGTTATATGCCAGGTCTGCCAATCGCTTGAGAGGAAACGGTAGCTTCGCACGCAGCGTTTCAATTGTTGTCATAAATTCCGTTGCACTACACTTGACAGGCTTGCTCTTCAGATTCGTCTGGATAGGGAGTGTGTTATCTTCTACGGGTTGTTTGGCTTTTAGCTAAAAAAAGTAGAGGCGCTAAGAGCCTAAAAACATCCTGCTATCCAGCCCGATTTATAGCTTTACAGGATTTCCTATATAAACTGTGTTTTTTTACACTCTTTACATTTTTCCCCCAAAAATTAGTCAAGTAATCTAAGGAAGATTATGGTTTTGTTAAGTTTTATCAGACAACGCCCAAACCGTGCCTAATCTAAACAGCCGGTTTTGCGACTTTCTCAACCCCAGACTGGCTGTAGTTGTGCCAATTAGTCATGAAAATTACAGTTAAATTGGTTAGAGTACCAACGATTCATTAAATTAACTAAGGGGGAAAAAGCCTCAACTGACTCGGCACCCCGGTTGTTAAACTCTCAATTTTCAAAGTCGCTTTAGCTTATGAATCCTGCCCTGACTCAATTTGGCGATTGTATGTCCCACCTCACTGGGGTGCGGGCAATTATGAAGGATATTAAGGAAACTCTGCAAGCAGGTATTGGACAGGAATATATTAATTTAAGTCCTGGGAATCCAGTGATTTTGCCAGAAGTAGAGCAGTTATGGCGGGATTACACCGAAGAATTGCTCGCTAGCTCAAATTACGGGAATGTAGTTTGTCGCTATGGTGACTCTCAAGGCTATGAGCCATTAATCGAAGCGGTAGAAAAGGATTTCAATCGCCGCTACGGACTAAATCTGACTCATCGCAATATTTTGATCACCCCTGGCAGTCAAACGCTTTATTTCTTTGCAGCGAATGCCTTTGGGGGGTACACCACAAGCGGTAAATTAAAGCAAATTATCCTGCCCCTGAGTCCAGATTACACGGGGTATGGGGGTCTAACTTTAACCCCAGAGGCATTATTTGCCTATAAACCCGCTTTGGACATTGATGCCGCTGCCCACAGTTTCAAATATCGTCCGGACTTCAGCAAACTGAAGATTACGGAAGATACGGGTTGCGTGTTATTCTCGCGTCCTTGTAACCCAACCGGCAACGTCCTCACGGATGACGAGGTGAAAAAAATTGCCGATTTGGCTGCGCCTTATGATGTGCCAGTCTTGATCGATTCTGCGTATGCACCTCCGTTTCCAGCGTTAAATTTTACCGAGATGACGCCGGTATTTGGAGAGAACATCCTGCACTGCATGAGCTTATCGAAAGCGGGGCTACCCGGAGAAAGGATTGGGATTGCGATTGGGGATGAAAAGTGGATTCAGGCGCTGGAGTGTTTCCAGACGAATATGTGTATTCATTCATCTCGGTATGGACAAGCGATCGCAGCCCGTGCGATTGAAACGGGAACGCTAGCAGAAATCGCTACCACGGTGATTCGCCCCTACTACCAGAAAAAGTTTGATGTTGTGGAAAGCAGCATCGAACAGGCAATGCCCAAAGATTTGCCTTGGTTCCTGCATCGCGGCGAAGGAGCAATCTTTGCATGGCTGTGGTTACAAGATTTACCCATTACAGACTGGGAACTGTACCAGCAGTTAAAGCAAGTCGGTGTCATTGTCGTACCAGGTAGCTCATTCTTCCCCGGATTGCGCGAAGAATGGGCGCACAAGCAACAATGCATTCGGATTAGCCTGACTGCTACAGACCAGGAGATTGAAATCGGGATACAGCGCTTAGGGAAGGTGGTAGAGCAAGTATATTCAGTTGTTAAATGTTAGAAAGCCCTGCCGGACAGAATTCGCGGCTATGCAAACTAAGTCAGTAAAGCGCGGACTTTTAGAAGTCTCTGTGTCGCCGCCCCTTCCAGTTATCAAAGCATTCACTACCGTGTACACATATCTTTGGTTAAGTGGCAAAACGTTGATGGCTCCCCCAATTTATCGGGGGGTTAGGGGGATCAAAACGGGACTGGCAAGTACAAGAAGATTTGTGCGTACACGGTAGGGCATGAAAAAGAATACGGAATACGGAATACAGAAAGCTGATGACCAATGACCAGTGGTTAGAAATTGGCACAATTGTTGCCGCTCAAGGGATGAAAGGGGAGTTGCGGGTGTATCCGGAATCCCAATTCCCAGAACGCTTTGAGGAACCGGGAGAGCGTTGGATGTTGCGACCGGGCGAGACAGAACCGCAGCCAGTGAAATTGGTGAAAGGGCGGTATATAGATGGTAAAAATCTATACGTTGTACAGCTTGCTGAGGTAGAAAATCGGGATCGAGCGGAGGCGCTAGCGGGAACCAAGTTAATGGTGAAAGCTTCCGATCGCCCTATCTTGGAAGAAGATGAATACCACGTTCTAGACTTGATTGGGATGGAAGTTTTCGTTCAAGAATCGGGAGAAAACTTGGGCGTGGTGGTGAATGTAATTCCGGCTGGCAACGATTTACTGGAAGTCCAGTTGCACCAGCAACCTGTAGCTGTAGCACCTGAGGATGAGCCGGAACTACCCCAGAAAGGGGAAGTCAATCGAACCAGTAAAAAACGGAAAGTTCTTAGACCCAAGCCACCGAAGCCGTCTACCATTTTGATTCCTTTTGTGAAAGCGATCGCGCCTGTGGTAGACCTGGAGAATCGGCGAATTGAAATTACGCCGCCGCCTGGATTGCTAGAAATGAATCAGGACGTTTGAATTTTTTCAGAATCCCAGCGCGATCGCAACCAAGCATCTATCTCGGAATCTATCTCGGAAAATTATTTCCAAAAATAACCATGCCGTCCCCAAAAGGACGGCATGGTTACATTAACGATTCTTTGTTAATTGCTCAAGAATGCTGGTGAAGTCATTACCAAAGCGCTGGCACTGGCGCTGCCTCAGTCGTCTGCGGTTCGGTTTGAGCTGTATCTGGAGTGCTTGTGGTCTCTCCAGTGGTTGTTGTCGGACCAGGAGACGGTGTTGTCTGCACCGTTCTTCGCTGAATCGTTGTCTCTTCCACTCGACGGGTTCTGTTGAGGCGAGTAGTATCTGTCGCATCGGCTGCTTCAACCATACTCACATTGCTAGCCATATTCTGGTCATCCAATGTGGCGCTAATCTCCATTCCTGGCATGAGGTTCAACCGAGTTAGATCCTCTGGTGAGAGCATCATACTTCTGGTTGTACCGTCTGGCAGTCTTAGCGTGACTACATTGCCTCTAATGCTGCTGACGGTGCCTCTAACTACTTGATTCGTATCGGTTGAGTTAGGAGTAGTTGTGTTGGTGTTGGTTGGATTGGGAGTAGTTGTGTCGGTGTTGGTTTGGCTCTGGAGCTGCCTGGATTCACCTTCTACTGGGCGAGCGATCGCTGGCAACACTGATACTGCCGAGAGTAACAGTGTTAGCATCGTACCTGTCAATACTTTGGTTTTTTGCAAACGCATTACACCCTCACTTTGAAAATATTTGGGTAATAAACTTGACTATTGGCAACAGTTGTAGTCAACAACGGATGAAAACACCTAGATTATTGCCCAAATCCTATCTATCTCTACAGAAGATTCAATCCACCGGATTATATAAGTCATTAGGAGTAGGGCTGGGAATAAAATCTTACTTTGTGAGTCTTGACAAGACTAAGAAAAGTCAATTTTAAATAAGTCAGTCAGCTCTGTGCGATTTATTGTTTTGATCTCAGATAATAATTCGATAAGAGTCGTTGACCAGGGAAAAGAGAGGACAGGAATGCTCAGAGGTAAATTACCGTCTGGAAGCTTCAAGGTGCTGTACTTCGCAGCCATTCTATTGCTGGGCGTTCGGCAGCCGTCTGGTGCTTCAGTGCCAACAGAAATGGCAACTACCAGACAGGCAACAACGATTGAATTGCCTTCGGAACCCCAATTGCCTCCGCTGGGGGCACCCTCTCTCTATCTGCCTTTGGAGGAACTCTCCCCTGCGAGTACCACGCCCGATACTCATTTGGTGATTAAATTAAGCGATCGCCGCGTCTATGTCTACCGAGACAATCAGGTGAAAGCAAGTTATCCTATCGCCGTCGGTAAAAAGGGTTGGGAGACGCCTACAGGCACGTTTAAGGTGACGCAAATGCTACGCAATCCAGCTTGGCAGCATCCTTGGAATGGAAAAGTCGTTCCTCCAGGTGCAGATAATCCTTTAGGAGCCAGGTGGATTGCTTTCTGGACAGACGGACGCAATTTTATCGGGTTTCATGGCACCCCCCAGGAAAAACTGGTGGGACAGGCAGTTTCTCACGGCTGCGTCCGGATGCGTAATCAGGATATTTTGGCTTTGTATGCACAGGTCAACATCGGAACTCCTGTAAAAGTAGAGCCTTAGAGTCCTGAAAGTTGCCAAATTAAAAATACAGCGGCTTGTTAATTTTTAATTAAACCAAAGGCAACAAAATCTCAAATTCGGTGCCAATGCCTGGTTTAGGTTCTCCGCTGGAATTGCTAGGAGTGGCATACCCCTGAGGAGATCCGCTCTCTGGGCATCCACTGCGCGAGTAATCCTCAGGACATACACTAAGCGAGTTGCCCAGAGGGCATACACTACGCGATCGCATTCTTAATTTTCCACCGTGCTTCGCCGTCACAATCTGATAACTTACCGATAAACTCGTCTCTTTAGCAGAGCGTTTCTCTACAGAAAAAGACTCAAGAATTTGCTGCTGTACTTCAGGAGACATCCCAGGGCCATTATCGGCAATGCGAATGGAAACCCACCGCGAATCAGAAATTCCTGTCTGACTTGCCTTGTGCGAACAAACCTCAGTCGTAATTTCGATCCGAGGTTTCTCTTGAATATTCGGGGGCAATGTTCCTTGAAAATCTTGAGTAAACTGCTGAACGACTGCTTGATTAATCAATGCATCAATCGCATTCGTCAGGATATTCATGAAAACCTGATTCAATTGACCCGCGTAGCATTGTACCGGCGGCAAATGACCATAATTTCTGATAATTTCAATTTCGCTGTTTACACGACTTTTTAAAAGCAAAACAATACTATCTAAACAAGCGTGCAAATCGGCAGGCTTGGGATAAACATCATCAATATGGCAGAAGTTTTGCAGACTCATCACGAGCTTTTTCAATCGTTCTGCTCCGGCTCGGATGCTGGAAATTGAGCGAGGTAAGTCTTGTTGTACAAAATCAAATTCTATGTCTTCTTTCAGAGCCGCAATTTCTTCAGGAATCTGCGGCAAATATGTCTCATAAGTAGACAGCAATTCTATCAAGTTTTCAGTGTAAGTTGAGACATACGTTAAGTTCCCCCAAATAAAGCCAACCGGGTCTAAAATTTCGTGAGCAACTCCGTCCACTAAGCGCCCTAAGCTTGCCATTTTCTCACTTTGAATCATCTGAGCTTGGGTGCGTTCATATCGCACCTGAGCTTCGATTCCCCGGATTTGCCAAGAAACAACATTCAAATCCTGAACATCTAACAGCCGATAATCAGATTCTCCCACTTGCACTACGACAGGTTCTGCCAAAAATTCAGGCGATCGCCGCAGCGCCTGCTGGGTTGCTGTCAAAATCGGCGTACTATCGGGAAGGATTAAAACCTCAGAGTGGGCGTACTTGTAGAGGATGTGCAGCGGTTTGTGCAAAAACAGCTCTAGTCGATGAGGACGGATCAGGTACTCCAAAAGCCGCCGCCGCGAAATCATCCCGGCAAACTGACCCTGTTCGACTAAGATGGCTCCTGGCAGTAGAGGATGCTTCTCAAAAATCCGGGCAATATCCACACCCAGACAGATAGGTTTCACCAGAAAGTTGTACAGCGGCAATTCCCCAAGAGTTGACTCTATAGAGAGGTCGCGATCGCTCCCTTGGGACAAGGACGGAAGTGATATAAATCCGTTTGGTACCGACACACAACGCCCACAAATGCAGCAGTGAAGCTGAAATCAGCTATGACCATAGACTACCATTTTCAGCAGTTTTCCACCTGCCCTTGAGGTTAATTTCTGCTACTATTTTCCAGAAAAATTGTGAACAAGCGCCTTAACCGAGTGGCAATCGGATCTCGAATTCTGTGCCCATCCTTGGTTGTGAATCTTCTATCTCCCTGGAATTAGCTAGCAACTGTGCCGCTGCTGGTGCCTCGCATCCGCTAGCCGCACTATAGATTCTGTCTTGCCGGGGATACGAATCTGCGATTCCTATTCCTACGGCGGAAGCTACGGGCACCGACAACGCTTCAACTACGGAACCATTATGGGAGGCGGTGCTAGGAGGAGGATACGCCAAAGGCGAGCAATCCTCTGGACATACACTACGCGATCGCACCGATAAATGACCCCCGTGTTTCTCAGTAACAATTTGATAACTAATTGCCAATCCCAATCCTGTTCCCTTGCCCACCGGCTTTGTAGTAAAGAACGTCTCAAAAATCCGATCCTGAATTTCTGGTGGAATTCCCGGCCCATTATCCGCAATCCGGATTACAACCCATTCAGAATCTTGGATTTCTAAAACTTCCGTCGTAATCTCTATCTGGGGTTGCCAATCCGACCCGTCAGTGACTCGATCTTTGAGTGCATCAATCGCATTACTAATGATATTCATAAATACTTGACTCAGTTGACCTGAGTAGCAATTCACCAGTGGTAAATCGCCATATTTTTTAATTAATTGAATCCCCTGCTTGATGGGATTATTTAAAATTAATAAGGTACTTTCAATACATTCGTGTAAGTCAGCAGGCTGTCTCTTGGTTTCATCCATATGAGAAAAGTTTCGCAGACTGCCAACGATTTTTGTTAATCGTTCCGCACTCAGCTTCATACTTCCTATCAACTTAGGCAAATCTTCTAGAAGAAAATCATATTCAATTTCCTCTTTCAATTCTTCGATTGTATTCAAAGTTTCAGCTTTTTCATAAGCTGCCAATAAACCGATTAAATTTTTGTAATAAGTTTCTACAAAACCAAAATTACCATTAATGCAGTTAATCGGATTTCTAATCTCATGGGCAACCTCAGCAACCGTCCGTCCCAAACTCGCCATTTTTTCGGTTTGCAACATCTGAGCTTTCGTTTGCTCGTTGAGCAACTCGGTTGTGAGTTCATGAATTTTTGACTGCGCCACCAATAATTGATGTACATCTAGTAATCGGTAAATTCCTGGCGCTAACTCTACCACAATCGGTTCATAGAGTAACTCAGGAGGCCGTTGCAAAGACTGCTTTGCCGCCGCTACAATTAACGTATCGCCAGAAAGTTTCAAAACATGGGTACTGGCGAATTGATATAAAGATTGTAAGGGTCGTTTTAAAAATAACTCTAGTCCATAAGGACGGCTCATTTGTTCTAAAAATCGTCGCCGCGAAATCATTCCTGCAAACTGATTTTCTATCGTTAAAATGACTCCTGGTAGCAGCGCATTTCCTTCAAATTCTTTGTTAACTTCCTGCCCCAGACCAGAGGCTTCTATCTGAAAATCGTATAGGGGAAGCTCTTGAAGGGTTGACTCTAAATTGAGGTTCTTTATCTGGGACAGAGGGAGAACTGATAATTCCGACGGAGATTCTTGCCAAGCCATCATAAATTACCTCAATCAGTTCTTATTCGCTGTATAGGGAGATGCAAAATTTACTTTATCCCCACATTCTACTGATTTAAGTTATAAATTTTACAGCTAAAACCTTATTTTAACTTTAAATATGATTTAAAGATTTGATTAACCTTTGGTTAAAAAATGACGGCTCAAGAGTTTTTTTAATTGTTATAAAAATACAATAATTTACACTTTTTACTAAACTAAAACAACTCTATATATTTATCTAAAGCGGAATAATTTGTATTCAAGAAGTTGCAGATGGCTCAAAAACGGATGAGCGATCGCGCGGTACGCAAAGCAGATGGCCTTCAGCCTTATCTCGTCCTGTCTGTTTTGCTTGATAAAGCTTTTCGTCCGCCGCTGCAATCAGCATTGCAGGTAAAAAATTTGAGCTAGGAAAGATCGTGGCAACGCCTAAACTCAGGGTGATGCACTCGCTTACTTCTGAGCAAACATGGGCAATCTTCAAGGCTTTCACAGTCAATCTGATGCGTTCTGCGACCTGAAGGGCACCCTCTAGCGATGTGTGCGGCAAAATCACGGCAAATTCTTCGCCCCCATAGCGTGCCACTAAATCTTCCGGTCGCTGCACCGCTTGCTGGATGGCACCCGCTACCTGTCGCAAAGTGTCATCACCCGCTTGATGACCGTAGGTATCGTTGTACTTTTTGAAGAAATCAACATCGCACAAGATCAGCGATAATGCTGAATTACTCGCCTGCATCTGGTGCCAACAGGAATCGAGATAGCTATCAAAACGGTGTCGGTTAGCAACCCCAGTCAAACCATCAGAAGTGGCAAGGCGCAGCAATTGTTGGTTTGCTGCTTCCAGATGAGTATAAAGTTGAGTGAGCAGTTCAGTGGCTAATTCGTGAATTTGCGACTGAGCAATCAGTAATTCATGTACATCTAATAATCGATAAACTTGCGGCGCGACCTCCACCACAATCGGTTCATAAAGTAACTCAGCCGCTCGTTGCAAAGAGTGACGCGCCGCCGCCACAATTAACGTATCGCCGTTCAGAATCAAAGTTTCCGTTTCGGCAGAACGATATAAACATTCAATGGGACGTTTGGAAAAGAGTTCCAATCCGTAGGGACGGCTCATGTATTCCAAAAATCGCCGCCGCGAAATCATCCCCGCGAATTGACCCTGCTTCATCAAGATGACGCCTGGGAGTAGCGGATTGGCTTTAAGAGTCTGAGTTACTTCCCAACCAAGTTGATGATATTCAATCTGACAATCGTGAAGCGATAGCGATCGCAGCGTGGACTCTAAACACAAGTCTTGCTGGCTTCGATTGGATGACAAAGGAAGTGATAAAAATGCGTTCAGCACAGGGTACCCCGCTGCATGAAAACGCAGCAATGGAAGCTTGAGTATACTTCAAGCTTAGGATAGCATTTTCACTAGCAATCGTCCGTGTTACAAACTACAAAGGTTCGGTAAACTCCGTAAATTTACGGTAAAGCAACCGATAGATAAGGGAGAAAGCGAGCAACTTTTGGTAATCGGGTTCGTCCACTAGCACATTCATCAGCCCTAGTGATGAGTAGTAATAACCGCTAAAATGTCTTGGCAACCTCATAAAGCTAAAAAAGGCTTCTCACGATCCAAAGCATGAATCAACTGCACAACGCTTTCACCTTGTTTTTGAGTTTGCTGGTAGAGGCAATGCCTTTCTTACTACTGGGGGTATTGCTCTCCGGTTTGCTCCTGTTGTGGATTGATGAGGGCAAGCTGATTTCTGCCATGCCGAAAAACCCCATTTTGGGGGCATTTGTAGGCAGTTGTGCGGGCTTTTTGTTTCCGGTGTGTGAGTGCGGCAACGTGCCGGTGGCGCGACGGTTGCTGATGCAGGGAGTGCCTGCACCTGTGGCAGTTGGGTTTTTGCTCGCGGCACCGACCATTAATCCGATCGTCATCTGGTCAACCTGGGTAGCGTTTCGAGATCAGCCAGAAATTGTCGTGTTGCGGGTGGTATTTTCTTTATCGATCGCGACAATTATTGCCTCGGTTTTCAGCGTTCAATCTAATCTGAAGCCGTTACTGCAACCCGCGATCGCTTGCGCCATACCTCAGATGCAAACTCAAGGGGCACGGGAAGACGATACTCCCACCTTGTTAAAATCCGGCACGTTTTGGCTGGGACAACCGCAACCGATAATGAGCGCCGTTGGCGTCTCCGGCGGTGGGATGATGGGTCAATCGATTACGTCAAAACCCCTGCCTTTCAAGCTGCGGATGTTCCTTGATAATACAGTGCAAGAGCTGCGGGAATTGGGAGGCGTGTTAATTTTGGGAAGCGCGATCGCAGCGGCGATTCAGGTACTCGCTCCCCGCGAACTGATCCTCAGCTTGGGTCAGGGACCAATCACCTCCATCCTTGCGATGATGGGATTAGCGGCTCTCGTGTCCATATGTTCAACGGTCGATTCCTTTTTTGCCCTTTCCTTTGCCACAACATTTACCAGCGGCTCCTTGTTAGCCTTTCTGGTATTTGGCCCCATGATTGACCTCAAAGGCATCGGTTTGATGTTATCCATTTTCAAACCCAGAGCTGTGTTTTACCTATTTGGTCTTGCAGCTCAGCTGACTTTTATAATGACTCTCCTGTATACGTACTTTTTCTAAGATGAGTGGTGAGTTGCAATTGGCTCAGGGAAAACAGATTCCTAGAACGATTCACAATCAACCCGTCTTAAATTAGCGATTCGTACCCTTACCAATGACCAATCAACCAAAAATTATTTCTCAAAAATTTATAATTCCCGGCTTGGATGTCCTAGCACTAACGGCTTGGGGAGCCTTGCTCCTGAAATATTGGTTCACGGGTCAGTTATACCTGCTGATTCACAAAGATTACTTTAAATATGTTGTTGTCACTGCCATCTGCTTGTTAATTATGGCGGCATTGAGCGCCATGCAACTGATTGGGAAAATATTAAATAACCGGAAGGAAAAGCGGTCGGTGGCAGTTCTTCAGCACATCACCCTATTTCCTCCTGGTTGGAGCAGTGTATTGTTACTGTTGACGGCAATCGCTGGTTTATTGGTTGCCCCCCGCGCCTTTAACTCAAGCACAGCGCTCGATCGGGGAATTACCGATTCTTTGACCTTGACACGAGTGCAACCCCAATCATTTCGCTCTTCAACAAGACCGGAAGAGCGATCGCTCATGGACTGGGTGCGGACGCTCAACTTCAATCCAGAACCCGATACCTACACGGGTCAAAAAGTTAAAGTAAAGGGATTTGTTGTCCATCCACCAAAACTCTCTGAGCAATATCTGTTAATTTCGCAATTTGTGATTACCTGCTGTGCCGCAGATGCTTATCCCGTGGGACTGCCAGTGAAACTCACTGAAAACCGGACAGCTTATGCCCCTGATACTTGGTTAGAAGTTGAAGGTGAGATGATCACTGAAACTCTAGAAAACAAACGCCAACTCACCATCAAGGCAAACTCCCTCAAAAAAATAGAAGCACCGAAGAACCCGTATGATTATTAGACGATTTTAGATTTTAGATTGGCGAGGACGAAGGCAGTGATAAATCGAAAATCAAAAATCGAAAATCGAAAATGGGGGCAACCTGTTGACCGTCTAGCGCTAGCGCTAATGCTGGTGCTAAGCGTGGTGATTGGGCTAGTCGTGTGGGGTGGCGATGCCTGCGGCACGAACTGTTTTTTAGTCACCGGGCCTCGCGTGCGGGATTTCAACTGGCAGGGAGAAAAAATAGGTGTTGAAGATACTTCCTTTATCCTCACCTTTAGCCGCCCGATGGAACACAGCAGCGTGGAAGCAAATCTGCGAATCGCTCCACCTTTGGGGGGTAAATTCAGTTGGGCGGGGCGGAAGATGTCTTATACCCTCACTTCCCCAGCATCCTATGACACTGACTATAAAGTGGAATTACAGGGGGCGCGAGAGCGCTTGGGGACTCAAGGAAAAACAGGAAGGGCAATTCAGCCGTTTACGAGTCAGTTTCGCACCCGCGATCGCGCTTTTATCTACCTGGGCGTTGAGAAAGAAGAACAGGGACAGTTAATCCTCTACAACCTCACCCAAAACAAAAAAACCGTTCTGACGCCTAAAGACCTCGTGGTGATGGACTTTAAGGTGTATCCAGATGGCGACAAGGTTTTGTTTTCTGCCACCGACGCAACGAATAACCAACCCGGTGTATTGGCACAACAACTGTACACCGTCAGTACCGGACTCCATTACAAAACCAAAGGAAAATCTGAAAAAGATCTCGATCCCCCAGGTAGAATGAATCTGGTTTTAGATAATAAAAATTACCAGAATCTCAAATTTGACTTAGCGGCGGATGGGCAAACGATTGTTGTTCAGCGGGTGAACAGCCAAAATCCAGCCGAATTTGGCTTGTGGGTAGTCCGACCGAATGCACCGCCGCAACCGCTGAATAACCAACCGGGCGGGGATTTTTTGATTGCGCCGGATAGTGCCTCGGTGGCAAGCGCTCAGGGAGAGGGCATCGCGATTCTGCCGCTGACACCAGGAGCCAAACCGCTAGATTTTCTGCCCAAGTTTGGGATGGCGCTGGATTTTGCCAGAGATGGCTCGGCAGCAGCGATGGTGAAATTTAATACAGATTACACGCGATCGCTCTTTTTAGTCACCAACCAAGGCGCACAGAAAGAACTGCTGCGAACAAATGGCTCAATCCTCAACTGTCAGTTTGCTCCTTATAAGGAAACGCTCTACTGCCTGCTGACTCAGTTACTGCCAGGAGAAGAGTACCAAGAACAGCCTTACATTGCGGAAATTGACCTCCAGACAGAGAAAGGGACTCTGGATGCAAAGGCGATCGAGCCGCTGTTGCTCCTGCCCACCCAGCGGGATATTCAGATGAGTCTGGCACCGGATGGGTTAGCGCTGCTGTTTGACCAAGTTGTGACCAACGAGACGGCAACCGCGGCAGACAGTTTGAGAACCAGTGAAGGACAAGCGATCGCGACCAGTCGCCTTTGGCTGCTTCCCCTGAGCCAGCCAGAAGCTGCACAACCCCAAGCCCAGCTCCAACCAGAGGCGCTGCCTTTCGCTGGATTTCATCCGCGCTGGGTACCATAAAAGAGCCAAGTTTTACTCATTTAAAAGGCAAAATAAAGAAGGAAATCCCTAAAAATTTTGCCTTTTAAATTTTTTATTTTTAAAATTTAATAATTTTTATCCTTCAAGGGTGTGCAAATACATAACTTCCTCGATCGGTACCGACAAGGAGAACGCGATTTTTCCTATGTAGACCTCAGTGGAGCCAGCCTCGGTGGGGTCAATCTCCGCGATATAAACTTAACCGGAGCGAACTTGAGCGGTGCCAACCTCAGCTGGGCTTCTCTGAACCAATCCAAGCTGATTGGTGCTTGTCTGCGCCAAGCCGATATGCGGAGTGTCAACCTCACAGGTGCCAATCTTAACCAGGCAATTTTGAGTCGCGCTCGGATGGTGAAAGTGGACTTGCGTTTAGCCACTCTCCAAGACGCCGACCTCAACTGGGCGGTGCTTCAAGAAGCCGACTTGAGCGGTGCTGACTTGCGTAGGGCGAAGCTGGATCAAATCAATCTCGAAAATGCCAAACTCAACGGCACTCAGTTAATCGAAGCCGAGTTGATGGAGGCAAATCTCCGTCGCGCTAGCTTGGTTGGCGCAAACCTCAGCAGTGCAAATCTTCGGGAAGCGCATCTAGAAGCTGCGAATTTACGAGATGCAATTTTAGTCGGCACCAACTTGACGGAAGCCGACCTCAGTTCAGCCTACTTGCGGGCGGCAAATTTGACTGAGGCAGACTTGCATCGGTCAATTCTCATCGGTGCCGATTTGAGCGAGGCGATTCTCAATAGTGCTGACTTGAGTCGGGTAAATTTAACGGGAGCGTATTTACTCAAAGCCAGTTTGCGAAAAGCTTATTTACTGCGAGCGATCTTGCAGGATGTGTATTTGTTACGTGCCGACTTGAGCGAGGCAAATTTACGCGGGGCGGATCTGCGGAAAGCTGATTTGAGCGGGGCATACCTGGGCGACTGCACGATGTCCGAGGCAAATTTGGGCGACGCCTATCTTCTAGAAAGTCATCTGATTCGCACCAATCTGGACCAAGCGCAACTGACCGGCTGTTGCATCAGCAACTGGCATCTTGAGGATGTCGATCTTTCTAAGGTGGAGTGCCGTTATGTTTTTACCCGGTTTAATTACGCGACTAAAAAACCGACTGAGCGCTTTCCAATCGGTCGGGATTTTGAGCCGGGGGAATTTGGCAAGGACGATAGCACCGGGGACGCGGAGGGTGCGGAGGGTGCCACTACCATAGAAGTTTTTTTGAAAGAAGCTCCGAATTGGGAAGCGCTAGTGTTTACTTTGGCTCAGGTGCAACTCGATTCTCCTGACTTGCAACTCAGTATTAAGTCTTACCAACCCCAGGAGGAGCAGTATCTGCTAAAACTGGCGTCGAGTCATTTTGTGAATGCGAAAACTCTGTCTCAACGAGTTTTGCAGATCTACCCGGAGATGCTCCAGTTGGTGGAGTCTAAGCGACAAGCGATCTTGGATCTGCTGGAAATCAAGGTTCGCCCAGAAAATCCACCTGTAACGCTGAAGGTACCGCCACCGCCACCGCCACCGTTACTTCCGTCGCCTCCACCCGATTATCGGCTGCGGATTTATCAAGAGGTGGTGAAACAGATCCAACTGATTATCCTCTCCCAAGCGCCAGAGCAGTTGGTCGAAAGCGTGCAGCGGTTGTTGAATTTCCTGAAGAACGAGGGGATCTCGACCGAAGAAATCCAAAAGACAATGATTAGTCAGGCGCTGGTAAAGCGAGCAAAGCAAGACCAGACGTTCCAAAAGCAGTTGTTGCAGTGGGAGAAGACGGCGGATGAAACGGCGCGTTTTTCGATGGTGGGGGAGTCGTTACGGCTAGCGATCGCGCTCATTTGGCCCCATCTTCCGCAAAAATAGAGTTGTCTATGTAGATGAGACAGCTCTAGCCCCACCCGCGTTCAACCTGGTACGCTCAAGGGAGGCGCTGGTAACACTGTGTATGCGATCGCTGAATAAAAATTCCCACAACCATCTCTTCATCAAGGTAATTCCCTATTTATTATTCTTGGGGATTTTGGGGATAACGCTGCTTTCTTTGCTTAGCTTAGTTGGCTGGAATATCTTTTTAGAACAGCTTTCTCACTTTAAACTGCAATATCTCATTGTAGGGTTAGTGTTATTTGCCTTACTCTTACTGACTCGCAAAAAACTCTTAATCTTGATTAGCCTATTTTGTATTTCTCTACTTTTGGCAGAGATACTCCCTTGGTATATTTCTCTATCGCCAAAACCGGGGAATAATATTGAATCTATCCGAATTTTAAGCTCAAATCTGAATACGCAAAATAAAAGCTATTCAAAAATATTGTCTGTCGTTAGAAAAGAAAAACCAGAAATTGCTGTCTTTTTAGAAGTTAACGACGCTTGGATAAAACAATTAGATTCTGTTCTTGATATTCTTCCCTACTCCATTAAAAAACCTAATCCTTATAATCTAGGTATCGCCGTTTATAGCAAGCAGCCTCTCACCAACGCTTCTATCAATCTTTTTGGGACAGATAAAAATAATAGTATTGTTGGCAACTTTACGATGAACGGACAATTGATTTCCCTGATTGCCACTCATCCGCTACCGCCCGTCAAACCTACCTTCTTTCATTCTCGGAATCAGCAGCTAGACAAAATCAGCCAATATATACAAGAATTGAAAAACCCAGTTGTAATGGTTGGGGATTTAAATATAACTATGTGGTCTCCTTATTACAAAAGATTTATCAATAAAACTGGGCTGCATAATGCCCAGAAAGGATTTGGGATTCTACCGAGTTGGCCTATGAAAGCTTCTTATTCTCAAACTCTCCCACCTTTCTCTTTTGCGTTATCCATTCCTATCGATCATTGTTTAATCAGTCCAGAAATTAAAGTCAAGAATATTCGCACTGGGCCGAATGTTGGTTCAGACCACCGACCTTTAATTGCAGACTTGGTAATTCCAGAAAAGAAATGAACCACTCCAGGCGCAAACAACACAAAAGGTAGAAATGAGGGCAAGATAGGTAAACTGAGAGCGCAAGTAATGCAATACGTCCCCTTAGTGGTGTTCGCTCCTTAGAAATCCCTTCCCTAGCCCCTTAAAAGGGAGGAAATTTGCCCCTTTTGTTAATCAGGGTTTGGGGATCGAGCCTTAACCGAAAAAGATTGGGAAACGATCGCTAGAAAAAGGGAAAATGTTTGCCAATAGACTCGGCAGCAGATTATCCTAAAGAACGCAATTTATGAGTTTCGGGTGGTTAAGAACCATTGTTTGACAATATTAATGTTTCTACGGGTAGCAGAGGCAGTGACGGCAAAACCGCCGGTCATCAGTTTGATGGTTGGTCGCTAGAAGAGCGAAATCCCGATGTGATTAAAGCTTGGATGCCGGTATGGGAATGGTTCTACCGCCACTATTTTCGGGTTCAAACGGATGGCTGGCATCATATGCCCCCCGAAGGGAAGGTGCTGGTTGTCGGTTCCCATAATGGAGGTTTGGCTTCGCCCGATACTTCGATGTTTTTGTATGACTGGTTCCGCCGGTTTGGCTACGAACGCTTAGCTTATGGACTCATGCATCCGTCTGCTTGGAAAACTCCTATCTTCGCGGTGCCAGCTGCCCAGGTAGGGGCGCTGATCGCGCATCCGAAAGTAGCGATCGCTGCCCTCCAGCGGGATGCTGCGGTACTCGTCTATCCTGGCGGGGCTGAAGATATGTTTCGTCCTTACAACCAGCGTTATCAAATTCATCTAGCAGGGCGTAAGGGATTTATCAAACTGGCACTGCGGGAAGAAGCGCCAATTGTACCGATTATTTCTCATGGTGCCCACGAGACGCTGATTGTTCTAGCAGATTTCTACCAGCAAGTGCGACAACTGCATGAATGGGGCTTTCCCTGGAAGTTAGATGCTGAAACGGGTGTATTTCCACTTTATTTAGGGTTGCCTTGGGGAGTGGCAATTGGCCCGATCCCGAATTTTCCGCTGCCAGTGCAAATTCATACTCGTGTCCTTGCCCCGATTGTGTTTGAACGCTATGGTCGTGCAGCAGCTAGCGATCGCGCTTATGTGAATGCTTGCTATGAAAAAGTTTGTACCCAGATGCAACTTGCACTAGACCGTTTAGTTCGAGAAGTTAGCGCGAGGCAATCATCCGCACCCTAAAAAGGCACAGGAACTAAACCAACTGCGAAGAAGCCAGAGAAAAGAATACAAGAGGGCGATCGGACCGGGGATCTTCCCCTCCCAACTCACTTTTTCACCTAGTAGCGGTGAATTAATGAAGGCGAAGCACGCTTGAGAGTAACGTTGCTTCGCTATCCCGCGACTAATTATCTATATTGATTCATCCTCGGTATCGTGATAGAGATGAGGACTTGAGGGTGCCAAAGCTCAAGTGAATCTAGGGAGAAGCAATCGAGATGAAAACAAAGGGGTTGAGATGAGCATAGAGAGTTATCCACCACCAGTAAACCAGCTGCTCACCTATGGCAATTGCGCCGAGATGGACTTTGACAATTGGCCTGACTATCTGGAACTCGGTATTGCCCCCACGGACATTCCTAACTTGATCCGCATGGCAACAGACAACGAGTTATACCGGGATGATGAAGACACGCTCGAATCCTGGGCGCCCATTCATGCCTGGAGAGCATTGGGCCAACTCCGCGCTGAGGCTGGCATTGAGCCGCTCATGGGCTTGTTTGAGAAAGAGGAAAGCAACTATTGGGAATGGATTGCCGAAGAACTGCCATTAGTCTATAGCATGATCGGGCAAGCCGCGATTCCGGCTCTGGCGGCTTATCTAGCGGATACCTCTCAGGCGATATTCCCCCGCACAACGGCCCTTAACTGTCTGGAAGACATTGCAATCGATCATCCTGAGGCTCGTCCTGAGTGTGTTGCGATTCTCACCCATCAACTGGAATCGTTTGCAGAAAACGGCTCAGAATTGAATAGCTTTCTCATAGGTTCCCTGGTCGATCTGAAGGCGGTAGAGTCCGCGCCGCTGATAGAGCGTGTCTTTGCTGCTGATACCGTGGATCGTTTCTTGGTAGGAGACTGGGATGATGTGCAGGTGGGATTGGGCTTGAAGTCGCCTGAAGAATTACCGAAGAAAGAATTTAACCAGAGCTTTCAAAGAAAGGGGGTCAGCGATCCTGGCTTCACGGGTTCATCAATTTCTCAGGAAGCAAAAGGCTTTCGCCCTGGCAAGAGCGATCCCAAAGCCAAGTCTAAAAAAAAGATGTCCAAGGAGTCACGCAAGAAAAACCAGAAAAAGCGGAAGTAATTTAATCGGGGTTAGCGATTGTTGAGGTGCGAACTGACAAGTCAGCGCTAGGCGAACGCCTTGCTTTGAAGACACGCGATCGCCTCTGACTCAGCTGGGATCAACGATATATTTTTGCTCCAGCGATACGTTGTGCGATCGCACATCAGTTGCCTCTGTCTCTGATTCGGTATCAGCGATTGCCTGCACAGACTCTATAAACTGGCTATCCAGCAAAAAAACTCCTCTGGCAAAGCGGACGCTCCAATATCCCCCTGGACGCCGGTCAACAACGACCCCCTCTTCCCCAAGCTGAATCACATCAGGAGGACGCAGCATCGGCATCGGTTCCGCTGTTTTAACGTAAGGCGGCAACGTTACCACACGGACTCGCTCACCAATTACAAATTCTTTAGACATCAGTTTTTAGGTAATGAAGTAGTTGGGTGTCAGTAGTCATTAGTTCTAAGTTCTTTGCGAGTGACACCAATGACTAATAACAACTGACTAATGACTACTTATCAAATATTCAAGGCGCTTGCCAAATCTTTTGGTGATATTGCTCTACATTTCTGTATGGATCTTCAGCAGGGTGAGCATGATCGTGACCATGCCCGTGCCCATGCCCATGCCCATGCCCATGTCCATGCCCATGATGAGAATGATCGTGGGCGGGAGTGTGCCCCTTACTGTTGCTATTGGCTGCTATCCTGAATTTGCACATTTCGCAATTCATTTGCACTTGCCCCAACTGTGTCTCAATTTCTCGTTCTCTTAATACAGACAACAACTGAGGGTGAATGCCCATTTCTGGTAGGCAAGTCATGGAAATATCCGGGTATTGCTCCTGTTGTTGCGCCGTGATGTCGAAAATCTTTTTAACTAAGACGCCGGTAAATAGGAAGTACGGTAGGACGATAATGCGTTTAGGCTCGTAGAGTCTAGCACGGCGGAACCCTTCTTCTAGGCGAGGATGGGTAATGCCGATAAAGCAAGTTTCAACGGTGGCGTAGCCGCTACCTTCCCACAGAATCCGGGCAAGCTTATAAACATCGCTGTTCGCATCAGGATCGCTGGAACCCCGACCGACAAAGAGCAGAACCGTTTCTGAGCGATTGTACTGGGGTTGGTCTAATTCCGAAAGACGCGATCGCCACAAATCCAAAATCCCTGGCGTAATCCCAAAATGACGCCCATAGTAAAACTTCACCTGGGGATGTCTAACCCTTGCCCGGTCTAACTCATTCGTAACATCAAACTTATTGTGTCGAGCTGCAAATAGCAAAATCGGCAATACAGAGAGTTCCGTGTAACCCTCTTCTACACAGCGATCCACCCCCTCCTGTATCGTGGGGGTAGTGAGTTCTAGAAAACAAGGTAAAACAGGACGCGACGGGTCTAACGCTTGATACGCATCGGCAAAATCTAGAAGACTCTGCCGTCCATCCTCATCTTTGGTGCCATGACCAACCATCAACAACGGACGACGCAAAGGTAGCGGCGGCAATTGAATCGACTGGGGAGTAGGGGATTGCAGTCCCATCAGATCGGTTGAATTTATACTAGGCATCAATTTGATTGCTCCTTTCCCGTGCAAGGCAGGAAGTTAGACTGTATGAAGGTAGTACTAAGTAGGCATTCTGGCTTCCGAGAGTCACCTCGTTTACAGCTGCCGCACAGCCCCGGATTTGCACCGGCGTTTCCCCACGTTGTTACCCTTTACGTGTGCCTTGATATCTTAGCCGATCCGGTCGCAGCTCAAAATCCAGGGGGAGGGGGTATTCCCAAGACTCTCCAGATGCCAGTTTTTGATGCCCCATCAAAACTGAAGGAAAATTTTCCCCACTTTATCGAGTATCATTCGCAAGTTTGGCGATCGATCGAGCAACTCTAGAATTGATTGACCGTTTGTGGCTTTTTTACAAAAGCGGGATGCTCCCGTTTTTTGTAGCTTATAGAACCTTATCAATCCAAACCATTGCTGACTGTATAAAGCTAACCCCATACATAGAAGTCTGATAAAAAATACAAATTATCCATTACAAAATACCGCCCTGAGTGCGACGACGTACAGCCAGTGCTAACCCGGCAAAAACTAAGGAAGTCATGCTTGAAGGCTCAGGTGTAGATACGGGTGCAACGTTTAATTTTACTCGACGCCCTGTTTGCATCGAGAGTGAAATATTTGCCAAGGTTGATGAAGAATACACTTGCCAGCGGTTCAACTCTCTAGGCGGTGCAGTAAATTGCACTAACATTTCCCAATTGCTGTCAAGCGAACCAATGGCTAAACCATCAGTGCAACAAGCTCCCCAACCCTGATTTGAAATAAAGAGGGTGCCAGTGGAATTTGCAGTTGCCTCACCTAAATCGTCAACAATTTTTAATTCCGCCGTATCTCCCAACAAGTTAAAGCTCATTTTAGCTGCTCCACCTGTTAGATTACCCGGCTTAGAATGAACGATGAACAGTGACAGCCCATCAATAGCATCTACAAAAAAAAGGTGAGATTGCTTAGCCGTTAAACTCAGGGCTGGGTTATTAAAAGATGAACTATAACCTTTGCTATACTGGTAGTGATTTGCTGCTGTTTTATTTGTACTGAAAGCTTCAACAAACCCCAAAATATTACTATCAAAGTCACCCAAGCCTGGTTTAGATTCTTGGGACACCTTAAGCATCGTGGCAGCTTCGGAGCGCTGGGCAAAGAATGGAACAAACAGCGCGATCGCTACCAACATCAAAAGCTTTTTCATAACTTGTTATTTTGTAGATGCTTTGCTCACTAAAACCAGAATACGTTTATTTAAATAAAGTTATAATAAAGTCAAATTAATAAAATTGTGAATTTAATAACTTTTACATCTTTATTTCAGAGAAAATACGAATTGACTTTAAAAAAAATATCGGTTCTTCGGAAACGCTTCCTCCTAGACGGAACCACCCCATTTAATTTTTCTTTATTTTCCACAGCGAACCCTCTTCTGTTACCTTCGCAAGGACAGAAGAGGGTTTGCCAATTGATATGCTTTCTAAATGAGCTGAATTAAGGTTTAGAAAACCGGAAGTTTTACCTTTAATTGCCGCTGAAGTGGCACGTTAATGAAATCCTGCGGAAGAGGATGTCCCTCCTAATATCCGAGAGTATCCGCTCCCCCTAAGGAAGTTTAAAAAGCAGGGTGGTTTCATACAACCCTTAGAAAATATCGAGGCATTGCGACATTTTGTAGGGGCATGGCAATCAAAAAGCCCCTACCGCCAACCAAAATCAACGTTACAGAATTTTCTTTTAATAAATGAAACCACCCTGCCTTAGGGAAGCTTAAAGAGGAAGGAACCGAACCACTCAAAGTCCCCTTTTTAAGGGGTATCATCAGTGGGTAAGCGTGTCACAAGAATTTTCACACCTCGGCTAAGCTGCCTTTACCCGATTAACCTAGCCGCCTGAATGATTGAATAATTGTAGAGCTTCTTCTTTTAGAAGCCCTTTGGTCACTTTTATTTTCTTAGACCCTTTCCTAAGAATTTCTTCGCTAGATAAGTCAATCTGGGGAACACCAGCCTCAATTAAGTCTTGAATGGAAGCTCCAAATATCATTTCAGATATCCCTGCCCATATACAAGCTGTTGTACACATTGGGCACGGTTCGCAAGTTGTGTACAAGGTATAACCTTCTAAAGAAGGATTTTTTATTTCTTTTGTTAAACACCGAATTGCGTTGATTTCTGCATGGGCAGTTGGGTCATTATCCGTTTCGACAGTATTGTGCGCTTTAATAATTACTTGATTGTCTTTAACAATTACTGCACCGTAAGGAGCATCTCCTAGCTTTGCTTCTTCTAGGGCTATCTTCATGAATTTCTCTGTTTTCATCTAACTTATGCGACCAAAAAATAATTTTCGGGATGAGACTTATTTTATCCTATTTTAATGTAAGCCTATAAATTCTCATACTTAAATCAACTAAATAAAATGCTAAAAAACAATTGCTTAATTTTTGAACATTAGCAATCTATATCAACCACAGGAAAGTATTCCGTCCATCAGAATATGTTCTACTTCCTTCAAGAAAGCCTGCAACAACGCCGCGCTTAGTTGTTGCGGGTCAGTACGAGTAATTCGCGATACCAAAATTTTATCGAGTAGTTTCGTGACCCTAGTATTAAGCTTGAACGGCTAGAGCTAGCATCACGCTCCTACAACTCTTTAATTAATCGGGAATTATTTTGATTTCCTTCCCCGTGATGTTACCCTAAGCGACAAGATGAACGTCTTCGTTCGATAGAGTGATGCCTATCACCCTGTTATTTATTAATGTCTTGCTTCTGGAAACTCTACTATGCGCTTGACTTCGCTCGATGTGTTTCGAGGTATTGCCATTGCGGGAATGATTTTAGTTAATCAGGCGGGAGTTGCCGACCAAGTATATCCTTTCCTGGAACACGCAGAATGGCACGGCTGCACCTTGGCAGACTTGGTATTTCCCTTCTTTCTATTTATTGTCGGCGGGGCAATGACCTTTTCCCTTTCCAAATACGCGGAAGGGAACCGCCCTACTGCCGATGTTTATAGACAAATTTTACGTCGAGCGGCGATTCTTTTTATTCTTGGTTTACTGCTGAACGGCTTCTGGAATTATGACTTCAGCTCCATCCGCATCATGGGTGTCTTGCAGCGGATTAGCCTTGCCTACCTGGTGGCTGCTCTAATCGTTCTTAACGTGCCACGCAAAGGACAGTGGGTACTAGCAGCACTGCTACTCATTGGGTACTGGATAGCGATGTCTTTGATCCCGGTTCCCGATTATGGAGCTGGTGTCTTAACGAGGGAAGGGAATTTTGGCGCTTATATTGACCGCCTGATTATTGGCACAGCGCATCTGTATAAGGGAGATAATTTCAACTCAATGGGAGATCCTGAAGGTCTTTTCAGCACTCTTCCAGCAGTTGTCACCGTCCTCACCGGCTACTTTACGGTTGACTGGATACGCACCCAACCAGTACAGTCACGCACCAGTATCGGCTTGGTCTTGTTTGGCATTGCTTGCCTAGTCGCTGGATGGGCGTGGGGGTTAACGTTTCCCATCAACAAGAAACTGTGGACGAGTTCTTTTGTGCTTTTCACAACTGGTTGGGCGTTGCTGTTGCTGGCAGCTTGTTATGAATTGATGGAAGTGCGGAAGTTCCGCCGCTGGGGGAAGCCGTTTGAAGTTATGGGGTTAAACGCTATCTTCGCGTTCGTCGCCTCAGTTGTGCTGATTAAAATCCTGGCTAAAACCCACGTTGGAACCGGCGAAACCGCCCCAACTACTTATAACTGGATCTATGAGAATGCCTTTGTGTCTTGGGCGGGAGCGATGAACGCCTCTTTATTGTTCGCCATCGTGACATTGTTGTTCTGGTGGGCGATTCTGTACGCAATGTATCGCCAAAAGTGGTTTTTGAAAATCTGAGACATCACTTTCTCATGACTCCAGAAATGACCGGGATCACTTAGTTTTTAAGGTGTTGTCACAATTTTTTCTAGCTTGCATCACTGGGGATGGTTCGGAAAAAGCTGAGAGTAGAGATATCAAATTCTTGATCTGACCATGACAGCTGAGTTTTTTCCGACCCAAGTGACTATCGAGGATCTAGTTGCTCAGATATTCGTCTCCCGCCGGATTACTCCTGTGAACCAGTACCAGCTGCAAACTGTCCTGCTCACTAAAGATTGGCTGGATGAAGAAGAACAAACCATGCTCAATCGGCTATTTTATGGTGTCCGTCATGGTTTGCTGAAACTAGGGGAATAAGTGAATCGCTACTCAATAGGGTGGTAATAACCTACGGAATCCATGCAAGATCACCACAAGCATGAAGAACAGATTCCTCAGGAAAAGATTAGGCACAGGCAGAAACAATGCTCGTTGTTCTACACCTCGCTCAGACACCTCAGTTAATCTCCTTCCCAATACTTCCATCCAATTAATATTTCTCGGCATTTTCCAAAGACCATCAAGCCACACGGAGGGAATGCCGATTTTGCCTACAGATGCCCCGATAATTCCGCCTAAGATTGCTGCTGTGGTATCTGTGTCCCCGCCGCAACGAATGATTTCTAGGATGGCGGTTCGATAATCTTGCTGATATCTCAACCAGACATAAATCACCACCGGCACTGTGTGATAAATATAGCCAGTGACGCCTGTGCCCAGCCCCATGTGGGCGGCAAAGGATTCTGTACTTTCTTGGGCATCTGCACTGTCGCAAGCTTTTTTAATTAGCTGCAAGAATTCACCAGACTCTGCTCCTAGGATCTTTTCAAGAGTGCGATAGTAATCTTGGGGCAAAACATACGATTGGTGACTGGATAGATGGGATGCGATCGCTACTGCCAAAGCCCCATATTCCGCTTTTGGATCGGTATGGGTGATGTGGGTGGATATTCTGACGAACTCGCGTAATTTTTGGATGTCATCCCCATAACAGACGCCAATAATGGCGCTTCTCATCGCGGGGCCATTTCCAGCAGAGAAAACACCAGCGCGATTGGGGGAAAATCCCAGCCATAGCCTCAAAATCGCTTTTAAGGTAGCATATCCGATACCTGCTGGCAGACCCAGTAACCAGAAGCGCAATTTCCAAGCCAGTTGTTTCGCAAATATCTGGACATCCCCACCCGCAACGATTAAAGCTTGGGCAACCATGCAGGTGTGTTCCGTATCATCGGAGACCATGCCTTTACCAAAGAAGAAATGGTGCCTGTTTATTTGAGGATAAAGGCGATGTTGTCGTTGTTTAGATAAGCCTTCGTAAGGGAGTCCGATGGCGTCACCTACAGCAGTTCCAAGTATACAGCCAATGATTGCATCTGCTTTTTGAAGGGGCATGGGATTAACGAACCGCCAAGGACGCAGAGGACGCACAGAGAGTTAGGAAGAGAGAACGATGCGGCGGATGCCGTCTTTGAGGAGGGAGACGTTAAAGTTGATGAGCAGGGCAAGGGGATAGTTGGTCATTTTAAGGTAGGAGAGGACTTGGGCTTGGTGAATAGGATCTAGGTTTTGAACAGCTTTCAATTCAACAATTAGGACATCACCAACCAGAAAATCTAATCTGCCTTCACCCACTTGATGACCTTTATAGGTCACAGCTAGCGTTTTCTGAGGTTTAGAAAATATTCCCCGCAACCGAAACTCTACCTCTAACGCCTCCTGATACACAGACTCCAAAAATCCCGGCCCCAGCACTCGATGCACCTCCATCGCCGCACCTATCACAGCATACGCAAGTTTATCCACCTCCTCACTTGGCTCTCTTCTCTTGGCGTCCTTGGCGTCTTGGCGGTTCGTTCTCATATACCCTTCCCTACCGTATGGCAAAATTTATGTAAAGCCGTCTTCATTTATTCTTCCCAGCATGACCGCAACAATCCCCGCCCTCGCCAGCCAATACGACCCCACTACGACAGAAACCAAGTGGCAGAAGTTCTGGGAAGAAAACCAAGTCTTCAAAGCCGACCCCAATCATCCAGGCGTTCCTTACTGCATCGTGATTCCGCCGCCTAACGTCACGGGTAGCTTGCACATGGGACACGCCTTCGAGAGTTCCCTGATTGACACCCTCGTACGCTACCACCGGATGAAAGGACGCAACACGCTGTGGGTACCGGGAACCGACCACGCCAGTATCGCGGTGAACGCCGTACTGGAAAAACAACTGAAGGCAGAAGGAAAAACTCGCCATGAGGTGGGACGCGAGAAGTTTTTAGAACGGGCTTGGCAGTGGAAAACCGAATCTGAGGGAACCATTGTGAATCAGCTGCGGCGTTTGGGCGTCTCGGTAGATTGGACGCGGGAACGCTTCACGATGGATGAAGGCTTATCCAAAGCAGTGTTGGAAGCTTTTATCCAAATGTATGAGGAAGGACTGATTTATCGCGGCAATTACCTGGTGAACTGGTGTCCCGCGAGTCAATCTGCCGTGTCTGACTTGGAGGTGGATAATCAAGAAGTCAACGGGCATCTGTGGCACTTCCGCTATCCCCTCACCGATGGCAACGGCTATGTTGAAGTAGCCACAACTCGCCCCGAAACCATGCTGGGCGATACAGCGGTGGCGGTGAATCCCAACGATGACCGCTACAAGCATTTGATTGGGAAGATGCTGACGCTGCCAATTATGGGGCGAGAAATTCCGATTATTGGCGATGAATTGGTCGATCCGGCTTTCGGGACGGGTTGCGTGAAGGTGACACCCGCCCATGACCCCAATGACTTTGAAATGGGTCAGCGTCACTCTTTGCCGTTTATCAACATCATGAATAAGGACGGCTCCTTAAACGAAAACGCTGGAGAATTTCAGGGGCAAGACCGCTTTGTTGCCCGGAAAAATGTGGTGCAGCGACTGGAAGCAGACGGCGTTCTGGTGAAAGTAGAGGAGTATAAGCATAAGGTTCCTTATAGCGATCGCGGGAAAGTCCCGGTCGAACCCCTCCTCTCAACTCAGTGGTTTGTCAAAATTCGCCCTCTCGCTGACCGGGCGCTAGGGTTTCTGGACGATCGGAATTCACCGGAGTTTGTCCCAGAACGCTGGACGAAGGTTTATCGCGACTGGCTAGTAAAACTAAAAGATTGGTGTATTTCTCGCCAACTGTGGTGGGGACATCAAATCCCAGCTTGGTATGCGGTAAGTGAAACAGGCGACGCAATTACCGACGAAACGCCGTTTGTTGTCGCCCGTACCGAGGCAGAGGCACGGGAGAAGGCATTTGCACAATTTGGAAAAAATGTCAAGCTAGAACAAGATCCAGATGTTCTCGATACCTGGTTCTCTTCTGGTTTGTGGCCTTTTTCGACGCTGGGTTGGCCCGAACAGACGCCAGATTTAACAACCTATTACCCCACCACAACCCTCGTGACAGGCTTTGACATCATCTTCTTCTGGGTTGCCAGAATGACGATGATGGCGGGGCATTTTACGGGAAAAATGCCTTTCCAGGACGTTTACATCCACGGCTTAGTGCTGGATGAGAACGGCAAGAAAATGTCTAAATCTGCCAACAATGGCATCGATCCGCTATTGCTGATTGACAAATACGGCACCGATGCCCTGCGCTACACCTTAATTAAAGAAGTGGCTGGGGCGGGTCAAGATATCCGGATGGAGTACAACCGCAAGACCGATGAATCGGCTTCGGTTGAAGCTAGCCGCAATTTCACGAACAAATTGTGGAATGCTGCCCGGTTTGTGATGATGAATCTGGATGGCAAGACGCCGCAACAATTGGGGAACCCCACCCCAACCCTCCCCGTTAACGGGGAGGGGGAAACAAAAAGTACCGGGGGGGATCTCGAACTCTGCGATCGCTGGATTCTCTCCCGCTACCATCAAGTAGTGCAGCAAACCGGCGACTACATCAACAACTATGGTCTTGGTGAAGCCGCTAAGGGACTGTATGAATTCTTTTGGGGCGATTTCTGCGACTGGTACATTGAACTGGTCAAACCTCGCCTGCGCCCAGACGCCCCCGCTTCCTCGCGGTTGGTTGCTCAGCAAACTCTCGCTTATGTGCTGGAAGGAATTCTAAAATTACTCCATCCTTTCATGCCGCACATTACCGAGGAAATTTGGCATACGCTGACTCAAGCGAATGAAGGCAAAAGCTTAGCGTTGCAATCTTATCCCAAATCCGATCCAGCACTCATTAACCCGGATTTAGAGCAACAATTTGAGCTGCTGATTGGCACAATTCGGACGATTCGCAACTTACGGGCAGAAGCAGATATTAAGCCTGGGGTGAAGGTGTCAGCAATCTTGCAAACTGAAAGCGATCGCGAACAGCATATCCTCTTGGCTGGCAAGTCTTATATTCAAGACTTGGCGAAGGTGGAAGAATTAACCATTCCAGGGACAGCCGAAACACAACAACCGCCTTCATCTGCCGAAACACCCAATCAGGCGGTATCTGCCAACGAAAAAGGCAACTTTAAAATTAGCCCAATTTTCTTGCCATTTTTACTGTTGCTGCCCTTGCTCTTTTTAGTGGGCACTGGTGTAATTGCGGTGGCAACAGTGGCAAAACAAATTCTCGGAACCCGTGTCTCAGAAGCCAAACAAGTTAGTGCTACGAATCCTCCATCCACCGTCCCTCTCCCAGAACCGGCAAGTACCGTACAAGCGGATACGCCACAAGCGATCGCTGGTGTCGTGGGTACGGTGCAAGTTTCGATTCCCCTCGCTGGTGTCGTTGATGTGGATGCTCTGCGTGCCAAGTTAGAGAAAAATTTGAACAAAGTTGAAGCAGAAGCAAAAGCCCTTTCGGGACGTTTGAGCAATGCCAAATTTGTTGATAAAGCACCCGCTGATGTCGTCAAGGGAGCGCGGGATGCCCTTGCCGAAGCCGAGACACAGGCAGAAATGCTGCGCGAACGACTCGCGCAACTGTAGAAGAGACTGTAGAAGCGATCGCGTAGGGGCAAAGATATCTCGCCCCTACGAATCCCACTCTGGGTTACACACTCCTTCTTGCGGGGGAAGAAGAAAAGGGTTGTTTAAAGTAGAATACGCCCGTAAAGTTAGGGTGCCCAGTTTTATTAATTTAAAGACAAAATAGCAATGCGATATTTTGCCGAAGTGCAAAAAAATGAATCATCGGGCAGTCTGGAATTGCGAATCCTAGCTGAGCAAACCTCTGACAATATCTGGGCAGTGGTGGAGAAGGAATCTGTCGTTCCCGCCGCTGAGATTCCATCCTTAAGCGAAGGTTTGTTGGTTCTGGCAGACCTTGGCGAAAATCAGCAGATTCTAAGTATTCACGAAGCCAAAAACTGGGTTTTGGATTTAGTGCAGCAGTACCTGACAAGTAGTATTACTCCCGCTTTTTTGCAGCAGGAAGCCGAACGTGCTGAACACTGGCGGCAAGACCTTACTTTACAAAGTCAGGAATTAGCTCGCAAAAATTTGGAAATGGAAGCGCGTCGCGAACAAATTCAAACTTTAGAACAAGAACTCGAACAGAAGAAGAAGCAACTAGAAGCCTTAGAAGCAGACCTAAAAAAGAGAGGCAGTAACTAGAGGGAACGCCGCATCAGGGGACGTTTGCAACCCTTGGCAATACTTCTGGGATCTGAGATAAGAACCCTAAACCCCAAACCCCACCCCTTACAAGGAAAGGGTGGGGCAGAGGTGAGAAACGAATTACTCACGTTAAGACATTATCGTTGGCAACCCTTGGCGACGGCTTGGGGAGAAGCACGCCGGTGGTGGTTCGTTGCGGCTCCCCTAACAGCACCACAGAGCAAGCGAGATGTTGAACCAGCTGGGTCGTGATATCGCTAACTTCCAGACCGCCCGCAGTGCGGTATCGTAGCGATCGCAATACAATCAAATCAAACGAACGAGCTGTATTAAGAATCGCTTGCGCCACATTCTCATGCTTAATCACTTCAATCTCAAAGTTCGTCTCCGGTGCCCACTTCGAGGCTAAAAGAGACAGTTGCGATCGCGTCCACGCTACCTTAGCTGCCGAAGTTCTAGCATTGCAGACGTGTAACAACGTTACCTGAGCTTGATTGGAATCGGCTAGAATTTTCGCAAACCGTAACGGTTGCGTCCCTTGCCCCGTCAAGTTTTCCACCGGCACCAAAATGCGGTGAAAATTCATAGGCGAATCCAAGAGGCGTGTCACCACAACTGGACAATGGGACGCCCACAGCACGCTATCAATCACATTGCCAAACAAACGCGCCCTGAAGCCCGTCCGTTTGCCCCAGCCCATCACAATTAAACTCGCTTTTTGTTCGCGGCTAGCGCGGCTAATTCCGCGAGCAATGTCGTCATCTAGGCGCAGCAACGGCTCGGTTTTCACACCCAGTTCCCCAGCGAGTTCCGTGGCTCGCTCAAGTAGCATCTCACTGCGTTGGAACGCAGCTTCCATTTGCGGTGCGTCCATCTGAGCATTGGTTGTCGTAATCGCTAAAGGCACAATTCGTCCAGCTTCATGCCGCGCCAATAGCGCTGCCATTTCCATCAAATACTTCTCAGTTTGCGGATTGTAGACGGGTACAACTACTGTAAAAGGATGGCTTGCCGATGCCTTTTCCCCATCCAGTCGAGTTTTATCGCTCTCTAGTGGCTCAGCTTCCGTTACGGTTAATCCGGGTGCGAACTGACTGGTAATCAACGGTCCTAGCGTTGCCGTCACCAGCATTAAGACAATAACGCTGTTTAAAACCTCTTCCGTTAGTAGTCCAACCCGGTAGCCGACGAGAGTAGCAGCCAGCGTTGCCGCAACCTGGGGCAGCGACAGCGACCACATCACGAGCATCTCGCGCCAGTTGTAGCGGTAGACAAATTTAGCCAACAGAGCCGCTAAAAACTTACTACCAATCAAACCCACTACAATCGCTAGCGTCAGCCAGATAGAACTGAGCGTTTTAATAAATGCTGGGATATCAATCAGTAGCCCCATATCCACAAAGAAAATGGGGATAAACAGGACGCTTCCGACAAAAACCACCTTTTCTTTTACTTGCCCTTCCCCCACAACATCATTCACCGCCAGACCGGCAAGGAAAGCTCCGACAATTTTTTCCACACCGATTAGCTGGGCACCCAACGATGCGAGAAATAGTGCCAAGAGTACAAATAAAAATTGATTGCCTTCTTCTTGCCCAGTGCGCCGGAAAAACTCTCGACCCACCCAGTCAAAGCCAAACAAAATGACGGCAGAGTAGACAATCAAAGAACCAAAAAGGGTGAGTAGCTTCACAACCGTGAAGTCACCCCCATGAATTCCCACACAAACAGCCAATACCAGTAGAGCGCCAACATCAGTGAAGATGGTCGCTCCAATTGTCACCGTGACGGCTTCGTTCCCTACAACGCCGAGACGGCTCACAATCGGGTAAGCCAAGAGAGTATGGGAGGCAAACAGAGAGCCAATCAAAATTGAAGCGTTCCAGTCAAAGTTGAATACACGCCCCACGATTGTTCCCATAATTAGGGGCACTAAAAAGGTAAACGTGCCAAAACCGGCAGAGCGATGCTTCGTTTTGCGGAACTGTTCAATGTCAACTTCTAGCCCTGCCACAAACATCAGGTAAACTAACCCGATATCTGATAGCAGCTTCATCGTCTCTGATTCTTTCTGAAGCAGCTGCAACCCATTAGGCCCAAGAACCACTCCCGCTACCAGCAAACCAACCAGTCCTGGCAGTCGCAGCCGCTCAAAAAGGATGGGCACGGTCAAGATGACTACTAGCAAAAGAGCGAAGGGAACAATTGGTTCCTCTCGGAACACATGCAAAATCGGTTCCATAAACAGCGGCTTGGAGATGAGTTTGAAGCGATGCTTGCAAAAGTCAGCGATGCTGACTTTTGAAAACATGGTGGTATCACTGGAGACATCCTACAGAAAAACCGTTTTTTGCGCCCTACCCTAAAGAAATAGGGGTGCTGGGTGCAGTAGATGAATATATTTTGGATCTACGGGGTGCCCCAATGGAAGTAGAGTTACAGAAGTTTTTGCGCCCTAAGCGCGAAGGACGGATATTTTGAGGACAAGACACCTTTAATTTTTAGGCGTTAAGTTTCTAGGGCATCCGCTGCCTATAAACGGATTTGGCTCAAAATATACCTCAAGCGGTCGTAGTCGTCCTTGAGAAGGACGCTGAGGGTTCGTCCTGCCTGCACTAACCAGTCACGGTCAGCCTTGCGTAGTTGATAAATTTCTCGAATCGCTGCTGCAATCAGCGCCTCCACCGGCGCACCCATGACCTGCAATAAGGTTCTTAAGAAATCCATCTGTTCGCTGAAGTGAACAATTTCCTCCGGTTCGCACTGGTAAACCGCTTGATGAATTTGCGGCGGACGAGGCGGCAGGTACTGATAAATCGTTCCACCCAGGCGCTTAGAACCATTGACCCCTTGATGGGTAGCTTCAAAACCAACAATAGCGGCGCGGAACTCGGTTTTCAGCATGGCAAATATTTGGGGTTGCTGCTCTCGCAGTTCCTGCAATGATAGCCCCAAGGCTCTTGCGCGGTGAATGGAATCAATGGGACTGGTCGCCGCATGATAAACAACAGCAAAGACGAGATTTCCCGACTCTTCATCCGTAGCTTTGACCCAACTGCCAAAGGCTGGCATGACAGGGAAGCTCAAGTCTTCTGGATCGAGACACTGTGCCAGGAATTCAGTCGTTGCCGTCTCAATCACCTCAGCAATATGGTTGGCGGGGCGATCGCCTGTGGCAAACTGTGGCAGGGGAAGTCGCATATTTTTGGTAATGGGTAATCGGTAATGGGTAATCGGTAATTAGTCGTTCATGTTTCTTTAGGTAAAAACCATGAACTTTGAAGCATGACTAATTACCAATTACTTTTTTCCAATCTTATTTTGCTTTTTTGCGACCTGCTGTTGTCTCTGCAAGTTCTAATTCTGATAGTTGGAAGGTGACGAGTTTATCCCAATTTCCCCCTTCAAATAGGACTGCTGCCTTTCCCTCGCCAACCCGTTGGACTAGCCCTTTATAGCCGTAGTAGATATCGTTAGTGTTCTTTACTTGAACGACCGCTCCAGGCAGAATCATGATTTTTTCTCGGTTAAGTTTTCATTTATTAGCTTAATAGCAGTTAGCTGTCATTCGTCATAGGTCAAACCAGCGACCTATAACGAATGACAAAAAGCTAAAACTTCAATCGGTGTCGATAATTTGCTACAGACTCTACAATCCCCAGCGCCAAAAAATTCTTCAACATCGCCGAACGACCATAACTAACCCAGGGAAGGGGAATGCCGGTTACGGGTGCAAGTCCCATCGTCATGCCTAGGTTAACGACCACCTGAAACACAATCATCGATAAGACGCCAATTGCTAATAAAGATCCAAAGTTGTCTTTGGCATTTTGGGCAATAATCACCAAGCGCAGGCAGATCAACCAAAAGATAAATAGCAGAAAGAAACTGCCTGCAAGTCCGAATTCTTCACCAATGGCAGAGAAAATGAAGTCAGTGTGCTGTTCCGGAATAAAGTTAAGTTGGGTTTGGGTTCCCTTGTGAAGCCCTCGTCCCCAAAGTTCGCCTGCACCAATGGCAATACGAGATTGGATCAGGTGGTATCCGCCGCCGAGGGGGTCTAGATCCGGGTTAAGGAACAAAATCAATCTGTCTTTTTGATAGTCTTTCAAAACTCCCCAGAAGATTTGCCCTAACTCGCCTCCCACCAAGTTGACGACAATCGCTCCAATGGCACCCGACAACGGCCACGGTAAGGTGCGCCAACCAATAATGCCCATGATTGCCGTCCAGATGAACCATCCGGGCATAAATACGTTAAACAAGATAGCTGAAATCACTGGAGAAGCTAGGAGTATTAGCCAGCCGGGATTGGCATTCCCCCAGTAGAGCATACCCAGCACGATCGCTCCAAACACCAAGGAGGTTCCTAGGTCGGGCTGCACAAATACTAAAATCCAGGGAACCGCAGTCACGCCCAAAGCTCTCAAAACAGCGGGAATCGTGGAGGCGGGTCGAGCATGTAGAATAGCAGCCAGGGTGATAATCACCCCTAATTTGGCAAATTCAGAGGGTTGAATGTTAAAGTCGCCGATAGTAATCCATCTTTGGGCACCTTTGGCGCTGGTACCAATAATCATCACCGCGATCAGGGACAAGTTGGTAATGCCATAAAGAATCCAGTGCCACTGGAGCAGGTTCTCGTAACGCGATCGCGCGATAAACATCGCCAATATCAGCCCAATGAGGCCCACCAGCCAGTGCCACCACCAGTCGGTCAATCCCTGGTTAAGTTCGGCACTGCGGATCATCACACCTCCAAAAATGGTGAGTCCAACAATCAGTCCCAATAGCAGCCAATCTACCTCTTGCCAAGGGGAGAGCAGCGATCGCCAGCGAAAACCAGTTAGTGACTTATGCAACATTGCTAAACAATTAAAAATTAAAAGTTAAAAATTAAAAAGGCAAATTTTTACTTTACCTTTTTAATTTTTCTTAAGTTAAGGCAGCGACAGAAACTTTGCCAGCGATCGCTTGAGCGATCGCCATCAGCGCTTTCGCAGAAGCCGACTCTGGATCGGCAACCACAATCGGCACTCCTGCATCGCCCCCCTCTCGCACGGGCATTTCTAGCGGTACGCAGCCCAGCAACGGCACGCCGAGTTCTTGCGCCATCTTTTCACCGCCTCCAGAGCCAAAAATGTCATATTGCTTATCAGGCATATCCGGCGGAATAAAATAACTCATATTTTCCACCATTCCCAACACGGATACTCCCAACTGCTGGAACATCCTCAAGCCCTTACGCGAATCCAACAAAGCCACCGTCTGCGGCGTCGTTACAATGACTACCCCAGCCATTGGCACCGCTTGCGCTAGCGTTAACTGGGCATCTCCAGTGCCGGGAGGCATATCTACAATCAAATAATCCAGTTCCCCCCACTGTACTTGGTAGAGAAACTGGCGAATAATTCCATTCAGCATGGGTCCCCGCCAGATCACCGGCTGATCCTTATCAATCAAAAACCCCATTGAAACTAATTTGACGCCGTAGTTAAAAGCCGGTTCCAACTCTTCACCATTAGCACCTTGCCGCACGCTTACCTTGGCGTCTGGCAATCCCAGCATTGTCGGGTCATTAGGCCCATAAATATCCGCATCAATCAGACCGACTTTAGCTCCTAAATGTGCTAAAGCCACTGCCACATTCACCGCTACAGTACTTTTGCCCACACCGCCCTTGCCACTAGAAATCGCGATGATATTCTTTACACCAGCAATTCCGGCGCGATCCGGAAGCGACTTTTGTTGGGGTGTCTCAGCGGTGACATCTACCACGACATCTGTCACTTCTGGCAAATTTTTCTTGAGTGCCTGTTCGCACTCTTCCACGATGAACTGGCGTAGTGGACAGGCAGGTGTCGTCAGCACCAGAGTGAAGCTGACTTTTCCGGAGTCAATTTGCACATTGCGAATCATGTTCAACTCGACCAAACTCTTGCGGAGTTCGGGATCTTGCACGGGTCGCAATACTTCTAAAACTGAGCTGGCATCGAGCATAACTAGGTTACTTGCATTCCTTATCCCAGATATTGCACCTGGGACAAAACGATCGGGGTTCTCTCTCTTCAAGTATCTTAACGGTTTGTTTGACGCGATCGCGCTATGCAGTTCAGGGTCTAAATTTAGATTGTTAATTACTAATTACTAATTGATAACTCCCTCTATTTGCCTCTCCCCCTCTCCTGAAACCTGTATTCTCAGTTCTCAGCCCTCAGCCCTCAGCCCTCAGCCCTCAGTCCTCAGCCCTCAGTCCTCAGTCCTCTCTAGTTTCTAGCCTTGAGCTTGTAAACCCACCTGTTCGGCAGCTTGGGCTAATTCAGTGGCAACACGAGCTGAGTAAGACCCAATCATCCACCAAATTAAAGGTGACAACCAACCGCGCAACGTCACTGAATAAGATACATACGTGCCGCAGACCGTCGATTCTACCTGGTACGTCACCCGTTTCTCAACTCCTGGGATTGCCAGCATTCTCACACTGAGTAACTCACAGGGACGGACACGCTCAACAAAAACCCGGATGGGAATAGGTAGCCAGCGCGTGACTACCTTGTAAATCAATCCCGGTTTGGCAATCAACCCGCTGGGGACATTGGTGCTGGCAAGTAGAGGATGCCAGGATACATCGCCAATATTGATTAATTTTTGCCAGAGGACATCCACCGAAGCAGAACTAACGGCGCGGTAAGTCCGAACCAGGGAAAACTTAAAGGAAAAACCCTCTCGACCAGCGATAAACTTTAAGGAAAAATTGAGAATCACAACACTCCTCCTCGCACCAAGTCTTCAAGGGAACTTATTACTTTAATCCCTGGGATCATTAGGTAGCATCCCCCTGTAGGATATTTCGATAGCCTGTAGACGCTTTATTCAACTTGCTGCTTGGGTTCAGCAGACCCGATTTAAGATAGGCTGTAAGTTCCCCTGCGATCGCATAGAGTTGAGTGCTTTGACCCGATCAAAGCGGCTCACCCTCACCCCGAAAAGCAAGCTGACGTGGTACAAGCGATCGCGCCCGTACAAGCCGGTATCCTGGGTGAACTCAGGCGAACTCCCATCCCGATTTATTCAATTCAATACCTTTTTTCTTTCCCAATCGCTTTTGTGAACAATATTGACTTGAGATTATGACAGCTTTTCAGACGGACGTAACTACTTCTGCTAAGGTTTTGCCCCCAGATGACTCGAAAGCTAGGGTCAGCCAGTTTATGCAGCAGCTGCAAGACCAAATCTGCGAAGGTTTGGAACAACTGGATGGAGTTGGGAAATTTCAACAAGATGCCTGGGAACGAGAAGAAGGCGGCGGCGGTCGTTCCCGCGTCCTCCGCGAGGGCGCAGTTTTTGAACAGGGTGGCGTTAATTTTTCTGAAGTCTGGGGTCAACAGTTACCTCCGTCGATTCTGGCGCAACGCCCGGAGGCGGCTGGGCACGGCTTTTATGCGACTGGCACCTCAATGGTCTTGCATCCGCGCAATCCCTACGTCCCCACAGTTCACCTCAATTATCGCTACTTTGAGGCAGGGCCAGTTTGGTGGTTTGGCGGTGGGATCGATTTAACCCCTTACTACCCGTTTGCAGAAGATGTCGCTCAATTTCACCGCACTTTAAAGCAAGCCTGTGATGCTCACCACCCAGAGTATTACCCCACGTTTAAACTCTGGTGCGATGAATATTTTTATCTGAAGCACCGCCAAGAAACGCGGGGCGTTGGAGGACTCTTCTTTGACTATCAAGATGGTCAGGGAGCCTTGTATCGCGGCCCGCACGCCGATGGACCAGCAGCTGTTTACAGCAACCAAGTGGGTACGCCAGAGCCTCGCAACTGGGAAGATTTGTTCGCTTTTGTGCAGCATTGCGGTCAGACATTTTTACCGGCTTACGTTCCCATTGCCGAGCGGCGGCAAAAGATGGAATATAGCGATCGCCAGCGGAATTTCCAGCTATATCGTCGCGGTCGCTATGTGGAATTTAACCTCGTTTACGACCGAGGCACCATTTTTGGTCTTCAGACGAACGGGCGCACTGAGTCAATTTTGATGTCTTTACCGCCTCTAGTTCGCTGGGAATATGGCTATCAACCCGAACCGAACACCCCAGAAGCCGAGCTTTATGAAACTTTCTTAAAGCCACAAGATTGGGCAAACTGGACACCTCCCTCGGAATCGCCGGTCTGAGTTAGACTACGGGAAAAATCCCGCTCTCATCGCACCCGGTTGATATACTTGCCCATCTTTAGAGGTGAGTGTTCGTGCTTCACATCGACCAGAAAACATACACGACCCAAAACGGCACGAAGATTATCGTTTTGACACCAACAGGACGGCTGGATATCACCACAGCTTTGCAATTTCGCGTGAAATTACAAGAGAGTCTTTATACACTCAGTCGTCATGTGGTCGTAAATCTTGGGAGAGTGAATTTTATTGATAGTTCTGGTCTCACCTCATTGGTGGCAGGGATGCGAGATGCGGATAAGGTAAACGGGAGTTTCCGCCTTTGCAATCTGCTTCCAGCCGCCAAGGTGGTGCTGGAAATCACCATGATGGATTCGGTATTAGAAATCTACGAGAACTGTAACGACTGCTTCAACCCCCCGGATGCCCCTGGAACCATCCTCTCCCCTAGAAGAGGAGGCGATCCCTTTTTTCCGGATATTGAAGCAGAGTTGTGAGTAACACTGGAATCTTCTACCTGTATGATTCTGAGTGCTATCTTAATGGGCGATCGCGCCAATCCAGTCTGCTAGAAGCCGAATTTAATGTAATTTTTTTCAAGCTTTGCTTTAAGATTAGGCGAGCTGAATTTTTGGTAGCTCTAATCTCTAAGTTAGAGTTAGACTACTGAAAGCTCAAATCATGGGAGCAATCGTAGTAAAATGCGGCTCCTATCTAGATATTAAATATAGACGGAGCTTCCGGAGCAAGGAGGTCTTGGTGATTCATATCGATCAGAGAACACATACGACTCAAGACGGGACGACAGTCATCGTCTTAGCCCCCACTGGACGCCTGGATATTACAACCGCATGGCAGTTTCGTCTGAAGTTGCAGGAATGTATTTCCAAACTCAGTCGCCACGTAGTTGTGAATCTCGGTCAAGTTAATTTTATTGACAGCTCTGGTCTAACATCCTTGGTGGCAGGAATGCGAGATGCTGACAAAGTAAAAGGCAGTTTCCGCATATGTAACGTCCATCCAGAGGCAAAACTCGTTTTTGAAGTCACCATGATGGATTCGGTGTTTGAAATTTTTGAAACCGAGGAAGAGGCTCTTGAAGGAGTGCCTCGCAGCATGGTCAGCTAAATTATTCATGAGTTATGCAGTCAATCGTCCTTAACTAAGGACAAAAGATTTCAAATTGCTAGCTCAGCGGAAAAATCTTCGCGCTTAGTGAAAATATAGGGGCCAAGCAGTGCCCCCCAGATGGCTCTGCCTGTTTGGGGGTCAATTCCCTTGTCATAGCTTCTAAATTCTTGATGCCGCGCCTCAAACCCTAAAGAAACCTGGTAAGTTTCTCCTTGATAGGTAAAACAGCAGGGGGCATCAGTCGCGGGTGCGGTAGAAAAGTTATAGGTATTTTGAGGTAAGGGTTGCTGAATGACGGCGAGGGTACAGCCGGGGAGAAGTTCCATCTGTTCTGGTATAAGCGTCTTCAGCAAGGCTGGATTTTGACCGGCACCTCTGACCCGATCGGGATCTTTCAGCATATAGTATTGCACCATCAGCGAGGCTTGAGAGGTGTCGCTGTGGCGCAGGCGCAGAATCCGAGGACGATAGGGACGATCCAGTTGCAGGATGTTCGCTTGCTCTGCAAACAGGGTGAGGCTATCTTCTGCAAACAGCGGTACGGGTCGCAGCCAAAGGCGGAGGTTTACGTACCAAGCGGGTTCTCTTGTCGCTTGTTCTGAATTCTCAAATTCTCCAGCTATATATTGAGCCAGGAGCGTTAGTTCAGGAGAAAAAGTCATTGGGAATGGCTAATCGATAATGGGTAATCAGCAATCGGAATTTAGGATAAGGAAGGCGTATCTCTAACTTCTAAGACCCTTTTCCCAATTACCAATGAATAATTTCTGCGATCCCCGGCATTGTATCGCCGAGAGTCTCTACAAGACATTGCCTTGGCAAAGGTGTCCAAAAGCTGTGACAATGAGTTTACATCGCCCTCAAACTTAAAATTTTCCGGTGAATAACGTCCGCACTGTATCAGACACCAAAAGAACTTTCTATACCCTACACACCCGCCCCATTAACTCCATCTACCGGCGGGTGGTAGAAGAGTTGATGGTGGAAATGCACTTGCTTTCGGTCAATGTGGACTTTCGCTACGACCCCATTTATGCATTGGGCGTGGTGACATCCTTTAACCGCTTCATGCAAGGCTATCGACCAGAACGAGATAAAGAACCGATTTTTGAAGCCCTCTGTCGAGCAGTCGAGAACGAGCCGCAACAGTACAAGCAGGATGCCCAGCGGCTGGAAGAATTAGCCATGCGTCTGGGTGGGAAGGATATCGTTGCCTGGTTAAACCCAACGGCTCCTAGTCACGGCGCTGATGACTTGCACGCTGCTGTGCAGGCGATCGCTAACAATTCTCCGTTTAAGTACAGCCGTTTGTTCGCGATTGGTTTATTTACGCTGCTGGAAGTAGCAGATTCCGATTTGGTAAAAGACGAAAAGCAGCGGATTGAGGCGCTCAAGCAAATCTGTAATGCCTTAAACCTGCCAGAAGATAAATTACTCAAAGACCTAGAGCTGTATCGCAGCAATTTGGAGAAAATGGCTCAAATGCAGCTGGCTATGGAAGATATGCTAAAAGCAGATCGAAAAAAACGCGAGCAACGTGGGGATAAAGGGGTTGTGGTGGCTCCTCCCAATAGTTCTCCAGAATCAAGCGTTGCTCCAGGCACTTCTCAAGACTAGGCAACTTGTGTTGAAGCTGAGAAAGCCTTCCGTATGATAGCGATCGCTCATCCGATTCCCTTTTGATGGGCTAAACATCCGTAAGTGGTAATGGGTCTTTAGTCATTTGCCAATAGTCATTAGCAACAAACTAATGACTATTGGCAACTGATTTAAGGGTTCGCTTTCTTTAGCTTTGTAGATTACCAACTGCTCTCCAGAAATGAATTTCGGTTTGGCATCTCGGCGGTAAAAATGCAGCCTCCCTTCGCAGCACTTCTCCCAGCTTTCCGAGATATGCACCAAGTTGAAAGATTAGCCCGGAAGTCAAGTTCCGGGCTGGTTTGGCAGCTGACTCAGAAGGCGGCAAGATATGAGTTCCCGTAAATATCTGCGTCCGCGCTCGTCAGCAGCTCCGGATGCTTTCACCAAAGAGAGCTATTGGTTACACCCAGATACTGCCGATGTAGCCTTAAACCAACGCTTCTAGGCGCTGGATGAGTTGTGGAGCTGTCAGCACACCCTCAATGCGCTCAACTACCTGACTATTTTTAAATAAAACCAACGTTGGTAGGGCGTGAATTTGATATTGGCTCGCCAAGTTTGGATATTTATCCGTATCAATTTTTACAACCTGTAACCGTTCGTTCATCTGGGCGCTTACCTGCTCCAGGATCGGGACCATCATCTGACAAGGACCGCACCAAGTCGCGTAAAAATCCACCAACACTGGCTTTTCAGACCCAGACAGTAACTCTTGAAAATTGTTGAACTGCTTTTTAGTTGCCATGCGATCAAAGTGTTTTCTGCTCTTTCACGACAATCGTAATCTTTTGGAGTATTGATTCGTTCAGTCCGAGGTACGAATCGACCTAAGATCGTTAGCGCAGTTAAATAACCGCGTTCATAACGGATCGAGAGGAATTTATTGATGGAAGCATTGCCAGAGAGCCAGCAAAGATTGCGCGGACAGGTTGCCATCGTTACCGGCGCTTCACGAGGAATTGGTCGAGCGATCGCCCTAGAATTGGCATCTGAGGGAGCCAGTGTAGCGATTAACTATGCCAGTTCTAGTGGAGCAGCCGAAGAAGTCGTGAGTGAAATTACCGCAGCAGGCGGTAGTGCGATCGCCCTCCAAGCAGACGTATCCAAAGCCGATCAAGTAGACGCCCTCCTGAACACCGTGATGGAGAAGTGGAAGCGCGTTGATGTCTTGGTGAATAATGCTGGAATTACCCGCGATACCCTGTTGTTGCGGATGAAGCCGGAAGATTGGCAAGCCGTGATTGACCTTAACCTCACTGGCGTCTTTTTGTGTACGCGAGCTATCAGTAAGGTGATGCTGAAGCAACGCTCCGGGCGCATTATTAATATTTCATCCGTTGCCGGTCAGATGGGCAACCCCGGTCAGGCAAACTACAGCGCTGCCAAAGCGGGAGTGATTGGATTTACAAAAACCGTCGCCAAAGAACTCGCCACTCGCGGCATTACAGTCAATGCTGTTGCCCCTGGATTTATCGCCACCGATATGACGAGCAATATCAAATCAGAGGAAATCTTAAAATTCATCCCCCTCGGTCGTTACGGTCAACCAGAGGAGGTTGCTGGTTTAGTTCGATTCCTAGCCGCCGATCCGGCTGCCGCCTATATCACGGGTCAAACGCTCAATGTGGACGGCGGTATGGTGATGGCATAGCGACCATAGCGGCAGAGGACTGTGAGCGTAGTGACGCTCTCCTCGCGGTCGGAGTGGGAAAGAGAGAGGCCGACAAAGAATAACATCCATCACTGCTTACTATGGAGTTAGTCTTGCTCCCTGCGAGGGAAACTATGCGAATTTCTTTTGAACGGACTGGCGGCTTTGCTGGGATGCGCCTGACAAAAGTTTTTGACACTACGACTCTGCCTGCAAATGAAGCAAATCAGCTGCGCCTCCTGATTGACGCAGCTGATTTCTTTGATTTGCCTGCCGCGATCGCTTCCAACACTCCCCAACCCGACCGCTTTCAGTACAAGCTAACGGTAGAAGAAAACACTCAGCAACATACTGTTTTAGTGAGTGAATCCGCCGTACCTGGAAACTTAAGACCGCTGCTGGAATGGCTGATGGCAGCCGCACGCAGAAATTAAAAATTAAAAATGAAGAATGCCTCTTCAATTTTTAATTTAAATCACTCCCACTTCTTCCCAACCTTTGCGGACTGCATTTTGCTCCTTGGAGCCTTCGCCGTAGAGTTCTCCAGCGACTGTAATGAGAGTATTCGCAGCCCGTTTAAAATTCGCTCTAG
This sequence comes from Trichocoleus sp. ST-U2, assembly GCF_039961875.1. Lineage (NCBI taxonomy): Bacteria > Bacillati > Cyanobacteriota > Cyanophyceae > Leptolyngbyales > Trichocoleusaceae > Trichocoleus > Trichocoleus sp. ST-U2. Next base: position 14,765 of record NZ_JAMPJY010000008.1, on the reverse strand, counting down.
AGCGCAGGCGATCGCGTAAAGCGATATACCAGATTTTCCCAGCCTTTTCCCAAGCGTAGCCGCCAATTTCCACCGCTGCTAAATAAAAGGCACGGTTGGCAATCCCTGAGTTGATATGCACGCCTCCGTTATCTTCCAGCCCTTTGTAGCGGTCTTTATAAGTCGCTGGCTGGGGGTCTTTGCCTAGCACTGGGTCATCGTATGCTGTCCCCGGTGCCTTCATTGAGCGAATCCCAACGCCCTTAACATTGGCGGTAAACAACCCTTCCCCGATAATCCAGTCAGCTTCTTCGGCTGTCTGATTGAGAACCCGCTGTTTCACCAGGGAACCAAAGACATCGGAAAAAGATTCATTTAATGCGCCAGATTCGCCGTAATAGATTAGATTGGCTTCATATTGGGTGACGCCGTGGGTTAGCTCGTGCCCAATCACATCAATCGCCTTGGTAAAGCGTTCAAAAATCTCTCCATCCCCATCACCGTAGACCATTTGGTCGCCGTTCCAAAAAGCGTTGTCATACTTCACGCCAAAATGAACCGTCGAGTCCAAACGCAGCCCTCGATTGTCGATGGAATTCCGCTCAAATACCTCCTCGTACAAGTCATAAGTCGCACCCGACCCGTCATAGGCTTCGTTGATCGCGGGATCGTCGCTGGGAGGATCGCCTTCACTACGCACCAAGGTGCCTGGTAGATCGTTGCCATTTTTGGCATCAAAGATGGTACGACGCTTCTCACCCGCTGATGCTGCGAACGAGATATTTCCCACTGTCAAGCGCCGTCCGCGAAACTGTTCTGACACGGTTAAGGTTTGAAAAGCCCATGCCCGCTGCTCAGGGTTGCCATTCTGGAGAACCTCCTTCAGCATATGAGGAGGAACGATACAACAAATGGGATGAAGTCTATCGCAGCAAGGTTGCAGCCCTACCGCTCTTTTTTTTGGTGAACGCATAAATTATTTCCTTTGTCAAGGACAGAGCATCAAAAAGTGGATGATAAACGCATTCAATCCAATCCGCTCTAGTTATCGAGAATTCGGCAATTTCGTTACAAAAAGTAACTCAAACGTGCCATTGATTGCTCTAGCTGTTTATTATGTACCTCCCCCATATCAGTCGAGGTGAGGACTCTCATCCTCTCGGATTAGCACTCTGTGCCAGTGAGTGCTAAATTGACTAATGGAAGCGCTCTGAAAACCTAAAACATGGCAAAAATCGTTGCATTTAATGACGAATCGCGGCGGGCACTAGAGCGGGGCGTGAACGTCCTGGCAGACGCCGTTCGCATTACGCTGGGGCCGAAAGGGCGGAATGTCCTTCTAGAGAAGAAGTTTGGCGCACCCCAAATTGTGAACGATGGTATCACCGTTGCCAAGGAAATTGAATTAGAAGACCCCCTGGAAAATACAGGCGCTCGACTGATTCAGGAAGTGGCATCCAAAACGAAAGATATTGCGGGTGATGGCACGACTACGGCGACGGTTCTGGCTCAAGCGATGATTCGTGAGGGCTTGAAGAACGTAGCGGCTGGGGCAAATCCAGTGAGTTTGCGGCGGGGAATCGAAAAAACGATCGCCTTCTTAGTGGAGGAGATTGTAGCGATCGCGAAACCAGTGGAAGGTAGCGCGATCGCTCAAGTGGCAACCGTCTCCGCTGGTAACGATGAAGAAGTCGGCAAAATGATTGCCGAAGCGATGGATAAAGTCACCAAAGACGGCGTGATCACCGTTGAAGAATCCAAATCGATGGCAACGGAACTGGATGTCGTCGAGGGGATGCAGCTGGATCGCGGCTACATTTCTCCCTACTTCATCACCGATTCCGAACGGATGGTGGTGGAATATGAAAACGTCCGGATTTTGATGACGGATAAAAAAATCAACTCTATCCAGGATTTGATTCCCGTCTTGGAAAAAGTTGCCCGTTCCGGTCAAGCTTTGCTGATTATTGCCGAAGACATCGAAGGAGAAGCTTTGGCAACTTTGGTGGTAAATAAAGCGCGGGGCGTACTGAATGTAGCCGCCATCAAAGCGCCTGGATTTGGCGAACGCCGCAAAGCGATGCTGCAAGATATCGCCGTTCTCACTGGCGGTCAGCTAATCTCAGAAGAAGTTGGTTTGAGCCTAGATACCGTCTCCCTGGAGATGCTGGGAACCGCTCAGAAAATCACCATTGATAAAGAAAACACCACCATCGTCGCTGGTGATGCCAAGACGGCAGATGTGCAAAAGCGGATTGCCCAAATTCGCAAGCAGCTAGAAGAAACGGATTCTGACTACGACAAAGAAAAGCTGCAAGAGCGAATTGCTAAGCTTGCCGGTGGTGTCGCCGTCATCAAAGTGGGTGCAGCGACCGAAACCGAACTCAAAGACCGCAAGCTGCGGATTGAAGACGCCCTCAACGCGACCAAAGCTGCTGTGGAAGAAGGTATCGTTCCTGGCGGTGGCGCGACGCTGATTTACCTGAGCAAGAAAGTTGCTGACATTAAAAATAGTCTGGACGCCGAAGAAAAAGTCGGTGCTGACATTGTGGGCAGATCTCTAGAAGCTCCCCTGCGTCAGATGGCAGATAATGCCGGTGTCGAAGGCTCTGTCATTGTCGAGAAGGTGCGCGAGACTGATTTGAATATCGGTTACAACGCGGCTACCGACACATTTGAAGACCTGATCGCCGCTGGGATTATCGACCCTGCGAAAGTTGTACGTTCGGCGTTGCAAAATGCCGGTTCGATTGCCGGGATGGTGTTGACCACTGAAGCCCTGGTTGTCGAGAAGCCTGAGAAGAAAGCGGCTGGTGCCCCGGATATGGGCGGCATGGGCGGCATGGGCGGCATGGGCGGCATGGGCGGCATGGGTGGCATGGGCGGCATGGGTGGCATGGGCGGCATGGGCATGATGTAGTCCATTGTTCGCGTCCCCAGCGCCCACAGGTTGAAACCTGAAGCTAAAAAAACAAAGCCCACCTTTGTGGACTGAAAGAAAAGCAGCTTGTCTCAAACGGCAAGCTGCTTTTTTGTAGCGATCGCTCATTGTAAGAGTGTTACAGTATTGAAAAATTATAGGGTTCAAACCTACTTAACTGGGATAATTCCTCAAACTTCTGTTTAATCAGCATTTTAGGAAAATTTTCAGTAAATACTGTTACTTTAGGTAAATCATCGGGAATCTTATATGAAGGTAGTTCCTTAGATATTTTTCTTTCAGCTAGAGGATTAACTTTAACAATGCTAGTCTTTTTTCTTCACGGGGTTGCTACACGGGATGTTAAATATGGAGATAAATTGAAAGGTTTTATTACAGAAGAGTTTACCAAAAGAGGTGAATTACTCCCTCACTTTTATTATAGTTTTTGGGGCGATGTTTTAAATGATGTTGGGAGGATGTGGAACTGGATTCATCAAGATTTACAGAAAGTTAAAAAGGAATCTCCAAATTTAGATATTCAAACCATTTTGAGGTATCAACACTTTAGACAAGGCTTTCTATCTGAATTCGTTGGAGATGCTTTCACCTACCTTAATCAAGAACGGGGCGTAAAAATTAGAGAACTGATTGCAGATCAACTAGAGGACTTTATAAGACGTAACCCTGAAGAAACTGACCTTCATATTGTTGCCCATTCCTTGGGAAGCGTCATCCTATGGGATAGTTTGTTCTCCGATAGATTTGATTCTGATGATGCGGCGTTTCATATCCGTACAATGATTAAAGGACTAGGTGATTCCACCTCCAAAAGACAAGTTTACCTAAGGAGTATTACCACAATGAGTTCTCCTATTTTATTCTTTAACACCATGTTAGGTATTAATCCTAATAAAGTTAAATGTTTTGCTAAGAATTATAAAAACCAAGGTTTGAGATGGATTAATATAATTCATTCCTCTGATATTATTGCCTATCCGCTTCGGACAAGCTTTAACATTAATTCGTCTGCTAACATATTTTTACAAGATGAGTATATTTTAGATCATGCTAACCTGGCGGAAAATACTGCCTATACTGTCGGTCAAGTGGATGCAGCCTTAGCTTTAGGAGTTGTTGATGCTCATCACTGGTATATGAATTGTTCTAAAACAGCTAATTTAATTACTGATAATATTTTGTCTGGTAAAAATATTATGTATGATGTTATATCTCGCTTAAAAAAATTACCTGAAGTTAAAAATGTTTTAACTCCAGTAAACTATATCTTTGATAAAAAATTACTGCATCTAAATTTTAGAGATGGTAGCGGTAGTATACAAATGTATGTTAATTTTGCCAATATACACCATGTTTATATATTCGATACTAATGAAGATCGCAAATTTGCAGGATATTTTGGGTGGAATTATGCTAATAGTTTTCAGGAAGAAATTGAATTAATTAAAAGAGAATTTTGCTGAATAAAGAATAGATAAAATTCTAAAATAAATACTGAGTAGGAGTAAATGCAAATGACACAAAGACGCCCCCAGCCTGCGGAAGTAGTTACACAATACAATGTAGACGAAGACGATGATAATTCTTTGTTTGAAGACTTTTACGATAAACCCGGTAGTCTACCAGGAACAATTTTTATTAATAAAAATTCTCCGCCACCCAAAATTATCTTAATTGACTACAACGAGGCAAACCGCATCTGCATGCCACTTGAGACCCCAGCAGCGTGCGCTAGCTATTTGGATACCGAGTCGGTTTCTTGGGTGGATGTGTTGGGCTTAGGAGATGAAGAAATTTTGCGAGAATTGGGACAGGTTTTTCATTTACATCCATTGGTTTTGGAAGATGTGGTAAATGTACCCCAGCGACCCAAAGTGGATGATCAGGGAGACCATCTGGTGCTTATTAGCCGGATGGTGATGCCTAAAGAAAAAGGCACTGGCTTCTACAGCGAACAAGTGAGTTTAATTTTGGGGAAACATTATTTGCTCACTGTGCAGGAGGAACCACTGCGGGATTGTTTTACACCCGTGCGCGATCGCATTCGTCACAATAAGGGTACTATCCGCAAGCGCGGTGCCGATTATTTAGCCTACGCACTGTTGGATTCAATTATTGATGGATTTTTTCCGGTTTTGGAAGTTTATGGTGAGCGAATTGAAGACTTAGAGGAAGAAGTTATCGCCAATCCTACACGTAAGACTCTAGATAAAATCTATCAAGTTAGGCGCGAATTGTTGGCACTCCGTCGCGCTATTTGGCCCCAGCGAGATGCCATAAATTCCTTAATTCGAGATGGGAGTCCTCTTATTTGTGAAGAAGTCCGAATTTATCTAAGAGACTGTTACGATCATGCGGTTCAAGTAATGGACATGGTGGAAACATATCGAGAACTATCCTCTGGGTTAATGGATGTTTATATGTCCTCGGTTGGTAACAGAATGAATGAAGTTATGAAGCTTTTGACTGTAATTTCCAGTATTTTTATTCCCCTCACTTTTGTTGCTGGAATCTACGGCATGAACTTTAATACAGAAAAATCACCATTCAATATGCCAGAACTAAACTGGTATTTAGGCTATCCGCTTTGCTGGGCATTAATGATAGCGATCGCATCTGGTTTAATTTACTTTTTCTGGCGGCGTGGCTGGTTTGATAATTTTTCCACAGTTAAGGATGACTAGTATCATGTTCATAAATTACTTTTCTTATAGCCTGTAATTTTTTGCTAAAAATTAATGGGAGACAAAAATTTTGGTTTTTAATTACTTAATTTTGAAGTACAATAAGTTTTTTATTTCAAAAAGTAAAACTTCTAATTAAAAACTTTTCCCACTTAACAATTACTAATTACTAATTTTGGATGACCGCAATTTATTCATCTTGACTGTCTACATCATCTGTGTCACTTACGTTTTATACCGAGTTTTTAAATCGGTAGATAGAAATCAAGTGATTGTCCATCTCGATCGGGAATCCTTAAATGGACAACTGGAAACACAAAATCTAAGAGATCGCGTCGATATCCAATTTAAGCTGGAAAAGCGATACCAACTAGATCGACTGCGCGAACTATCAATCCAGATTGACAATAAATCTGCGGAGCATTCAATTGACGTAGATTGGGATCGCAGTTCGCTGACAGATTTTGACGGGCGATCGCGGCGAGTGATTCGCCTGACGCCCAGCATGATTCTGGATCTCTCCCAGCGTCAAGTTTATAGCTTCATTGGATCTGGAAAAATTCTTAAAGAAAAAATAACTGTTGAAGACGTTCTCCAGCGCGACTTGCAAACCGATGTTTTGAAAATCTCAGCGTCCCTTTTTGATCCATCCAAGCTCAAAAAACTCTCTAGTCCTGAGAGTACGCTGCGCTTTTCTCTAACGCTAGTGCTACATTTATTGAGGTCTACGAGTGAGACGGGCAATTCCGTTACTCACATTTTGTCTTGTGACTTTACAGTTAAAAAAGCTCCTTGGACAGATGTAATGCGTTGGAATCCCAGAGAAACAACTAAAAAATAAAAATTGAGAAATTCTTAAATTTTTATTTTTGTTTTGGGCACTGGGGAGGCTTTACTTTCATCCAAGCCCCGTTACCACAGTAGGGGACGGTACAGAAAAAGCCCCTACTGGTAACGAGAAAAAAAGCTAGTTTCTAATTTTTAATGGTTAAGCAATGTCTTTGACTGCGTATTGCGCTTCGCAGCGCAAACCAGTGGCAATTCTAAAAAGTTCTTGACCTGTGTGCAGGTAGCCTTCATCATAGTTGAGCGTAAAAAGTTCTAACTCTTCAATGCCATCTGCTACTTGATTGAGGCAGTAGTAAAGGTGAACTGCTGCGCCAGCAACATTGGCTGGATTAGGCAAAGAACGAAAAGCCAGCTGAGCTTGTTTGAGATAGTTACGACACTCTTTCAGGTAAGCCTGAAATTGTTCCATCAGTTCATCATCAAAAGGATCGGCTGAAAGTTGGTCTAGTTGGTCTGCCAGAGGATTGAGAATGCGACAGATCAAGCGATTGACCGGCACATAGACTTTCTGAAGCCATTGCTCCAGTTGTTCGTCGGCATCTATTGCTGTCTGTCGATGCGCGTAGTATCGGTTTTCAGCGTTGGCTTGCTGTTGTCGATGCGCGTAGTATCGGTTTTCGGTGTCGGCTTGCTGTTGCCGCTGCGATCGCGCCGAAGCATCGGCTTGCTGGTATCGCTGCGATCGCGCCGAAGTATATGTCGCTGATGATTCGGCTCGTCGCGACGGATGATTGTTAACAGATTGTTCGTGTCTCAGGCGATCTTTGAGCAGCATCTGGTCATAAGACTGCCGCTGTTGAGGGTCGCCCAGTATTTCGTAAGCAGCATTAATCCGGACAATTTGCTCGTGGTTCGCTGTTTCGCGATTACCATCTGGATGAAACAGCTTCACTAGACGCCGGTAAGCTTGCTTGATCTGTACCGGAGTCGCTGCGGGACTAATATCAAGGGTGTCGTAGTGAGTGGAATCTGTCATGGAAATAGCTTTCTGTCAGAGGCATGAGTCATTAGTAGGTAGAGGTATGACTAATGACTCATAGCTCATGAGCTTTTAACTAATGACCACTAACAGTTACTGTAGCGTCAACCCAGCACAGCTGGCACTCGCGGTTCTGGATCTTGGAACAGGGGTGTACTTAAGTAGCGTTCTCCAAAGCTGGGCTGAACCATGACAATCAATCGTCCCTCATTTTCGGGGCGCTGAGCGACCTTGATGGCAGCATAGAGGGCAGCACCCGTGGAAATGCCGGAAAGCAGTCCTTCTTCACGAGCAAGACGACGACCGTAGGCGATCGCATCATCATCTGTCACTGCGATTACCTCATCAATCAGCTCAACTTTCAGCACTTGGGGAATAAACCCAGCACCGATGCCCTGAATTTTGTGGGGGCCAGGGCGTCCGCCGGACAACACTGAGCTACTGATGGGTTCGACGGCGATCGCTTTAAAACCCGGTCTTCGTGGTTTAATCACCTCTGCCACACCCGTAAGCGTGCCGCCGGTGCCCACTCCAGCGACCAGGATATCCACCTGCCCGTCTGTATCCTCCCAGATTTCCTCAGCAGTGGTTTCCCGGTGAATCTGGACGTTGGCTGGATTGCTAAACTGTTGCAGCATATAAGCATTAGGCGTGCTGTCAACAATTTCTTGCGCCCTACGAATGCAGCGGCTCATCCCCTCAATGCCAGGGGTCAGTTCCAGTTCTGCTCCATAAGCCCGCAGCATCGCCCGTCGTTCGGTACTCATCGTGTCTGGCATTGTCAAGATCAGCCGATAGCCCCTGGCTGCTGCCGCCATCGCTAGAGCAATACCCGTATTCCCAGAAGTCGGTTCCACTAAAATTGTTTTGCCTGGGTGGATCAACCCCTGCTCTTCTGCCGCATTAATCATACTCACCCCAATCCGGTCTTTGACCGAGGCAGCTGGGTTCATCCCCTCCAATTTCACCACGATCCGAGCCAAACAGCCTTCCTCTTGGGGAATGCGGTTCAACTGTACTAAAGGCGTCCGACCGATTAATTCTGTAATGTTTTGAGCAATCCGCATAGATTTTAGTTTTTTTCTTGGTTATGAGGAGTCAGAAGTCAACATCAATCATTAAAAAGTGCAAAATTAAAAATTAAAAGAAGTATGCTTCTTTTTAAATTTTTAGTTTTCAATTTTTAATTTTTAAATGTAATACATGATGTCAAGCTGACGCCTAGAATCCCGTTTTTCTGCTAAATCTTGAAGCGTGTATCCTTGTAAGACCGAATTAGCTGTTTGATGCACTTCCTGCCAGATTTCCTCTACCACGGCACTTTCTACCGTTTTGGAAGTGTTGTTGTTCTCAGAAGGTTTGGCATCCAATCCTTCCAAGCAACTCACAACTTCTAAGAGCGTAATTTTCCAAGGTTCCCGCGACAGCAAATAGCCTCCCTTTGCTCCACGTTGGCTACGCACTAAACCGCCACGCCTCAATGTCGCCAGCAGCTGTTCTAAATATCGATCGGGGATATTTTGTTGAGCCGCAATCTGCCGAATTTGTAACGGTTCGTTGTCGTTGTAGTGACACGCTAGCTCTAACAGAGCCAACAGCGCATATTCTGTTTTACAGGAAAGTTCCACAAGCTTGAGATCGAGTGTGAGGGATCGTCTATTCCAGTATACCCCGGTTCTCCACCGGAGTTTGTCGGTTTAAGCATTCGCCAATAAAAAAGCCCCGCTAATACGGGGCATAACCGGGTTCGCAAAATTTACGACACAAAAGCTGGGAGCAGGGGAGCAAGGGAGAAGAGGGACAGAGGGAGTAATCACCCCTTACCCATTACCACCTGTCCTAGCAATGTGCGGGCTACTACTTCCGTCTCCCTAGAAGCTGAACGTTGTTCTGAGCGTGCCAATAACGGCATCTTCGTTATCGTTGTTTTGGTTGGGAGCGGTAATCCAGATGATGCCGGGAGTCACGGAGATGTTATCCGTCAGCTGGTACTTGTAGAATCCTTCGAGGTGATAAGAGAGATCGTTCTTAATCCCGACTGGGCTGCCTTGAACTTCAAGACCTGCCAAGTAGGGTTCTACACCTGCAAAAATTCCCAGGATATTCCCCCGCTTACCCAAATCGGGGAAGGCCACACCTAACCCGTAGTACCAGACATCACCTCTGGTACTATTTTGAACGGAGCTAATATCAGTCTTCCCAACAAAGCCGCTCACAGAGAATCTGTCGCTCAGTCGTAAGGCAGCCTGAAGACCATAGGAGTTAGTGCTCATTGGGCTATCCCTATCCAGTACTAATGGGAACCGAGCGCCTGTTCCAGTTGCAAGCGTTGGATCGTTAGCTCCGAGAGTACCTGTTATCGGGCGGGCACCTGGCGACGAGCGAGGACTTCCACCAAGGTCAAAAATCCCGTCCCCCCGGTTATGGTAGCCGTGGACGTAGGTTGCAGCTAAGCCCAAGCGATCGTTAACAGTAAAGTTGAGCTGGGCGAGGGCAGAATAGTCCCCGTTGAACAGACCAAAATCATTGCCAGGAAGACTCCCATTATCTGCCAGATAACCAACAGTTAATGAAGTGGGACCGAGAATCGGTGCCGTGCCTACACCGAGCCTGATCCCGATACCGGCACCGCCACCGATACGATAGATAGGACTCTGCTGAGCAAATGACGAAAGTGCAGCGGTACCTCCGTCTCCGTCATAAAAGTAAGGGTTGAGGACGGGAGCGTAGTCGGCATGAATTCCTCCCGCAGCGGCTAGGTAAACTTTTGAGCTGCCAAAAGGAAACTCATATGCCAACCAATCTAGAATGATATCGTTGTTGTTACCGGGATTAAGGTCAAAGGTCTGGTTGCCCTCGAATGAACTATCAGGTTGAGGTGGAAGCTTTGCAAGAAAAGGTGTAGTGTTACCAGCCGCAAGACGGGTGTGCAATACATCTCGACCCGTGAAGCTGGTTTGGAAGTCTAAACGAACGCGATCGCCAAAAATGGTATTGGTGTCCTCGCGATCGCTAAACTCGTCCGTGACAGCGAAGATCGCTTCACCCACCAGTTTGGTGGTTGTCGAGAACTGATGGTTTTCTAGGAACGTCACCCGCCCTTCCAGGTTATCTACCCGCGTCCGCAGGGTTGCCAGTTCTGCCCCAAATTCATCGATCAGCCGCTGAAGTGTGGCTAAATCTTCTTTGGTAACGAAATCTGCTGTAGACGCGGCAATTAATTTCTCGATTTGCAGCAAACAAGCGTTCAAACCCGCCGCAAATTCATACCGGCTCATTGCCCGGTTGCCCCGATAGGTGCCATCCGGATATCCTGCTATACAGCCATAGCGCTCTACTAGGCTTCGCAGCGCTTCGTATGCCCAGTCTGTTGGTTCCACGTCTGACAGTTGAGATACGTTGGTGACTTGGCTTTGGGAATTATTCCCTTCTTGACCGTAGCGATTGATTTGTTCTAAAACGCTGTTATTGTCAACCGTATTCGCTGCTGGGGCGCTTTGAGCCAGCTTTGAGTCGGCTGCTGGTATTACTGGCACAGATGTGCCTTCAATGGTTTCTACCTTGAGTGCTTGAGCTGAGTCGGCGGTTGCTGGCTCCTGGCTGGGTGCGACTGCCAACTGTTCTGGCGCTTCCGTCGCAACAACTTTCTGCTCTAACTCTGACTTCTCAGCGGTGGCTGAAAAGACAGGAATTGAGCTGACTGTTGGGGTTTCTGGCGCAGTAACGATCGCTACCGGCTGCAATTCTGGTAGATTTGCCTCAGTCGTTTGGGGCTGAATCACTTCTTTAGCAGCAGGCGTTTGTGCAGCGATCGCTGCCGATGAAACAACCAATGCTGCCCCCAAAACTGCTGGGCTGAATACCAGCGATTTCCAGATAAATTTAGCCATCTTTCCTCTTTTCCTCACACACACCTTATTCAGAAAGATTGACATCCTTCTTAATTTTTCCTGTCATCCTACCACAGCCCAGAAATTGCATTAGGTAATAAATCATACAAAAAAGCCTCGCATCGAGCGAGGCTTTACTGATTTCATTTCACAATATTGGGCAAGCTGGATTAACCCAGCCGCCTAACTTTTGTGCTACTAGAAGCTGAACGTAGTTCTGAGCGTACCGATAACAGCGTCGTCGTTAGCTTCGGTTTGACCGGGAGCTGTCAGCCAGATAACCCCAGGAGTAACAGAGATATTTTCTGTCAGCTGGTACTTGTAGAAAGCTTCAATGTGGTAGGGTCGATCTTTACCAACTGGAGTCCGCTTACCGTCAAGTTCGAGGCTTCCCAGATAGGGTTGGGCACCGGCGAAGATACCCAAAACGTTACCCCGTTTACCTAGGTCAGGGAAGGCTACCCCTAATCCGTAGCTCCAGATTTCACCATCCCCATCGCCAATCACTCTGACATCGCTATAAGAGACAAAGCCACTGAGTGAAACTCTGTCACCCAATCGGAAAGCACCTTGTAATCCGTAGGAGTTACTGACCGTTGGAGTTGGGTCAGTTGCTATACCAAGTTGGGGTGCAACTTGACCAAGTACGGGTCCTATAAGCCCTGGATTATTGGCGAAACCGGTACCAACTACACCCTGTCCTCTGCCACTGTCGAATATCGAGTTGCCGGAACTATGGTAGCCGTGGACGTAGGTTGCAGCCAGGCCGAATCGGTCGCTGACAGTGAAATTGAGCTGCGCCAGAGCAGAATAGTCACCGTTGAACAGACCACCATGCTGATTAATATCTTGTCCGGGTGCTACGCTTCCGAGCAGTGTGCTATCGGCAGGATTATTTGCATTATCTGCTAGATAACCCACAGTTAATGAAGTGGGGCCGAGAATCGGTGCCCGACCGACACCCAGCCTCAGACCAGCACCAGCGCCGCCCCCGATGCGATAAATGGGGCTGTACTGAGCAAAGGTTGAGAGTGAGCCGCTACCACTGTCACTGACTCCGTTATAGAAGTAAGGATTTAAAACAGGGGTGTAGTCGGAATGGCGTCCTCCAGTGGCTGAGATGTAAACTTGGGAAGATCCAAACGGGAACTCGTATGCCAGCCAGTCTAAGCCAATGTTATTGTTGTTTTCGTCGCCGAAACCGAGGTTAAAAGTCTGAGTTCCCTCGAATGTTTCGGGGGTTAAAACTCCCAGGTTCCCAGCTGCGAGACGGGTGTGCAAAATATCTCGACCTGTGAAGCTGGTTTGCAGGTCTAAACGTACTCGGTCCCCAAAGATGGTGTTGGTGCCACGGTCATCGACATCCACATCGAAGTCGCTAACGCTAATATCACCCGTAAACGAGTCCGTGACAGCGAATATCGCTTCACCCACCAGTTTGGTGGTTGTCGAGAACTGATGGTTTTCTAGGAACGTCACCCGTCCTTCCAGGTTATCTACCCGCGTCCGGAGGGTTGCCAGTTCTGCCCCAAATTCATCGATCAGCCGCTGAAGTGTGGCTAAATCTTCTTTGGTAACGAAATCTGCTGTAGACGCGGCAATTAATTTCTCGATTTGCAGCAAACAAGCGTTCAAACCCGCCGCAAATTCATACCGGCTCATTGCCCGGTTGCCCCGATAGGTGCCATCCGGATATCCTGCTATACAGCCATAGCGCTCTACTAGGCTTCGCAGCGCTTCGTATGCCCAGTCTGTTGGTTCCACGTCTGACAGTTGGGAGACGTTTGTGACTTGGCTTTGGGAATTATTTCCTTCCCGACTGTAGCGATTGATTTGTTCTAAAACGCTGTTGTTGTCAACTGTATTTCCTGCTGGGGCGCTTTGAGCCAGCTTGGTGTTCGTCGGTGCTGCCATCGGAACCGACACGCTGTTGTCTACGCCTAGAGCTTCGGCTGAATTGGCGGTTGCTGCGTCCTGGATGGGCGTTGCTGCCAACTGTTTTGGCGTCTCTACTGCTGGCACTACAGGTACAGACGTGCTATCGAGCTTCTCTACCTTTAGCGCTTCTGCCGAGTTGGCGGTTGCTGCATCTTGAATCGGCGCTACTGCTAACTGTTCTGGCGTTTCCACTTCAACTGCACTCAGCGCTTCGGCTGATTTAGCGGTTGCTGAAAACACGGGGGCTGAGTTAGCTTCCGGGGCTTGGGGTGCAGTAACCAAAGCCACTGACTGAACTTTCGGTAGGTTTGCCTCAGTCGTTTGGGGCTGAATTACTTCAGATGTTACGGGCTTTTCAGTTGCGATCGCAGCTGAAGAAAGCACGAGTGCCGCTCCCAAAACTGCTGGACTTACTAGCAGAGATTTCCACATTAATTTAGCCATCTTTCCTCTTTTCCTCACACACACTTTTTCAGAAAGATCTTTCAGAAAGAGTGACAATCCTTCTTGATTTTTCAAGTCATCGTAACACAGATTGGGCGCTGCCACCACCTCACCAGCGCCTGAAATGATTGCTAGAGCGCTTATTGAGATTTTTCGTGTTATTTTTCGGATGACCTAAGTCACTCTTTAAAAATGACTTGCGCCCTATCAAAGTCTTTTGTTGTCAACCCATCGCTATCATCTGTTGTCAGTGTTAGCGTCACCTTATTGTACAAAATTTCTCGTAGATGATGCTTTGTTTCTATTGAGATGCAGCAACAGCAACTAATTTGTTAATCTAGGCGATCGCTTCTCCAAACTTTTTTCATTTTCTCTTCTACTGCTTCCCTGGCTAACTTGATAGCTGATGAATGCTTTGTTAATTGCCAGCTCGCTGAGTATCTACGCCATCGCCTTCCTGAAAAAAAGCCCCTAAAAAACTATCCGCCCCCACGGGAAGCGTTTTGGTATCACCATTACACTCAATGTGAGGGCGGTCTAGCGGGTCTTCAAATTAGCACCAGACTGTCGGAAGGAACTCCAAATACCAGCCTAGCTCTTTCAGCCTTTAGTTAATCCCACTAGGGGATTAAAACCGGCTTTTAGAGAACAGCTCCGACGCTCAGCCGGTTAACGCTAATTTGATGACCCATAAATTTACTACTATCACTCATGGGCATCACCTCCTTGTTGCCTGAACGGTCTAATTCTCAAAAGGAGTAGGGGAAAAATCGCTAAGGATTCATTCCCTTCATTTAGATTAGCACAGGCTAGAGCAGATGTGGGCTGGCTTGAAAAAAAAATACCCCGCGAGTGGCGGGGTATCGTTCAATGAGGAGTGCTGTAGGAGCGGGATCGCCCCGCCCATGCTGAGTTAGAGAAAATTAACTCAATATTTCACTCCTGACATTACAGTGCGTTACCGCGAGGCAGAACCTCTTCAGGGAAGATAAAGTTCTCGTGGGGTTGATCCTGAGGAGCCATCCAAGCCCGGATGCCCTCATTGAGCAGAATATTCTTGG